>NZ_AWSA01000003.1 GCF_000576595.1 Intrasporangium oryzae NRRL B-24470 | reverse complement strand
CGCGTGAGGTGGCGGCCGCCCGTGCGCGGGAGGCCCGGGCGCGGGCCGAGGCGCAACACGAGGCAGACGTCGCGGCCGGGTGGCCCGCCGCCTGGCGACCGAAGCAGGTCCGAGCCTGGACCCGGCTCGGCGGCGACCCCGCCTCTGCGTCAGCCTTCGACGCGCACCGATGGGCACCGCACGACGTCGTCGCAGCCGGGATCGAATGGTCCGCCGCGGCGGCCGAGTCGGGCGTCCTCGTCGTGCCCGGCCTCTCCGGCGGACCGACGGTCGCGGTCGGGTCGGTGGGGTCCTTCTGGTCGGCGGCGTCGGCCGGGTCGGTCGCCGACCTCGCGCCACCGCCTGGGACGGCCCGGCATCACGAGCGCCTGGGCGACACCCTCGCCGACCTCCTCACCGGGGTGTGGCCGCCGGCGCCCGAGGGCACGGTGCTGTCCATGCGGCGCACCCTCCCGTCCGGGCGCCGGGAGCGCTGGTTCGTCATGGCGGAGAGCGACGGTCCTGCCGGCCCCGCCGAGCCCGCTCAGCCCGCCGACCCCGCTCAGCCCGCCGACCCTGCCGGTCCCGCCGGTGGCCTCTCCGTCGTCGCCCACGTCTCCCGCGGCTCCGGGCCGTGGAGATCGACCGTGGTCGGACGGTATGCGACCGCCGCCGGCGCGGTGGCGGCGACCTCCGCGCTGCACACCATCCGAGCCGATGCCGAGACGGAGTACGCCGCGCCCGGGTTCGACGACCGTGAGCTGCTCGCGCTGCTCCGGGTACCCTCCGCTGGCGAGGGTGTCCCCGGCCCCCACGACGGCGTCCGCTGCACGCTCGACGGCCGCTCGCTCACGGCGGTCCGGGCCGGCCGCCGGTGGCGGTGGGCCGTCCTCACGCCCGAGGGCGACGCGCTCTCGGGTGAGGAGATCGCGCGGTCGACGTGGTTCAGCGACTCAGGAGGCGCCCCCGTCAGCTGGGAGGGCGGCAACAGCCTCACGGTCGTCGCGCCTGGTGTCCTGGAGGACCGGCAGTGGGGTGACGAGGGCGCCTCGCGCGCGATCGTCGAGTGGCCCGACTCCGCGGCCGGACGGGCCCGGGTGCTCGCCGACTGGATCACCCGCCTCGACCTCCAGACGGCGGCCGCGCTCGTCCTCGAGGACTGGCCCCAGGAGGAGTCCTGGCTGGAGTGGCACTCGGTCTCGCTCTCCCTCACGCTCGACGTCGGTGAGGAGGCGCGCGCGGCGCTGCGCCGGCGGCTGGGAGCGGGCGACCCGGCATACCGGGAGGCGCGGCACGCGGTCCGGCACCCGCAGAGCGTGCGCGGGCGGCAGCTCACGGCGGCGCTCGCCGAGGCGGTGCTGACCGACTTCACGGGCGAGCTGCGCCGCGGGACGTGGACGCAGCGCTGAGCTGCCACGTCGACAGCCGTGCCGCGTCCACAGCCGTGCCGCGACCTCAGAGGTGCCCCGAGGCGGGACCGGCAGGCGTACGTTGGAACGGTCGCGCCCGGGTGTGGGCGCTCCGGCCGGTCGACGAGAGGAAGGTGCCGTGTCGAAACCGCCACTGCCCCAAGCCGTTTCCGATGCGCTCGCCCACCCCTGGCACGCCACGATCTCCACGGTCCGGCCCGACGGGCAGCCCGTGTCGGTGCCGACGTGGTACCTCTTCGACGGGGGCCGCATCCTCGTCAACATGGACGCCGGCCGCAAGCGCCTCGAATGGCTCCGCTCCGAGCCGCGCGTGGCTCTCAGCGCGATGGACCCCTCCGAGTGGCTGACGCACGTGAGCATCCAGGGCCGGGTCGTCGAGCTGCTCGACGACGAGGGGCTCGTCGACATCGACCGGATCGCAACGCACTACACGGGCAAGCCGTATGCCGTGCGCGACCGCCCGCGCGTCAGCGCGTGGATCGAGATCTCGAGCTGGCACGCCTGGGGGAGGCTGAAGAACGTCCGTTGAGGTGGTGGACATCCGCCGAGCCGACCGCGCCGTGGCGTTCGCAGGCGATGACCCTGTTCAGGACCGGCGGAGCGGGCCCACACTGGAGAGGGCCGCGGTCTCACCCATCGCTGCGGACCATCGGACGAAGGGGACCCTCATGCTCGAGAGCTCGAAGGCGTTCAGCGGCTTCGCCGTCAAGGACGTCGCTGCAGCCAAGACCTTCTACGGGGACACGCTGGGCCTGCGGGTCACGGAGGAGAACGGGATGCTCACTCTGCACCTCGCGCCCGACCGGCCGACCATCGTCTACCCCAAGCCCGACCACGTCCCGGCGACGTACACGATCCTCAACTTCCCCGTCGCCGACATCGAGGCGGCCGTCGACGAGCTCTCGGCGCGGGGCGTGCGGTTCGAGCACTACGAGGGAACGCCCGCCGAGACCGACGCCAAGGGCGTCTTCCGCGGGGGCGGTCCGCTCATCGCCTGGTTCACCGACCCGTCGGGCAACATCCTCTCGGTCATCGAGACGGACGGACCTGGCTGAACCCTGCTCCCTGGGCGTGCAGGTAGCAGGGTTCAGGTCTCGGGGTTCGGCGAGAGGAGCTCAGGCCCGTGCAGCCGTGAGCCGGTGGGCCGAGGCCCCCTGTGGCGACGGGCGTTGTGGCGACGGGCGCTGGGCCGACATCCGCTGTGCCTCGCGCTGGAGCTCGGCGAGCCTGACGTCGTAGAGCCTGGCCCGCGCCTCGAGCTGCTCGTGCGCGACGCTGCGCCGGCGGAGCAGCCCCACGAAGGCGAGCACGGCAACGACGACGGCTGCCTCGAGCGTCACGATCTGCCCGATCGGCGAGCTGTCGGACCCGAGCCCCGTGAGGTAGAGCGCGGCCAGGCCGATGAGCAGGACGAGCACGGCTCCTGCGGCCGCGCCGATCCGCCGTGAGGACGTGCGGTCGGATGCCGCGAGCGCCTGCTGTGCGACGGTGCGCTCCTCACGAACCCGGTCGGCGCGCAGGTAGATCGGGGCAGGGAAGCGATGGGTCTCGGCCCTCGGGGCGAGCAGTCCGGTGCGC
This sequence comes from Intrasporangium oryzae NRRL B-24470, assembly GCF_000576595.1. Lineage (GTDB taxonomy): Bacteria > Actinomycetota > Actinomycetes > Actinomycetales > Dermatophilaceae > Intrasporangium_C > Intrasporangium_C oryzae. Next base: position 152,003 of record NZ_AWSA01000003.1, on the reverse strand, counting down.
TTGGTGTAGTCCCAGGGCGCGTCGTACCTGCCGGCGTTGGAGTTCGTGCGGTCCGGCTCGCGGGCGTCGAACGTGGTGGTCGTCATGACAGGTCCCCTCAGGCTCCGGAGTCGGAGCGCAGGCGCGACCCGAGGGCGGCGGCAGCCACCACGAGGGCGGCGGCGACGAGGACGATGTCCTTGAGGACGTACTGGCCGAGCAGCGTCGGGCCGTGCGGGAAGAGCTCGTCGAAGAAGAGGACGAGCGGCGAGAGGATCCCGACGAACGCCCCGGCGAGGACGACGAGCCCCGTCCTGAGCAGCTTTCCCGAGACGAGCGTCAGGCCGATGAAGGTCTCGAGGACGGCCGTCAGGACGACGGCGCTGCGCCCGCTGACGAGGCCGAAGGTGAGGCGGTCGATCGTCGCGGATGCGATGGCCTCCGCGGGGCTGAGCCCCGGGAAGAACTTGAGGACGCCGAAGCCGAGGAAGACGAGGCCGAGGCTGATCCGCAGCGCCATGACGCTGTAGGCGTCGAGCAGGCGCTGAAGGTGCCCGATGGCGAGGTCGACGAGCGTCGGCTTCGACGCACGGGTCGCACGGGTCTCGCCGGCTCGGGTCTCGATGGCGGTCTGGGGCTCGCTGGTGGAGTGGGTCTCGACGGCGGACCGGGTCTCGGTGCCGCGTCGGTCGAGGATGAGCTGTGACATGAGTGGTTTCCCCCTGGTGTGTTTCCGATGTCCTGACGACAGGGGGCCGACCTCCCGGACTGATACCTCGACCACGCGAATTGCCTTGTCGGGACGTAGATTTCGCGCGACCGAAAGTCGCGAATCTCGCATCGGGGAACGAATCGGGCACCCGCTGGACAGTCGTCGGGGACCCGGCCCGGCGGCATACGCAGGCCTCGGCGGCCCCCGGGACGACGTCCTCGGGCCCTCCCTCAGAGACCACCCGCCGGTCAACGAGCGTTTGCCCGAAAGGTCCCGTGAGGCCGTCCGACGGGCATAGCCTCCGGAGCATGACTCCGCCATCCGTCGACCGCCGCACCCTGCTCAAGGGCGCGGCCGCGGCCACCGCCGCCCTCGCGCTTCCCCGCGCTTTCGACCCCGCCGCCGCTGCCGCGCCGGCCAGTCGTGGCATCTTCGGCTACGGCGTCGCCAGCGGCGACCCGACGGCCGACTCCGTCATCATCTGGACCCGCGCCACGCCGCCGGCTCGTCCCGGCGAACCGGTGGCGACCCCGGGAAGCGGACTCGGCAGACCGATCCCGGTCCGCTGGCAGGTCGCCCGCGACCGGGACTTCACCCGCCTCGCCGCGCACGGCACCGTCATGACCTCTCCCGACAGCGACCACACGGTCAAGATCGACGTCACGGGCCTCGACCCCTACACCCGCTACTGGTACCGGTTCCAGTCGCTCGGCGAGTTCAGCGAGGTGGGGCGCACGCAGACCGCGGGTGACATCGCGGGCGAGGTCCACGCCCTGCGGCTTGCCCTCGTCAGCTGCAGCAACTACACCGGCGGCTACTTCACCGCCTACCGCGCGATCGCCGATCGCAACGACCTCGACTTCGTCCTCCACGTCGGCGACTACATCTACGAGTACGGCAACGGCGCCGACCGCTACGGCCCGGCCGCGCTCATCGGCGTCCGCGACGGCCAGCCCGCGACCGAGACGATCGACCTGCTCGGCTACCGCCTCCGGCACGCGCTCCACAAGGCCGACCCCGACGCCCAGAAGGCGCACCGTAAGCACCCGTGGATCACGATCTTCGACGACCACGAGGTCGCCAACAACGCGTGGGCCGACGGCGCCGAGAACCACCAGTCGCCAGAGGAGGGCGACTACCTCCAGCGCCGGGCACAGGCCATGCAGGCCTACCTCGAGTGGATGCCGTTCCGGCTGCCCGACCAGTCGGTGCCCCACCAGGGAACGCGCTTCTTCAAGCGGTTCACGTACGGCGCACTCGGCGACCTGTCGATCCTCGAGACCCGGCAGAACCGCAGCCGCCAGGTGACCGTGCCGAATGTCCCGTTCGACGGGTTCGTGCCGGTCGGGATCGACCCGGCCATCGACGGCGCCATCGCGTCGCCGCTGCGCCACCTTCCCGAGCCCGAGCAGATGACGTGGCTCCAGGACGGCCTCGCCGAGGAGGGCCGCACCTGGCACCTCCTCGGCAACCAGGTCATGATCTCGCCGGTGCTCTACCCGGGCGCGGCACTGGGGGCGCCGGGCTTGACCTTCGTCAACGCCGACCAGTGGGACGGCTACACGGCCGACCGCACGAGCCTGCTCACCCACGCTGCCGCGCAGGCGAGCTCGGACGCCGGGGACGCGGTCGTGCTGACCGGCGACATCCACGCGTCCTTCGCGTGCGACCTGCCGGTGGCCGCACGGCCGGGCAGCCCCGCGTACACCTCGGCGGGCGTCGAGTTCGTGTGCCCGTCAGTGACGAGCGACGGGTTCTTCGAGGTGCTGAGCCGGTCGCCGCAGCTGGCCGGGTCGCCGCCGGAAGTCGTCGTCGCCGTGACGAACCAGGCGATCGGCGCCGCGCAGCTGCTCAACCCCTGGATCCGCTGGATCGACGGCGTCCGGCACGGCTTCACCGTCATCGACGTGACGCCGGAACGCGTCCAGGCCGACTACCACCACACTCCCGCGCCGACCAGCGTCGCGCCCGACCCGCGCGTCGACGCGGCGGTCGTGCCGACCTACGCGCGGAGCTTCCAGACGCTCGCGGGCAGTCGCCGCGTGTCACTCGCCGCCGGGCCGGTCGGTCCGAGGTCGGACCAGCCGGCTGGAGCCTGACCACCCCCACCTCCTCCCGGTTCGATGTATCACCGCGCCCCAGGGCACGCGGGGAAACATCGACCGGGAGGTGGGGACGGCACGGCATACTCGGGGCATGGCCGGCTGCTGTGACCCGCGCGGATGCGACACGTTCTTCGGACCGAGGTTCGCCCGTCACGTGGCCGCCCGCTACCGCAAGCGTGGACTCGACCGCGCGTCCCAGCGCATGGTCGACTGGCTCGTGTCCCAGGGGATCGAGGGGGCTACCGTCCTCGAGATCGGCGGCGGGGTCGGCGAGATCCAGCTCGAGCTGCTCCGGCGCGGTGCCGCCCGCACGACGAACCTCGAGCTGAGCCCGGGCTACGAAGGCGAGGCGAAGGCCCTGATCGCGGAGGCCGGGATGACCGGACGCGTCGACCGTCGCCTCGGCGATGTCGCGGCCGACGGGTCGGTCGCCGACCCTGCGGATTTCGTCGTCATGCACCGGGTCGTGTGCTGCTACCCCGACTACGAGCGGCTGCTCGGCGCGGCTGCCGACCATGCCCTGCGCGGGGTGGTCTTCACCCACCCGCCGCGCAACGTCCTGTCCCGCGCCCTGCTCGCGATGGAGAATCTCGGGCTGCGGCTGCGCCGACTCGAGTACCGCACCTTCGCCCACGACCCGGACGAGATGGTCCGCGTCCTGGGGGACCACGGGGTCGCGGCGAGACACGAGCACGGCGGTGGGCTGTGGAAGATGATCACGGCCACCCGGGCACCGGTGCCCGCCGTCTCCTGAGGCGCAGCCCCGCCGGGTCGGTCAGGAACCGGCCGAGAGGACGTCGGCGAGGTCGTAGGAGACCGGCTCGTCGAGCTGCTCGAAGGTGCATGACTCGGGTGTGCGGTCATCGCGCCACCGGACGAACTGCGCCGTGTGCCGGAAGCGCGTCCCCTCCATGTGGTCGTAGCGGACCTCGACAACACGCTCGGGGCGGAGTGGGACGAAGGACAGGTCCTTCTGGTTGTTCCACCGCGAGAACTCCGATGACCGCGGGGTCCGCACGCCCTCCTCGGGTTGGGCCCAGTTCCACGGGTGGCCCTCCCACTCCGCGACGAGGGGCTGGAGCTCCTCGAAGAGCTCGCGCCGCCGGGCCATAGGGAAGGCGCCGATGACCCCGACGCTGGCGAGCTGGCCGTCGGGGCCGTAGAGGCCGAGCAGGAGCGAGCCGATCGCGTCGGGGCCGCTCTTGTGGACGCGGTAGCCGGCGACGACGCAGTCGGCGGTGCGTTCGTGCTTGACCTTGAACATGACCCGCTTGTCGGGCTGGTAGGTGACGTCGACGGGCTTGGCGATGACGCCGTCGAGCCCGGCCCCCTCGAACTGGGTGAACCACTCGCGTGCGACGTCACGGTCGGTCGTCGCCGCCGTCAGGTGGATCGGCGGCTCGGCGCCGGCCAACGCGGTCTCGAGGGCGGCACGCCGCTCCGAGAACGGTCGGTCGAGGTAGCTCTCCTCCCCGAGGGCGAGCAGGTCGAAGGCGACGAACGAGGCGGGCGTCTCGGCCGCGAGCTTCTTGACGCGGGAGGCGGCGGGGTGGATCCGCTGCTGGAGCAGCTCGAAGTCGAGCCGGTCGCCGGTCGCCGGGTCGATGAGGATGATCTCGCCGTCGATCACAGCCTTGTCGGGGAAGCTCGCCTTGACGGCCTCGACGATCTCGGGGAAGTAGCGCGTCATGGGCTTCTCGTTCCGGCTGCCGATCTCGACGAGGTCGCCCGAGCGGAAGATGATCGACCGGAAGCCGTCCCACTTCGGCTCGTAGACGACGTCGCCCTTGACGGCGCCGAAGTCCTTGACCGCCTTGGCGAGCATCGGCGGGACGTGGGGGATGACGGGCATGCCCCACGTCGCCCGGGTCTCGGCATCACGGTCGGCCTTGGGCGCGAGGTAGTCGGCGTCTGCGCGGTCCTGGCGGCGCTTGCTCGGCTGGACCCGCGGCGGCTCGCCGGGCATCTTGGGATAGTCGGGCGGGAAGTTGAGCTCGCCGAGCCCACGCTCGTGGACGTCCTTGTCCCACAAGGCGATTGCGGCAGCCACGTCGCCGATCGCGTCGTCGATGCCCGCCCACGCGTCGCCTCGAGAGGCCACGAGCGAGGGCACGGTCCGCACGGTCAACTCGCTCGGGTGGACCGTCGCCAGCTCGTCCCACGTCACGGGCGTCGAGACGGGCGCCCCCGGCAGTGGACGGGGGGAGTAGGCCGAGGCGATCGTCCGGTCTCGGCACGCCTGGTTGAAGTCGACGAAGACGCGCTCGCCCCGCTCCTCCTTCCACCACGAGGTGGTGACGAGGTCGGGCAGGCGCCGCTCGAGCTCGCGGGCGATGCCGATGACGCCGTGTCGGACGTCGAGGAACTCGTGGGTCGGCGCGACGCGGGCGTAGACGTGGACGCCGCGGTTGCCGGACGTCTTGGCCCAGGCGGTCAGGCCGATGCCGGCCATGACCTCACGCAGGGCCAGGGCCGCCGCGACCGCGTCGGCGAACCCGCGTCCCGGCTGCGGGTCGAGGTCGATGCGCAGCTCGTCGGGCTTGTCCACGTCGGCCGTCCGCACCGGCCATGGGTGGAAGGTGATGGTGTTCATCTGCGCGGCCCACACCGCGGTCGCGACCTCGTCGACGACGAGCTGCGGGTGCCGCCGGCCGGACGGGTAGGTGCACATGACGGTCCGGGCGAAGTCGGGCACGCCCTTGGGCGGGTTCTTCGAGAAGAACTCCTCGCCCTCGATCCCCTCGGGAAAGCGCTGGAGCGTCACGGGACGGTCGCCGAGGGCCCGCAGGAGCGGGTCGGCGACCGCGACGAGGTAGTGCGCCAGGTCGAGCTTGGTGACCGGCTGCCCGTCGGCCATCCCGGCGCCGGGCCAGAGGACCCGGTCGGGACTCGAGATCCGCACCTCGCGGACCCCTTCCGGGCCGGGCGCCTCGACGACAGCGGGCTTCGCGCTCACCTGCCCGATCGTAGCCACGGGTTCGGACACCGAGCCGGACGCGAGCCCGGCCTTTCGGACGCAACCGGGCCCAACGGCATACGGAGGGACGTATGCCGCTGGGCCGCGCGGGTGCCCGAACGTCACCTTTGTGCCCGTTCGGGCACCTGAATGGCTGCGCATGGCCGGTCTGTCGGGAAGAAACCACAAAAACGGGTGCCCGAATCTCTTTACTCGGTGCCCGGTTGGGTGGTTTCATGATTCGCAAGAGGCCCACCGAGGGGCCGCCGGAGGACGAGGAAGTCCCATGTACGCAGCGGAGCGGCAGCAGCGGATCATCGCCGAGGCCCGGCGTGCCGGCCGCGTCGAGGTCACCGCCCTCGCCGACTCGCTCGGCGTCGCTGCCGAGACGATCCGCCGCGACCTCACCGCTCTGGAGCGGCGCGGATCCCTCCGCCGGGTCCACGGCGGTGCGATCCCCGTCGAGCGCCTCGAGGTCGAGCCCTCCCTCGCGACCCGTTCCGGACGCCTCGCCGACGTCAAGCGACGCATCGCCGCCCGCGCCCTCGACGAGCTCCCCGCGGGCGGCAGCATCATCCTCGACGCCGGGTCGACGACCCAGGCGGTCGCCGAGCTCCTCCCGCCCGACCTCGACCTCACGGTCCTGACCAACAGCCTCGCGGCCGCCACCGTCCTGTCCACCCACCCGGGCATCAGCCTCTACCTCCTCGGCGGGCGTGTGCGCGGCCAGACCGGTGCGGCGGTCGGGGAGTGGACGACGACTGCGCTCTCCGACGTCGTCGTCGACGTCGCCTTCATCGGGACCAACGGGCTCTCCGTCGCCCGTGGCCTCACGACGCCCGACCAGTCCGAGGCGCTCGTCAAGCGCGCCATGGTCGCGGCGGCCCGGACGTGCGTCGTCCTCACCGACTCGAGCAAGGCCGGCGACGACCACCTCCACCGTTTCGCAGAGCTCGCCGACATCGACGTCGTCATCACCGACACCGATCTCGACGACGACGTCGCTGCCGAGATCCGCTCGGCCGGACCAGAGGTGGTGACCGCATGATCGTGACCCTGACCCCCAACCCGAGCATCGACCGCGCCGTGTTCATCGACGCCCTCCACCGCGGGGAGGTGCACCGCGCCGGTGGCGGCCGGATCGACCCTGGCGGCAAGGGCGTCAACGTCTCCCGCGCCCTGGCCGCCCAGTCCGCGGCGACGACGGCGGTGCTGCCCATCGGCGGCCCCGAGGGTCACCTCCTCGAGGAGCTGCTCGACGACGCCGGGGTCGACCACTGCAGCGTCCCCGTCTCGGGGACGGTCCGCATGAACATCAGCGTCCTCGAGCCCGACGGCACGACGACCAAGCTCAACGAGCCCGGTCCCGAGCTCTCCCCGGCCGAGGTCGACGCCCTCCTCACCGCCACCCTCGAGCGCGCCGCCGGCGCCGCGTGGGTCGTCGGGTGCGGGAGCCTCCCTCCCGGCGCCCCGACCGAGCTGTATGCCGTCCTCGTGGCGCGCGTGCGAGAGCGCGGTGTGCGCGTGGCCGTCGACTCGTCCGGCGCCCCGTTCGCCGCGGCCGTGGCCGCCCGTCCGAGCCTCATCAAGCCCAACCACGAAGAGCTCGCCGAGCTCGTCGGGCACGCGTTGCCGAGGCTGAGCGACGTCCGTGCCGCAGCCCACGAGCTCGTGGCCGACGGCATCGAGATCGTCGCCGTCAGCCTCGGCGGCGACGGAGCGCTCCTCGTCACCGCCGACGAGGTCGTCCACGCCAGGGCGACCATCTCCGCGCCCCTGTCCACCGTGGGGGCCGGCGACTGCATGCTCGCCGGACTGCTCCACGGACTGTCGAGCGGCCAGTCCGCCCCCGACGCGCTCTCGACGGGCGTGCTCTGGGGTGCGGCGGCCGTCACCCTCCCCGGCAGCCGCGTTCCGTCTCCCGACGACCTGCGCGGCATCCCGGTCGAGATGACCCGTACCCCCGACCTCACCCGAACCCTGGCGACCTGAACCGCCCGCCGGGCACCTGGTGCTCGACCTGCTCGACCTGCTCGACCCGCTGAACCCGCTGAACCCCCGTTGGAAACCGCCCGATCACCGCTTGAGTCCGCTCGAGTCCCCGAAAGGAAACACCATGTCCCTCATCACCGAAGAGCAGGTCGTCCTCGACCTCACCGGTGCCGACCGCCACGAGGCGACGCGGAGGCTCGGCGAGCGACTCGTCGCCTCGGGCCGGTGCACCGACCTCACCACGTTCCTCGACGATGTCCGCAAGCGCGAGGAGACGATGGCGACCGGCCTGCCCGGCGGCATCGGCATCCCGCACGCCCGCAGCGCGGCCATCACCGAGCCGTCGCTCGTCTTCGGCCGCTCGGCCACGGGCATCGACTGGGGCGCCAAGGACGGCCCGGCCACCCTCGTCTTCCTCATCGCCGCCCCCGAGAGCGGCGGCGAGGCCCACATGCAGATGCTGCCCAAGCTCGCCCGGGCGCTCATGAAGAAGGACTTCAAGGCCGCCCTCGCCGCTGCGACGACCGAGGCCGAGGTCGTGCGCATCGTCAGCGCCGAGGTCGCGCTCGACCAGCCGGCCGCCGCGGCTGCCGGTGCTCCCGCCGCCTCCGCCGGTGCCGACGCGACCGGCGCTGCGGCCCACGAGGGTCGCGTCGCCTCAGCCGCCGAGCTGGGCGCCGAGCTCGCCACGGGCGTGACGGCGACCGCCGTCGGCAGCCTCGCCGAGCGCCGGGGCCCGCTCACGCTCGTCGGGGTCACGTCGTGCCCGACCGGTATCGCCCACACGTACATGGCCGCCGAGGCCCTCGAGAGCGCCGCGAAGGCCGCTGGGCACACGATGAAGGTCGAGACCCAGGGCTCGGCCGGCTCGAAGCCGCTCAGCGCGGCTGAGATCGCCGCGGCCGACGCCGTCATCTTCGCCCACGACCTCCCCGTCAAGGACGCCGGCCGGTTCGCCGGCAAGCCGACCGTCGACGTCGGCGTCAAGAAGGCGATCTCCGACGGTCCCGAGCTCATCGACCGCGCCGTCGTCCTCGCCGCCGAGTGGCGCGACGACCCGAGCAAGGCCGCGGCGGCGACAGCGGCATACGCCTCGGGCGGGCTCACCTCGAAGGTCGAGGAGGGGGTCGGCACGGGCACGAAGATCCGCCAGTGGCTCATGACCGGTGTGTCGTACATGATCCCGTTCGTCGCGGCCGGCGGCATCCTCATCGCCCTGTCGTTCATGCTCGCCCAGGTCGCGCTCGGCGAGCAGGGCGCCATCGAGATCGTGAAGTACAACCTCAAGCCCGGCGACCCGCTCAACATCGCCGAGACCTTCAACGCCCTGAGCCTCACCTCGTGGGCGGCGCTGCTCTTCGTCATAGGCGGTGCGGCCTTCGGCTTCCTCGTGCCGATCCTCTCCGGCTTCATCGCCTTCGCCATCGCCGACCGCCCCGGGCTCGTGCCCGGCATCGTCGGCGGCGCGATCGCCGCGACCATGGGCGCCGGATTCCTCGGCGGCCTCGTCACCGGCCTGCTCGGCGGTTTCGTCGCCCGCTGGGTCTCTGGCTGGAACGTCGCCAAGGGGGTGCGCGGCGTCATGCCTGTCGTCGTCATCCCGCTGCTGTCGACGCTCATCACGGCGGGCCTGTTCATCACCGTCCTCGGCAAGCCGATCAAGGCCCTCACCGACGGCCTCAACAGCTGGCTGACCGGCATGTCCGGCGCGAGCGCGATCGTCCTCGGCCTCATCCTCGGCGCGATGATGGGCTTCGACCTCGGCGGCCCGGTCAACAAGGTCGCCTACGCCTTCGCGACGACGGGTCTCGCAGCGGCCGGAGCCGCGACCGACGCCCCGCAGCTGAAGATCATGGCCGCCGTCATGGCCGCAGGCATGGTCGCCCCGCTCGCCATGGCGCTCGCGACGACGGTGCGCCCGTCGCTCTTCTCGGAGCCCGAGCGCGAGAACGGCAAGGCCGCGTGGCTGCTCGGAGCGTCGTTCATCTCGGAGGGAGCGATCCCCTTCGCGGCCGCCGACCCGGTCCGGATCATCACCTCGTCGGTCATCGGCTCGGCGATCACGGGAGCCCTCGTCATGATGTTCGGCGCGACCCTGCGGGCCCCGCACGGCGGCATCTGGGTCCTTCCGCTCATCGGCAACTTCCTGCTCTTCGTCCTCGGGCTCGCCGTCGGCGTCGTTGTCATGGCGGCTCTCGTCATCGCGCTCAAGTCGCGCGAGCGCAACCTCGAGGCAGTCGAGGCAAGTGCCACCGTCTGATCGCGCCGTGGCCTAACGTCAGACCCGACGCACTGCACGAACCAGCACCCCCAGCACTGCACCGCAGTGCACCGACGACAGATCCGACGCACTGACCCCAGGGTGCGGCGCGCCGGGCTTCCGCCCGGCGCGCCGACCCCACCTACGAAGGAGCATGTCCATGGCAAGTCGCACCGTCACCATCGCCTCCTCGGTCGGCCTCCACGCCCGTCCGGCCGCCCTCTTCGTCGAGGCCGCGACCAACACCGGCCTCGACGTCGAGATCGCCAAGCCCGGCGAGGACCCGGTCGACGCGACGAGCATCCTCGGCGTCATGGCCCTCGGCGCCAAGTTCGGCGAGGAGGTCGTCCTCACCGCCGACGGCGACGGCGCCGACGAGGCGCTCGACTCGCTCGTCGCCCTCCTCTCGCGCGATCTCGACGCGGAGTAGGCCCGCCATGGCCGCGACCGAGACGAGGCAGGGGATCGGCGTCAGCCCGGGGACGGCATACGGCCCGGTGGTGCAGGTCGCGCCGCCGGTCCGGCCGCCGGCCGACGAGCCCGCCGTCGACGACCAGGACACCGCGCTCACCGACGTGCGGGCGGCCTTCGAATCGGTCGCGGTCTCGCTCGAGGAGCGCGCCGCGACCGTCGAGGACACGGCCCAGCAGATCCTCAAGGCGACGGCGCTCATCGCGCGCGACAAGGGTCTCGTCAAGGCCGCGGCCAAGCAGCTCGCCGCGGGCCGCGGTCGCGCGACCGCGATCGCCAACGCCGTCGAGGAGTATGCCGCCCAGTTCGAGGCGCTCGGAGGGTACTTCGCCGAGCGCGTCGTCGACCTGCGCGACGTGGGGGCCCGTGCGGTCGCGGCGGTCCTCGGCGTCCCCGCGCCCGGAGTGCCGCACTTCACGGTGCCGAGCGTCATCGTCGCCGAGGACCTCGCCCCCGCCGAGACGGCCACGCTCAACCGGGCGCTCGTCGTCGGCATCATCACCCAGGCCGGTGGGCGCACGAGCCACACCGCGATCCTCGCCGCCCAGATGGGCATCCCTGCCGTCGTCCAGCTCTCGGGGGCCACGTCGATCGAGGCCGGCACGCCGGTCGCGCTCGACGGCGACTCCGGCGAGGTGACGATCGAGCCCGATCCCGAGCTCGTCGCGGCTCAGCGGGCTCGGGCCCAGCGCCGGAAGGAGGCCCTCGCGGCGCTCTCCGGGCCCGGGGTGACCCGCGACGGCGCGCACATCGCGCTCCTCGCCAACATCGGCGGCGTGGAGGATGCCGTCGCCGCAGGAGCCCTCGACCTCGAGGGCGTCGGGCTGTTCCGGACGGAGTTCGTCTACCTGTCGGCGGCCAAGGCCCCGACGGTCGAGGAGCAGACCGAGATCTACCGCCAGGTGTTCGCGCCGTTCGGTGAGCGCCGCGTCGTCGTGCGCACCCTCGACGCCGGCGCCGACAAGCCGCTCGCCTTCGCCGACCTCGGGCCGGAGGAGAACCCCGCCCTCGGCCGCCGCGGCCTTCGCCTGTCGGCCGAGCGGCCCGAGCTGCTCGATGCCCAGCTCGAGGCGCTCGCCGTCGCGGCCCGCGAGACCGGGGCCGACGTGCGCGTCATGGCTCCTATGGTCGCGACCGCGGAGGAGGCGGCGTGGTTCGCCCGCCGCGTCCGCGAGAACGGGCTGCCCAAGGCCGGCGTCATGATCGAGGTGCCGGGCGCCGCGCTCCGCGCCAACGACGTCCTCGGCGAGGTCGACTTCGGGTCCCTCGGCACCAACGACCTCGCGCAGTACACGATGGCAGCCGACCGCATGCAGGGTGCGCTGTCCGACCTGCTCGACCCGTGGCAGCCGGCGGTGCTCGACGTCGTCGCCGTCGCCTGCGAGGGAGCCGCGCGCGCCGACCGCCCGATCGGGGTGTGCGGCGAGTCGGCCGGTGACCCGCTGCTCGCGCTTGTGCTGGCGGGCCTGGGGGTGTCGAGCCTGTCGATGGCGCCGAGCAAGGTGCCGGTCGTGCGGCTCGCGTTGTCCCTGCACTCGCTGGCCGAGTGCCAGGAGTTGGCCTTCGTGGCCCGCGAGGCGCGCACGGCCATCGAGGCGCTGGAGTTCGTGCGCGAACGCGCCAACAGCACGCTGACCGACCTGCTCTGAGCGGGCGGTCGGGCGTTCCGGCGCTGCCATCAGGCCGGTGTGCGCGGCAACATGGCCACGAAGTCCGGATTTACGACCGAGGAACCTGACTTCGTGGCCGGTTGATCCCGACGTCGTGGCCGGTTGATCCCGGCGGTCGGGGGAACCGCGCCGCTCAGCCGATCAGTGCCGGTGCGTCGGTCGCGCCGATGTCGACGATCTCCTTGCCGAGCGGCGCCAGCGAGATCGGGATCATCTTGAAGTTCGCGATGCCGAACGGGATGCCGATGATCGTGACGCAGAGCGCGATGCCCGTGACGACGTGGGCGATCGCGAGCCAGACGCCGGCGAAGACGACCCAGATGACGTTGCCGAGGAACGAGCCCATCCCGGCCGTCGGCTTGCTGACGATCGTGCGCCCGAACGGCCACAGCGCGTAGACGCCGATGCGGAACGAGGCGAGCGCCCACGGGATCGTGATGATGGGGATGCACAGGAGGATGCCGGCGGCCACATAGGCGAGGAAGAGCCAGAAGCCCGAGAGCACGACCCAGATGAGGTTGAGGAGCGTCCGCATCGCTCCATCAAACCAGTCTCAGGGTCGGCGTCCGGGCCGGCGCAACAGCGCGAGTCCGCCCAGTGCGACGAACGGCCCGATGATCGCCCACACCGTCGCACCGGATCCCGACCCGGAACCGCTGCCGATCAGGCCGAGGCCCTGCAGCGTCCACAGGATGCCCGCCAGCAGGAGGAGCGCCCCGAGGGCGACGAGGTACGGCGACCTGCTCATGCCCAGATTCTCTCCCGGACCGGACCCGGCCCTGGCGTGTCGCGGCGGGGTGTCGACCAGTTCGTTGCCGACTGGGGCCGCCAGCCGCGACACCGCTCCCAGCGAGCGCGTGCGGGCGGTCGTGGTTAGGCTGCCCGCGCCCAACCGCCACGCTCTGAAGGGGACTCCTTGCCTTCCCGCCTCAGCCGCCTGTCCGTCGCCGCCACCGGTCTCGCCCTTACGCTTCCGCTGTCCGCCTGTGGGACGGAGCCGACCGTCCCCCTGGCGGCGGGGCCTGCAGCCACGACACCGCTCGTCACGACACCGCTCGTCACGGTGACCTCCTCAACGGCGGCGCCGCCGCCAACCACGCCGACCGGGCCCGTGCGGCTCAGCGTCGCCGAGGCGGGAAAGCGGTACCTCGAGATCACGAGGCCGTACAACGTCGCACTCGAGGCGTTCGAGCGAGGGTTCAACGAGGGCGAGTCCGTGGCGACGCTGCAGGGCCGCGCCCGCAAGGTGGCCCGTGCCGCGACCGCCGAGTCGGCCGCTCTGCGCGAGCCGGCCTGGCCGCTGAAGGCGGAGCCGCTCATCATCTCTCTGGCCCAGACCGACCGGCGCGCAGAGTCCGCATGGCTGGACGTCGGCCGCGCCGGCACGAGGGACGCGATGCTGGCGGCAGTCAGGAGGCTTCCGACCGGTGCCGGCACGGGTGCCCAGATCCGCAGGCTGCTGGGACTCCCGAAGTACGACGAGAACACCTACTGATCCGCGGCCTCGGCGAGACCGCGGCACCGTTGCTACTGACGTCATGGCCGTTGGCGCGGAGGCCTTCTCTAACGGTTCAAGCGCCCCCGCGACGGCGGCCATCCAGTCGGTTCTGAGGTCGGCGCTCGCTTAGGCTTCCTCGTCGCACTCCTCGCCGTTCCCGCGCCAACGGAGCGCTCGCTCCGAGATGCCGCCGGAAAGCTTGCCCGTCATTGACTTGGCGCGGCCGAAAGTCTCGTTGCCGAGTCGTTTGGCCGCATCGACTCCCTCTGCTCCCGTGTTCAGCGCCTTGTCCCTCGCCTCGGTGGCCGCGTCGGCCCACCGCCTCGCGTCCAACGCCTCGCGATCAGACTCGATCCCGAGCCGACTGTGGAAGTCGACGACCGCGACCGCGACATGGTTGCTCGCATGCACCACCGTCTTGGACGCGGTCGGGTGCAGCAGCACTTTCGTGTTGGCCGTACCAGCCGCCGCATCCATGCGCGCCATCAGAAGGCCGGTGCTCCGTGAGATGAGTTCCCGCCTGTTCTCACGGGCCACCCGAAGGGCGACGCGGTGCCGGTCCAGCTCATCGGGAGACGCGTCGAGCACCCGGTCGAGCTCCAGCACGGCGATCGCATCCTGCAGCTGGAAGCAGCGAGCCAGAACGGCGAGCCATTCCTGAACCGTGGATTCTGCATCCTCGGACGTCTTGGCGAGATCCCCGATCGCTGTCTTGCGCTCGAGCTTCTCCGCCAGTGCGTCGAGCTGACGCAGCGCGTAGGCCTGGGTCCGCGCGATGGTCGACGACGTGGCCTGCACCTTCGACCACGTGACCTCCGACACCCGACCTACCTGCTCTCGGATGATCATGGCCTCCTCGATGACGAAGTCCACGCCGATCATGTCCGCCACCACGGCATCCTTCTGGGCGCGGAGAATGCCGTCGACCTTCTCGTCGATGGTCGCGAGATAGTCGGTGATCTCGTCCATGGTCTGCTGCATGGCCAGCTGCGCCATGAGCCCCGCGGCACCAGCCAGAAGTGCCGGGTTGTTCAGGTGCGCCATGGGCGTCTTCACCAACTCGAGGTGCCCCTTGATCTTGCCTTTGTCGGTCAGCACAGCACGCCTGACACCGGGGCCCGAGCCCTTCATGAGCTTGTACTGGTCGGCGAGATGCGCGGACTCCTTGGTCAACTTCACCCAGCGACCTGAGTTAGCGGCGATCTCGGAACCCACCTGTGCCGCTTCAGCTCCGGCGCTGAGAACAGAACCGAGCCGGGGGAGCCCGAGGTCCTTCGACGGCAGTCCTTCAGAGACCAGGAAGCGTTCGACAGCGGTCGGACTCCCGATGACGGCCAGCCCGTCGCCATCGCTGATCAGCTCAATCTGGTTGTCCATCATCGGCTCCTGAAATCTCGGCGAGGAAGCGGCTCTCTGCAGTCGAGGAGGAGCCGGGTGCTCACGCTACCTTCGGACACCCGGGCAGCAAGCAGAAAGAGCCGCTATGGCTGGATGTCGTAGTGCAGGCGGACTTCAGGCAACGACGGCAGATCTCTGGTGGTCCTCGCACTGGCGTTTCAAGTGCGCCCTGGTGGCCGCCTTCTTGGGGCTAGAACACCGAGATCATGGCTCGTCGGCTGTCTACGGGGTTTGCGCCGCAGGAACCTTCTTTGACTTCATGCGGCGAGGACGAAAGCCATCCGCGGTTTCGAGGATTCTCCCGGCCGCGGTGAGGACGCGTTCGAGGTCCAGTCCACGGAGTTCTGGCACTTCGGTGAAGTACTGGGTCAGGTGGTCCGGCAACTCCACACCCGGGTAGCGGCGACCAAACACGACACGCGCCACCGACTCTGCCTCAAGCTCTGCCATCTCCGTGGAGACGAAACGCCGATCGGGCCACAATTCCTTGTCGTGAGTTCCAACGTGACCGCAGTAGAGGTGCCCCAGCTCGTGGGCCAACGTGGCCAACCGCGTAGTGTGCGAGTGCGACTGGTTGAGAAGCGTCTCATAGCGAACGCTGACGGTGTGATAGCGCTTGGCTTTGCCGTAGGCATTCTGCTGGAGTCCAGCCTCCGCTGCCCAAATTGCTCCGGCGTGATCCCACCCCCGGTCCGTCGGTAAGACTCTGACCCCATCCCACTTGGCGTTTTCGGCGATCCAGTACAGGGCGTTCTCTGCGTCTGCCACGGCGGACATGGCAAAGGGGTCGCGGGCGAAGGGCGGAAGTGGGGGCGAACTTGCTGTGCCCTCTGTCTGGGAGACATCGAAGAGGTACATCAGCGGGCCCCCGGGTTGGAGAAGGACCAAGGGCTGCTGATTGGGCAAGATGCGCCGACCGTATCTCTCACTCCACTGATGAGCCGGTAGCACGAACTTCGCCGCTGGCCGCTGAAGCATGACGAGGAGTGCGTTGTATGGGCTGTAGCGGGGAAAGGCGGCCACCCGGTCAAGCAGTTCTGCGTAGCTGCCCATGCGGCCGTACTCGAGAGCCGTTGCGAGCAGGTACGCAAGCGACTTCTTGGCTTCCTTCGCGCCGCTCTCCATGGATGAAGCGGGGGTTTCAGGAGGGGCCAGGGACAGTTGAATGCTTGCCTCGAGTCCTTCCAGCTCCGTCTGCCACAACGTCTCCCGAGTCATCGTGATCCTTCCTTTGGTTGAGTCGACGGCCTTAAAAGACCGGACTCGTAGTCTGGGCGTAGCGGGGGGCCATGGCCTCCATCTGCTCCATCACCAGCTTGATCGCGCCGGGCCGCTGGTCCGGCGGGTAGCCGTGTTTGATCAGCAGCCGCTTGATCGAGGTTCGCAGCTTGGCCCGAACGTCCTCGCGCACCGTCCAGTCGGTGCGGATGTCGCGCCGCATCACTGACACCAGCTCACGAGCGATGTCGGCGAGCACGCCCTCGCCCATCACGTCGACGGCGGACTCGTTGGTGGCGACGGCGTCGAAGTACGCGAGCTCGTCCTGGTCGAGCGGCGGCGAGAACCTAGCCCCGCGTTCGTGCTCCGCTACGACGACGCGCGCCAGCTCGATCAACTCGGCAATGACCTCGGCGGAGGTCAGCTGCTGGTTCGTGTATTTGCGCATCAGCTCGGCGATCCGGTCAGAGAACGCCTGCTGCCGAAGCGTGTTCGTTCCTGTCGCCCTGACCGACTCCTTCGCGACGAGGTCACGCAGCGCCTCGATCGCCAGGTGTGGGTTGGCCGCGTTCTGGGCCTTCGTGACGAAGTCGGGCCCGAGGTCCATGAGGCTGGGCTTGGGCATCCCCGCCGCGTCGTAGATGTCGAGGACGTCGCCGGTCTCGGTGCTCTCGGCGATGAGCGCGCCGAGCAGCCGCTGGATGTCCTCCGGAATCGGCTCGCCGCGCGACTGCCGGTCCTCGGCGTCGAGCTTGGCCATCCACACGCGCACTTCCTCGTAGAACCGCGCCTCGCCGCGCACGTCCTCGAGCTGCCCGGACGGCGCGCAGAGCGCCCACGCGCGGGCGAGCTGGCTGCTCAGGCGTCGGTATGCCGCTGAGATCGTCTCCGTGTCGCTGCCCTCGGGCACGTGGTTGCCCGGCGTTGCCGGGTCGCGCAAGTGGCTGACAGCCCGGGCGACGACGTTGGCGTACGCCCTCTTGTCGCCACGCGCTGCGAGGTCCGCGTACTCCCTACGCCAGTCATACACCGCAAGCAGGGCGTCGAGCTGGGCGAGCAGGGCACGGGTCAGCTCGACGGCCTCGCCGAGGTCCTTGCCCATCGGCTTCTGCGCCTGGTCCTGCGGTGTGTACTCGGCCAGCGCCGTGTGCAGGTTCTCGGCGAGCGGCGCGTAGGCGACAAGCAGGCCGTCCTGCTTGCCACGGAAGGTCCGATTCACGCGGGCGAGGGTCTGCATGAGTAGTGCACCCTTGAGCGGCCGGTCGAGATAGAGCGTGTGCAGCGGCGGGGAGTCGTAGCCCGTGAGCATCATGTCCTTGACGATGATGATCTCGAGCTCGTCGTCGGGGTCCTTGAGCCGGGCCTTGATCGCCTTGTTCTGCGACTCGCGGCGGACGTGGTTCGACACGGGCGGGGTGTCGGTGGGGTCGCCGGTGTAGACGACCTTGATCTTCCCCTTGTCGAGCTCGGGCGAGTGCCAGTCCGGGCGGATCGCGATGATCGCGTCGTAGATCTTCGCGCAGATCTCGCGGGTGCCGCCGACGATGAGGGCCTTGCCGGTGCAGGAGATGAACGGCTCCATAACCGCCCGGCGGGCCTCCCAGTGGGCGACGAGGTCCTCGGCGAGCTTCTCGATGCGGGCCGGCGCGCCGTAGACGGCGTTGACGACGGCGACGCTGCGCTCGATCTTGTCGCGCTCGACGTCGTCCAGGCCGACGGTGAGCTCGTCCGCGGCGGCGTCGACGTCGTCCTCGGAGACACCCTCGGCGAACCCGACCTTGATCAGGCGCGGCTCGAAATGCACCGGAACCGTGGCCCCGTCGGCGACAGCGCGGCTGAGGTCATAGATGTCGATGTACTCACCGAACACGGCCTGCGTGTTCCGCTCGGCGAAGGAGATCGGCGTGCCGGTGAAGGCGATGAGGGTCGCCTTGGGCAGGGCGTCCTTGAGGTGCCGGGCGTAGCCGTCGAGGTCGTCGTAGTGACTGCGGTGGGCCTCGTCGACGACGACGATGATGTTGCGCCGGTCCGACAGGAGCGGGTGGGACTCGCCGGCGTCCTTCTCCTCCTTGGACAGGCCGAACTTCTGCAGCGTCGTGAAGTAGATGCCGCCAGTCGTCCGCTCGGACAGCTCCCGGCGCAGGTCGGCCCGCTTCGTGATCTGCTTCGGCTCCTCGGCGAGCAGGAGGCTCTGCCGGAACCCGTCGAAGAGCTGTCCGTCGAGCTCGGTCCGGTCGGTCACGACGACGATGGTCGGGTTGAGCAGCTTCGGATGGCGCTGGACGTAGTGGGTGTAGAGCTCCATCTCCATCGACTTGCCGGAGCCCTGCGTGTGCCAGACGACGCCGGCCTTGCCGTCCGACTCGACCGCCTGCACGGTCCGCCACACCGCTTTGTTGACGGCGAAGTACTGGTGCGGCTTGGCGATCCGCTTCGCGAGGCCGTCGGCGCCCTGGTCGAACGCGGTGAAGTTGCGCATGAGCTGCAGGAACCGGTCCTGGTTGAACACCCCGTCGATGAGCTGGTCCAGCCCGGTGCCGAGGTCGTCGAGCCCCGACGTCGCACCGAAGCCGAGCGGCTGCCCGTCGTCGTCGACGTTCCACGGCGAGAAGTGGTTGAGCGGCGTGAACGGCGTTCCGTACTTCGCGATGATCCCGTCGCTCGCGACCGTGAGGACCGCGAACCGGAAGCACATCGGCAGCTCCCGCAGATAGGTCTGCAGCTGAGCGTGCGCGGCCGCGACGTCGGCCGTCTCCTTTCCCGCCTTCTTCAGCTCGATCACCGAGACCGGCAAGCCGTTGCAGTAGACGACGAGGTCGAAGCGTCGCTCCACGTCGCGAGAGCGGACGGTCACCTGGTTGACGACGAGCCAGTCGTCGTATGCCGGGTCGTCGCTGACCAGCCGGATCGTCGGGTTGTGCTCGGCGCCCTCGTGGTCTACCCAGCTGATCCCCCGGTAGCCCTCGACCATGAAGCCGTGCGCGCGGTGGTTCTCCGTCAGCGCGTCATTCGAGCTTGGGCGGAAGATCTCGGCGGCAGCCTGCTTCAGGTACTCCGGCGGCACCGTCGGGTTCAGCCGACGCAGGGCCTCCAAAACCCGCGAGGGCAGGACGAGGTCATCCCAGCTCTCACGCTCACCCGAGCCGGGCGCGAAATCCTTGCCCTGCTTGGGGACCCAGCCGTGCCCGGCCAGGGCCTCCATGGCCGCGTCCTCCCAATCCGCCTCGGAGAACCCAGACCCGTCGAAACCCCCGACGTCCCCCGTCATGTCACACAACCCCCTCGACGACGCGCTCCGCGTCCCTGACCCTGATCTTCCCCGACATCAACTGCGGCAACAGCAGATCACGCACGTCAGCAAGGGCGCGCCGCTCCGTCGCCAAGGAGACGCGATGGCGCAGCACGGGTTCGGCCTGTCTCTCGAAGCGGTTCAGCGCATCTTCCCCGGGAAGCACCAGTGCCTCCCGCGACAGGTCGCTCTTGTTCAGATGGATGACGGTCGTGCCGGTTTTGTATCCCTCAATGCGACTGAGTGGCGCTCGAAGGGCCTCCAGCGCCAAGGCAGAGCCGAACCCGCGTCCGGACGCTTGGAGGACACGCTGATTCAACAGGCCTTCGGTGCCAAGCCACCAGGTCGGGCGAAACTCGGCATCCATGCCGACGACGACGTCGCCGGGACGGATGATCCGTTCCTTGGGTCTGTGCTCCGTGGTCCACACCTGTGATTCAAAGGTCTTCAGGTCGCGAATACGGATGAGGGGGCGACCAACGCCGGGCTCACTGAAATGAGGTCCCCCGAAGGGTTCGCCGAACGTTATATCGAGCGCGTTCATCAAGGGCACACTCACCGCATCGCTGTTGACGGAGTGTCGATACCAAGTGGATATGAGCTCTTCTGCGGTGGACTCAGTGACACGGTTGGCGGCGATCTTGTCGTCGAGCGCCCCCAGCACCTCCGCGATGGCCCGCTGCTGCTCCAGGCTGGGAAAATAGATCGGGATCCCCCGCAGAGACTTGAGCGGCTGCCCAATGCCGGGAGTGCCGACGGTAGATGCCCGAGTAAGGAGCTCCCTCTTGCCCGGGCCCCGGAAGTAGTAGAAGACATACGTCGGGTCGACAAGTTCTGGGTTGCACGTGAGTTTCATCATGCTCGACGAGAGCAGGTACTCACGTCCGCCGACGATGGCGACACGGCCAATAGCACCTCGATGTGGAAAAACGAGGTCGCCTGCGCGCACGATGCAGGCGGGAAACGTGCGCGCCACCTCCTCCGGCACGAAAACGAGGTCGGTGTCGTCGATCTGCCGCCCGTCGGCGATGTTCTGGCCACGGATGACGGGGATGCCATGCCCGGCATACAGCTCCGCCTTCAAACTGGAGCCGAAGGGCCCGATCGCGATGGACCGCGCTCCGGGAGCAGCAACATCTCCCACTAGCGCGCGGGTCCACCCCTGCCTCACAACAGTCTCCCCAGCTGCCCGCGGACGACATGCTCGAGTCGGGCGGACTCGTCGAAGCGGGCGAAGAGCTCCTGGGTGAGGCGTTCGATCTTCTCCTCGATGGGTTCGCCGTCGTCCTCGGCTTCGGCGGCGCCCACGTATCGACCCGGGGTGAGGGCGTAGTCAGAGGCCTTGATCGCCGCGAGGGTCACGGACTTGGCGAAACCCGGCACGTCGGCATACGAGAGCCCAGCTTCGACTGCAGACGTGGTGCCCCGCCAGGCGTGGTACGTGTTGGCAATCTGGGCGATGTCGTCGTCGGCGAGGGCGCGTTCGGCGCGGTCGACCATGTAGCCGAGGTTGCGAGCGTCGATGAACAGGACCTGCCCGCTGCGGTCGGTCGAGCCCCTGGGTCCCGAGGCCTTGTCCTTGGCGAAGAACCAGACGCAGACGGGGATGCCGGTGCTGCGGAAGAGCTGGGTGGGCAGGGCGACCATGCAGGAGACGAGGTCGGCCTCGACGAGCTGGGCGCGGATCTCGCCCTCACCACCGCTGTTGGTCGACATGGATCCGTTGGCCATGACGACGCCGGCGCTGCCGCCGGGGGCGAGCTTGGACAGGATGTGCTGGATCCAGGCGTAGTTCGCGTTGCCGGCGGGCGGGACGCCGTAGCGCCAGCGGGGGTCGTCCTCCTTGCGGGTCCAGTCCTTGATGTTGAACGGCGGGTTGGACATGACGTAGTCCATCTGCACGTCGGCGTGCAGGTCGATCGCGAAGGTGTCCCCCCAGACGGCGGCGAGGTTGCCGTTGAGGCCGTGGATGGCGAGGTTCATCCGGGCCAGGCGCCAAGTGCGCTCATTGAGCTCCTGCCCGTAGATCGACAGGGCGGTCTTGTCCTGGTGGTGGGCGGCGAGGAACTTCTCGGCCTGGACGAACATGCCACCGGAGCCGCAGGCCGGGTCGTAGATGCGACCCTTGGTCGGCTCGAGGACCTCGACGAGGGTGCGCACGACGCTGGGCGGTGTGAAGAACTCGCCGCCGCGCTTGCCTTCGGCACGCGCGAACTTCTCGAGGAAGTACTCGTACACCTCGCCGAGGAGGTCTCGGGCCTTGGAGGCGCCCTGACCGGTGAAGCGGGCCGAGTTGAAGAGGTCGATGAGCTCGCCGAGGCGGCGCTGGTCGACGTTGTCCCGGTTGTAGATCCGAGGCAGCGCCCCCTTGAGGGAAGGGTTGGACCCGATGAGCAGGTCCATCGCCTCGTCGACGAGCTGTCCGACGTTCTTGTGCGGCTGACCGTCCTGGGCGGGCAGGCCCTTGGCGTGCTGGGCGAGGTAGGTCCAACGGGCGGTCGCCGGGACCCAGAAGACGGCATGGGCGGTGTACTCGTCCATGTCGTCGAGCAGGGGAGCGAGCTGCTCCTCGCTGAAGCCGTCCGCGGTCAGCTCGGTGCGGATCTGCTCGCGGCGCTCCTCGAAGGCGTCGGAGACGTACTTGAGGAAGACGAGACCGAGGATGACGTCCTTGTACTGGGACGCGTCCATCGAGCCGCGGAGCTTGTCGGCGGCCTTCCAGAGGGTGTCCTTGAGCTCCTTCATCGTCGACGGCGCGCTCGCGTCGGCCTTCTTCCTCGGTGGCATGGTCAGGATCCTTCCTCGTCTGGCGCGCTCGCGCCGGGTGGGGTGGCAGGTGTGTCGTCGGTCGGGAGGTCGTTGTGAGTCGCGGGCATGGTTGGCCGTGCCGTGATCGTCAGCGCCTCGGCGGTCACGCCCTCGGTGAGGGCAGCCGCGAGGGCGTCGAGCTGGCCCAGTCGAGTGCGCAGCTCGTGTCGCTCTCGCTCGACTTCCTCGAGCGTGTTGGCGAGAGCGTGGAGCTGGCCCTTGGGGACGTGGCGGATGGCCCACCGTCTCCAGTCCTTCGCTGAGCTCGCGTCCCCCCTGGTTCCGGCGGCCCTGATGTCGGCGGCGAGGACCGCGGGCAGCAGGGGCGGCTCACCCCGGTCGGGATCGCGAACGACGCGCAGGACGCGGGCCGGGGTGACGACGACCGAGCCGCCCGCGTCGTCGACGAGCGCTGCGACGCGTGGGGTCGTGCAGAAGACGACGTCGCCGGGCTCGGTGAACCGGGCAGCCGGGTAGGAGCCTGCGAAGTCGAGAGTGTCGACGCGTCGGCTCCCGAGCGGTGCCGTCCCGAGCAGCTCATCGGTCCCGATGACGCGGCGTCCGTCGGAGGCCGTGAGGTCGGCCGGGTCGACCCGGTTGCCGGGGACGATTCGGCAGACCCGAGCGGCCACGGCCTCGCCCAGCGTCTGGGTGCTGGTCCCCCTTGGAGAGTCGAGAGGGGCGACGGCCTCGACCCGGAGGTGCGACAGCGGCACGCGCCCGAGGCTTCGGGTGAGCTCGTCGATCCGGACGAGGAGATCGGGGGAGGTCGACATGCGGCGGGCCGGTGCGACCGTGCCCACGAGGGCCTTCCTGCCGGGAAGCAGTGCCGCGGTCCGCATTCGCCTCGCGAAGCGGAAGGCGTGACGTCGAACCTCTGGCTCACTGGCCATTGCCGCGACCACGTCGGTGACGAGGTCGTCGATGGCGCCAGGATCGAGGGACCGATCTGACACGTCCGCGACGACGGTCCAGCGCTCCCCGACCGGCACGTCCGGGTGCGCCGGGCCGAGCGCATAGAGGGCCAGCGGCTTGCGAGGGGAGCGGATGAGGAGGCCCTTGGGTAGCCGGACCGCCGCGCGCAGGCGGTCCGAGCGAAGGATCGCGTCTCGCGCGCTGTCGGCCTCGGGGCTTGAAGGCGGGTCTGTGAGGGCGCTCGCAGGACCGAGCACCACGACACGTGAGTTGTCGGCGAGCTGGACGAGGAGGTTGCCGATCGCATCGATCATCTCGACATCCGACAGACCTGGCTGGCCAGCCGGTGGCAGCTGGAGGACGTGGACCGACCCGTCCATCGTGGACGGGATCGAGAAGTCGCCGTCCTCGTCGACAAGCACATCGAGGCGGTGCAGGTCGTGGACGCGCAGCCGGCGCCGGGCCAGCCGCGCGGAGCGGCTGTCGAGCGCGACAGTGGCGACGCTGGGAGGTGACTCAGCGGCATACGCCCGCGCGGTGGCCAGCACGAGGTCAGCGCTGCCGTCGGTGACGTCGACGAAGAGGGGGGTCTCCATGCCCGCGTCGTTGGCGAGGGCCGCCGCGATCTGCGCGACCAGCTGCTGCGCCTCCGGCCGTAGGGCGACACTCGCGTGCCCGCGGAGGGACCTTTGGAGCTGCTGGCGCAGGAGGAGCTCGAAGGCCGCGGCGGGGGAGTACGACGCGTCGGCGAGGGCTTCTGCGTGAGCGGCCAGCATCGGGAGGTCTGCGCCGAGCGCCTCGACCTCGCGGAGGAGAAAGGCGTCGGCGCTGTCGGCATCCGAGGCCAGCGACACGAGCGTGGCGTGATCGAGATCGCCCAGGGCCTCGCCGGTCGACGCAGCCAGGCAGAGCAGGGCGGTCAGCCCGTCCGCAGCTGTCGTCTCATCCAGGTGCGACAGGTGCGTCAGCTGGGCATGGGCGGCGAGGTCGTCCCGCGCTTCGGGGTTGTTGCCGCGGCCTGTCGTGGCGAGGTAGTCAGCGATCTCAAAGGCGTCGAAACGCTCTTGGCCCGCCACGAGTGCCACCGGCTTGGGGAAGGGGTGGCCGGCGAGCTCGCGGGTCCGCCACATCGACACGACCGGGCGGCGGACGCCCGCGAGACGCGCCACATCGGAGAGGGAGAGCTGAAGGGTCGAGACCTCAGCCATGTGGCCCTCCTCCGTCGGCGTGCCCGGTGTGTCCGGTTTCGTGGACTCACGCTAGACCTAACCGGGCTATCGGACCGATCAAACGCTGATAACCCTCGTTATCACTGGTCGCACTCTGCGTTCCCACGCTGGCGGGCCAGTCTCGGGTCAACGGCAGCGAAGGTCGCGGCCCATTGACCCAGGAGGGCCATCATGATCGAGAACCCGAGCCGGACGGTCCCGGCGGCATCCTTCGACCCGGTCGCCGGAGCCGTCGTGATCACCGACCTCACGGTCGCGGACAAGGCGGTCGCCACCGAGGCGCTGCGCTGGTCGACCGGGCGCCGCGGAAGTGCAGTGCCGGCCCAGCAGATGGTCGGCGTCGACCTCGGGGGCTTCGTCACCCAGGCGCTCGCCGTCGGAGCGCAGGCCATCGCCTGTGCCGGGGGAGCGCAGGACACCTTCGAGCTCGAGCGGCTCGTGGCCGACGTCGCGGCCCGCACCGAGGCCTCCAGCGCTCAGGCCGCCGACGTCACCGGATCCGCCGTGAAGGCTGCCGCGGAGTCGGTCGCGAAGGCGACGGACGCGGCGCGCACGGTGATCGCGGAGGCCGGCGCCTCGACGCGGGCGGCGTACGCCGAGACGGTGAAGTCGACGACGGATGCGCTGCGTGCCGATGTCGAGCGGATCTTCGGCGGCGAGAGCCCAGAACTGCTGGCCAAGCTCGGGCCCGTGCTCGAGTCCGTCGGCCGCAAGATCGGCGACCAGGCGTTCAAGCAGACCGACGAGCTGCTCGGCAAGGTCAGCCGACAGTTCGACCCGGCCGACCCAACGTCGCCCTTCGCGAAGCAGGCCAAGACGCTCGCGGACCAGCAGAAGATGTTCACCGACGCCATGGACAAGAACCACCTCGCCCTCATCGGCAAGGTCGACGAGCTCGCCAAGGCAGTCGAGGTGCAGAAGGCCGCAGCCGCCGCAGTCACGCGCACGGCGAGTGTGACGCCCCTCAAGGGTGGGACCTTCGAGTCGGAGGTCAACGGCGTGATGGAAGCGATCGCGGCCGGGCTCGGCGACGAGTACGCGGACATGGGCGGGGTCACCGGCAGCATCCAGCGCTGCAAGAAGGGCGACGGCGTGCTGACAATCGCGGGCGGCGTCGCCCGCGTCGTCGTCGAGATGCACGACTCGATGGACGGCCGCGTCTGGAACGACTACCTCGACGAGTCAGAGCGCAACCGTGAGGCGGCAGCGTCGATCGGCGTCGTCCGCACCGCGGCGCAGAACAAGGGACAGACGATCCGAGTGCTGGGTGCTCGGCGCGTCGTGCTCGCCTTCGACCCCGCATCCGACGACAGCGACCTGCTGCGCACGGTGGTCCAGCTGATGCGCGTCAGCGCGCTGGCCGCGTCATCGCGCCGAGACGTCGAGGGCCTCGAGACCGCCGAGGAGCAGATCGGGGCCGCCACCCTGTTGCTCGACCGTATCAACAAGATCCGGTCCGCCTCCGGGTCGATCCGCAAGAGCGCGGACGCCATCGACAAGGAGTGCAACACCGTGCAGTCGGGTGTGCAGTCGCACCTGTCGAAGGCCCTCGACGCCCTTGCCGGCGTCGCCATGGAAGCCGCAGAGCTCGCGGCTGACCCCGCCCCCGAGACCGGGCACGCCAGCGGCGCTGCCTGACAGACGCGGGCCGGTCGCCCTGGGGGGAGCGGCCGGTCCGCCCAGCACGTGTTCAGGCGCGGGTGCCCAACCCCGCCGCACCACGAACGGGTGCCTGGCGCGCCCGCAAACACAAGGAGAACTCATGAATCGCAAGCACGTCATCGGGTACGGCGCCACCGCGTTCGTCGCCCTCGCCATCGGCGCCGCCGGGAGCAGCGGGGAGGCCGCGCCGACCGTCTCGGGTGCCGCCCCCCCGACAGTCACGGCCACGGTGACAGCCGGCCCGACGCAGACTGTCGAGGTGCCGGCGCCCACTGTCACCGTCGGGGTCGCTGGGCCCGTCAAGACCGTCACCGCTCCGCCGCCTCCGCCCGCCGTGGCCATGGCCGGGGACGGCGTCTACCAGGTGGGCGTCGACGTCAAGCCCGGAACCTACGTCTCAGACGCGCCCGCCTCGGGGAACTGCTACTGGGAGCGAAACAACGGGGGCGACGGCCTCGACAGCATCATCGACAACGACAACAGCTCCGGTCGCTCGGTCGTTACGATCCGCAAGACCGACAAGTTCTTCAAGTCGAGCGGCTGCAACGACTGGACGCGCCGATGATGCGGGGCGTCGGCGCAGGCAGGCCGTCGTCGATGACGCGTGCGGCTCGCTCGTGGCGCGCGCCGTCGATCGCGGCTGCCGCTGCCGGGGTCCTGTCGCTCACATCGTGCGGCGGTGATGCCGTTCCGACACCGCCGATCGCCACCGTCACGGTGGTGGCCACCGAGACGGAAACCGTTGAGGCGCCGGCGCCCAGCGTCTCCGGGG
The DNA here is from genome assembly GCF_000576595.1 of Intrasporangium oryzae NRRL B-24470. Classification (GTDB taxonomy): domain Bacteria; phylum Actinomycetota; class Actinomycetes; order Actinomycetales; family Dermatophilaceae; genus Intrasporangium_C; species Intrasporangium_C oryzae. The sequence goes on along the minus strand of NZ_AWSA01000003.1, from coordinate 125,069 downwards.
AGGGCACGCCGGCTGCATCACAGACGCGAGCGGTCGCTGCCCCGGCGCCACAGGCCCAGCTCGGCGTGGTCCCCGACGTCGTCGGCGTCAACCACCAGCTCGCACAGGACACGATGCAGGCCGCCGGTTTCTACAACCTCAGCGAGGAGGACGCCACCGGCCAAGGCAGGCTGCTGGTGGTCGACCGCAACTGGGTCGTCGTCTCACAGTCGCCGCCCGCCGGGACCAAGGCGGCGCCGGACGTGACGATCGTCCTGCGCTCCAAGAAGCTCACCGACTAACCGTCGGTATCAGACCAGGCGGCGCCGCTGCGAAGGGGTAGCGGCGTCGCCTGCTGGTTGCGTCCAACGGTTGGCGCGGTCGATGTCGTGCGGCTTGCTGAACAGCGGGAGCATAAGCTCCCAATCGATTGACGGGAGGATATTCGCCCGTTAGTTTGAGGAGAGGATATCCCCTCCTCAGGAGGTTCTTCATTGCCGGAGCGACAACACTCTGAACCATGGGCGCGGATCCGTTCCGCAACGGATCTTGGCGCCTTCCTCGCCGAGGTTCGAGCGAGCAGCGATCTGACTCAGGACGAGGTTGCCGAGCGGCTCGGTATCTCCCGTCGATACCTCTACGAGATCGAGTCCGGAAAGCCGAGCCTCTACACCGACCGGCTCTTTGCTCTGCTCCGGTTGTACGGAGTGACGCTGACGGCCGAGACGCGCTCCAATGGGACAGCTCGGGAGAACTGATGCAGGCGCTTGCCGTCTGGCTCTATGACACGCACATCGCCGACCTGCACGCCGATCACAGGGGCCGGCCCGGGTGGACGTGGAGCGACGCCGCCTACGGCAGGTGGGGTTCGCAGTCGCGAGTCGTCTCACACCTGCTCCCTGTGACCTCGCCCGGCACTCGCGCGAATCCGGCTCGGGTGCGCGTCTTCCTCGATGGTCTGCTGCCCGAGGGCAACGCCCGCACGAACTACGCACTCTCTGCCGGGGTCGCGCCTGAGGACACCTTCGGACTCATCTCGGCATACGGCCGTGACACCGCCGGGGCGCTCGTCTTCCAAGGCCTGGCTGAGGATGCTCCCGACCGGACGGGCTCCTACGAGCGCGCCACAGATCCGGAAGTCGCCACCCTGCTGCGGGAGGCAGATCGACACTCGCCGGCGGACCACACCCTGCGGGGGAACCAGTCGATCTCGCTTGCGGGGATGATCCCGAAGATCGGCTTGCATCGGGATGCTGTGGGCTGGCTCCGGTGCCTCGGGGGTGCGCCGTCCACGTGGATCCTCAAGATCGCTCATCCGGAGACGAGCCCGGTTGCAGACGTGGTCGACACCGAGGCGCTGGCTCTCGCGCTTGCGCGCAGTCTCGGTCTGACGACGGTCGACGCCCACGTCTTGTCAGTCGACGGGGTGCGAGCCATCGCGGTCTCCCGCTACGACCGCAAGGCGGATGAGAGCGGTCGCATCAGGCGTGTTCACCAAGAGGACTCCGCACAGGCCCTCAGCATCAGCACCGCAGATCCGACACGCAAGTTCCAGTACGGGAACGCCCTCCCGAGCTTGTCGGCCATAGCGGAGATCCTGCGAGCAGGGGGGGCCGAGCCGGACGACCTCCTGCGCCTCGTCACGTTCAACGTCGCGATCGGCAACACGGACATGCACGCCAAGAACATCTCGGTCCTGCGGCTCCCCGACGGCTCGGCGCGGCTGGCGCCGGCCTACGACACCTCGATGCACCTACATCACCCGACCTCGCAGCGGCGGTTCGGTTTCGACATCGACGGCGAGTCCGATCTGGACAGGATCGACACTCGCGCCCTCGTCGCCGAGGGCAGATCGTGGCGACTCCCGGAGAGGCGTGCGACCGAGCTGGTCACGTCGACTCTGGAGGGCCTCGGCCGTGCCCTCGACGAGGTGGATCGCGCAGCTCACCCTGGTGTCGGCGACGGAGCAGTCGAGACGGTGGCGGCGCGAGTGTCGTCGCTTCTCGCCGGCGCGCTCACCGTGGCGCCTGCTGTCCGCGCCCGTCGCGGACCTCGTCGCAGGAGCACCTAGGCGGGGCCCGGCTGGGCGGCATACGGCCCGTGTCGAGATCAGCCCATCCCGTTCGACGTCCTGATGTCAGCGAAAAGCCTTGACCTCAGGTCAACTTGAACTCTCAGGATGGTCAGCATGACTTCGACACGCACCGACCGCACGCTCGACGACCTGCGCGCCTGTGTCTCCGGCACGGTGTTCACGCCAAACGATCCCGACTACGAGAACGCCCGCCTCATCTTCTCGCGGCACATCGACCGGCGCCCGGCCGCGGTCGTCCGCGTCGCCGATGCCGCCGACGTCGCCGCGGCGATCGAGCATGCCCGGGAGTGCGGCCTCGAGATCGCGGTCCGCGCGGGCGGCCACAGCGGCGCCGGCTTCGGCACCATCGACGACGGGCTCGTCATCGACGTCCGCGGCCTCGATGCGATCGAGATCGACGTCGACGGCCGGACCGCGTGGGTGGGCGCCGGCGTCACGGCGGGCCGCTACACGCACGCGGTCGGCGCGCATGGCCTCGCGACGGGCTTCGGCGACACCGGCTCCGTCGGTGTCGCGGGCATCACCGTCGGTGGCGGCGTCGGCTTCCTCAGTCGCAGGTTCGGGATGACGATCGACCACCTCCTCGCCGTCGAGCTCGTGACGGCCGACGGGCAGATCCTCCACGTGGACGCCGACCACCACCCCGACCTCTTCTGGGCCGTGCGCGGGGGCGGCGGCGGCTTCGGCGTCGTGACCCGTCTGCAGTTCAGGCTCCACGAGGTGCCCGAGATCGTCGGCGGCATGCTCATGCTCCCCGCCACCGCCGAGACGATCGCCCGGTTCATGGAGCTGGCGCTCGCGGCCCCCGACGAGCTCGGCGTCATCGTCAACGTCATGCCGGCCCCGCCGATGCCGTTTTTCGCGCCGGAGCACCACGGCCGGCTCGTCATCCTGGCCCTCATGGCGTATGCCGGTGGGCCGGCCGACGCCGAACCCGTCCTCGCGCCGTTCCGGGCCGTCGCAACCCCGCTGGCGGACCTCCTCGCGCCGATGCCCTACTCCGGGATGTTCCAGCCCGGCGACGACAGCTACCACCCGATCGCGACGTCGTGGACGGGCTATGCGCAGGACATCGACCTTGACGACGCTCGGCTCATCGTCGACACGCTGACAGAGCGGATGGCGGACCCAACAGTGCAGATGGCCGCGGTCCAGCTGCGCCCCCTCGGCGGGGCGATCTCGCGGGTCGCCGCGGATGCGACGGCCTACGCCCACCGGCAGTGGCCGGTCATGCTGAACACCGCAGCCATCGTCTCCGGGGCGGACGCCCTCGACGACCAGAAGCCCTGGCTCGAAACCCTGGGGCGGTCCCTCGCCGACGGGACACCCGGCGCCTACCTCGGCTTCGTCGTCGACGCGGACGGCGAGCGCATCCACGACATCTACCCGGGCGACACGTACCTGCGTCTCGCAGCGGTCAAGCAGGCGTGGGACCCGGACGACGTCTTCCACCACAACCACACGGTCGCGCCCGCGGGGGCCTGACTCACCCTCCTCGTCAGGCGGCTTCGGCGTCAGGTGGGACCGTGCCCCGGCGCCGGACCGTCGACGTTGACCGTCGGCGTGCCGTGGCCGCAGCGCACGACCACAGCGTGCGAGCGGGATTCGCCCGGGTTGGACTCGCGGTGGATGGCGCCGGCGGGGACGTGGAGGAAGTCGCCGGGCCCGGCCTCGACGGCCACCTCACCACCCGGCCCGGACTCGAGGCGCATCCGTCCCGACACGACGTAGATCGTCGTGTCGTGCTCGCCGTGGTGGTGCCATCCGGAGACCGCGCCCGCCTCGGTGTCGACCGTGCCCGACCACATCGCCTCGGTGTGGAGAGCGACCTGGCGAGCCATCCCCGGCGTGGGGTCGCTCGGGCCGAGCTCGCCGGCCGCGACGCGCGTGACGGGTTGCGCAGGATCGTGCTCGACCACGGGACCACCTGAGGAGTGCGAGGGACGTATGCCGCTGGGCTGGGTCCCAGCCTACGCGGCGAGCCGGCCGGGCGGGCTTGCCTCGGCGGCCGGCCGGGAGGGCTCGCCTCGGCGGCCGGCCGGAGGGGGCAGAGTCGGGGCGGCAGTCTCCCGGTCCCGGGCACTCTGTCGCGAGCATCATGATGCTAGGCGAGTGATGATATGATGCATCCGTGCGCACGACGGTCAACATCGACGACCGCCTCCTCGCCGAGGCGAAGCTCATCGCCGCGCGCCAGCACCGGACCATCGGCTCCGTCCTGGAGGACGCCCTGCGCAAGCTCATCGCCGACGAGGCCCGCGACTCCGTCAGTCGCGGCGACTACGTGCTCCACACCTTCGTCCCCGAAATGTCCGGCGTCCTCCCGGGAGTCGACCTCGAGGACAGGGAGCTCATGGCCCAGCTGCTCGGAGACAACGCGGTCCCCGGAGACCACGCGGGCCATGCTCCTGCTTGACGTCAACGTCTGCCTCTACGCATACCGGCCGACCGAGTCGGAGACCGCGGCACGGGTCAGTGAGTGGCTCGCTCCTCGGCTGGTCGGCCACGAGCGGATCGCGGTCAGCGAGCCCGTGCTCGCCTCCGTCGTTCGGATCGCCACGCACCCCAGGGTGTTCCGACAACCGTCGACCCCCGCGGACGCCCTCGCCTTCGCCACCTCGCTCGCCTCCGCACCCGCAGCGCTGCTCGTGCGTCCTGGGCCCGACCACTGGCCGATCGTCCAGCGGCTCGTCTCCGAGCATCGCCTGCGCGGCAACGACGTCCCCGACGCCGTGCTTGCCGCGCAGGCCCTTGAGCTCGGGGCGAGCCTCGTGACCCTCGACCGCGGCTTCGCCCGCTTCGCACCGCTCCGCGCGATCACGCCCCTTTCGGACTAGAGCGGACCCGGGCGTCGCTTTCTTGTAGCGTCGCGCCGCGCTTGGGCAATCTCGACGGTGATCTTGACAGCGATACCCTTGGGGGCGTGGCGATGGGGCCTGTGGTCGTGTTCGTCGTGGTTCCCCTCGCGGTCGGGATCGTGGTCTGGGGCAGCGCTCGCTGGTGGCGCGGCAGGGATGGGACGGCCCGAGCCGGCGGCGGTCGCACGAAGGTCGATGTGGTGGTAGCCGCTGACAACCGTTGGGAAGTGGCCAAGGCCCTTCCGGCGGAGGACTCCCTGCACGTGCTGAGCCATACCGAGGGCCATCTGGTGCTGGCACTGCGGGACCTGACCGGCCCAGGGACCAGACATTTCAGGCACCATCGCGATGGGCTCGCGGAGACGCTGTACGAGCAGTTGCTGCCGTTCGGCGACTCATCGGGCCGTACCCTGCTGATCGGCCCGACCGAGGCGTCCGGATGGCCGAGGCTCAATCGTCTCTTCACTGGACCGAGGCAACCCCCGATCTCGAAGTGGCAGCTGGTCCGGACGTCATTCCCGCGCCTGGCCTCGTTCTTCGGGTTCATCGGACTGGCGGCGTTCGGGCTCGTCAACCTCATCTACTGGACCGGGCGCGACGTCTCGGCCAACGTGCTGGGAATCTCCGACGAGACCTGCTGGGTGGAGTGGGTGGTAGGTGGGCAGCGCTACACGGCTGGGGTGGACTGCTTCGAGTCCGCCGACTCCTACGGCGGGTCCCTACTCGTGCGTGCGTTGGCTGGCCCGTTCAACGGTCTGGCCTGGGACCAGGAGGCCACCTTCGCTGTCCTCGCTTTTCTCACCCTGGTGCCGGCCGGGGTGTCCCTTGCGCTCGGAACGGTCCTCGCGATGCGTCGCGCGAACCGCGTTCCCCGCCCGCTGACCCTGCTCGACCCGATCCAGGACGCGCCCCCAAAGCGGTCGGCCGACTCCGCACTGGCAGAGCTCATGCCTGCCCCCGCCGCCCCCGGCTCGACGAACTGGCTCGAAGAACTTGCCCGGTTGGCAGACCGAGACGACTGGGCTGCGGGAACCGGTGATCCGCCTGCGTGGTGGCAGCGGCTGGGCCACGGCCTTTGGGACGCACTCCTCACTGCGGTGGTCGTCCTCGCAGTCATCATCTTCGGTGAGGTGTATTTTGAAGCCCCCTTCACCGTTACCCTCCCTGACGGGATTGTGGTGACGGTCGGGGTCATCGTGGTCGTGTTCGTGGGCAGACTTGCGTACGTGGCGGTCCAGCACCGGCCCCCCCGCACCGAGGACTGGGCCTATCTCACGGCCCGACTCAAATCCGACTGGATCCTGCTGTTGATGGACCAAGGAGAGCCACAGTGGCGCCTGACCCTGTTGGGAAAACACCACCCGGGACTCAAGGGTGACTGCCGCACCCCGGAACTGTCGGACAATAGATATGGACTCGACGTCCAGATCAACGGCGTGACCTGGCCCACGACGTCCGTGGACAGGATCCGGGCCGACAGGCGCAGTGACCTGCTTCGCGGTATCTCGTCCATACGCTGACGCCCGCGGCCCAGCGCAGGCCAGCGCCTCCGATCCGCCTCTCGTTACCGAGGGCGGCATGACATGTGACGATCCCGCCCGTGACCGATAAGACCGCAGCGACGAGGCAGCCTGAACCGCCATGCCGCGGAGACGCCGAGCGGGTGGGGTGGGAAGCGACCTAGGGCTGCCCTAGGGCCGGCCGGCCTCCGGCCTGAGGCTTCCGGCCTGAGGCTTCCGGCCTGAGGCTTCCGGACGTAGGTCGACGTATGTCGCTGGCCTCCCTCCCAGCGCGGGCGGCGTGTCAGTCCGGCGGGGTCGGCTCGGCGGGAGGTGGAAGCAGGACGCCGAAGCCCGCAACCGCGAGACGCAACAGGACCTGCCCCGGCGCGGTCAGGTCCGCGAGGCGAGCGGCACTGAGCACCTCGAGCTCGGCCAGCCGAGCGGCATACGCCCCCGGGCCGGCGAGGCGGGCCTGCTGCAGCTCCCTCGTGTTGTGCCAGACCTTGATGCGCGCCTCGCGCAGGAATCGCTGTGACGCGCGGTGGTTCAGGGGCTGCAGGACCCGGTCGAGCAGCGAGCGAGCCGACACGGCGGACAGCTCGTCGTCCTCGGCGGCGACCCGGGCGGCCAGGACGCCGTCGATCCGCTCGTGGTCGCGATGACGTCGGTCGAGCAGGGTGGGATCCAGGAAGTCCTCGTCGGAGATGACAGCGAGGAGCGCCTGCGGCAGGTCGTAGTTGATGTGCGCGTTGATGCCGAGCAGGACGTGGCGGAGCGGCGGCAGCCCGGAGGGCGCGTCGAACGCGAGCCGCCAGGGCCGCGGGGCCAGTCCGCCGGAGAGGCGTGCGTCGAGGGCGTCGAGGTAGAGGCGAGCGAAGGCGGCATCCCAGACGGCCACCCAGGCGGGGTCCTCGAAGACCCCGTCGCGGATCGCCTTCTCGACCGCGAGCGTCGTGCGTCGGTAGGTCCCGAGGAAGGCGCGCTGGCTCGAGAGCTCGGGCGGCATCGCGTCGAGGCGATCCTGCATGTCGGCGAGGACGGCGTCGATCGGGTCGGGCCGCGCCGGCGGGCTCGGGTCGTGCGGTGGCTCCTGCATGAATCCTCCTCGGGAGCGCCCCTGCCCGCCTATTCTCGACCTGTTGGCGCCTCGATGTGGCGACAACCACGCCCGTGGGGAAAGGGGGACCGGTGTCGGCCGACACAGGTCTCCCGCGGGTCGCGCGTCGCACGGAGGTTCTGACATGAGCCGTGACCCGGGCGGGGACCACCGCCCCGACCTCGCGGACCCGGCAGCGGCGAGGGCCCTTGTCGCGGACGACCGCGTCCTGCGCTTCACGCGCGGGCTGTCGCTCTTCATCGCGCCGTTCCTCATCGTCGCGTTCGTCATCCTCTACCTCTTCCCCGGTGAGACGCGGCAGCTGTGGGCGTGGACCATCCGCCCGACGATGACGCCGATGGTGCTCGGTGCGGCCTACGCCGGCGGCGCCTACTTCTTCATCCGGGCGCTCAGCGAGCGCCGGTGGAGCGCACTGAAGTCCGGCTTCCTCGCCGTCGCGATGTTCGCGACGCTGCTCGGCATCGCGACGGTCCTGCACTGGGACCGGTTCAACCACGGTCACCCGGCCTTCTGGCTCTGGGCCTTCCTCTACTTCACGGCACCCTTCCTCGTCGTGGCCGCCTGGGTCCGCAACCGCCGGTACGAGGCACCGCCGCGACCGGAGGAGGACCGGCTCGGCCCGGTCGCGCGCTGGACGGTGGGGGTCGTCGGGGTCGGCGCGCTCGCGCAGGGGGTCGTGATGTTCGTGGCCCCGGCCGTGATGATCCCCGTCTGGCCGTGGTTGCTCACCCCGTTGACGTGCCGGGTCATGGGTGCGATCTTCTGCCTCGGCAGCGCGGGGATCTGGGTATTCCTCGACCCCCGCTGGACGACGGTCCGCCTCATGCTCCAGGTCGAGGTGATCATGATCTCTCTCATCCTCGTCGCGGCTGCGCGGGCCCGCTCCGAGCTCGCCACCGACCGTCCGCTCACGTGGCTCGTCCTCGGCGGATTCGCTCTGGTGCTGGCCGGATCCGTCGCGCTATGGATCGCGCACGAGCGCAACGGCCGTATGCCGGCCCGCTGAGCCCAGCGGCATACGCCGCCTCGCGTCGCGCTGGGACGGCACACATCAGGGATGTCGGTCTGGTCACGGATTCGCGTCGCGTTGTGACCCCGGGGCTAACGTCGATCTCGTCGGAAGCTTGTCATTCACGTTCGGGAAAGGGCCAGCGATGAAGGCTCTGCAGTACGTCGAGATCGGCCAGCCACCCAGGGTCATGGAGGTCGAGAAGCCCACGCCGGGACCGGGCGAGATCCTGCTCAAGGTCACCGCCGCCGGAGCCTGCCACTCCGACGAGTTCGTCATGGGACTCCCCGAGGAGGCCTACGTCTACGGACTGCCGCTCACCCTCGGCCACGAGGGCGCCGGCATCGTCGACGAGGTCGGCGCCGGGGTCACGGCCGTCCAGGTCGGCGACTCGGTCGCCGTCTACGGGCCGTGGGGGTGCGGCGTCTGCCCCGCCTGCGCGAAGGGCCAGGAGAACTACTGCCACGTGGCCGCCGAGCGCGGCATCGTCCCACCCGGCCTCGGCGCCCCGGGCGCGATGGCCGAGTACATGCTCGTCGACAACCAGCGCCACCTCGTGCCGCTCGGCGACCTCGACCCGGTCGAGAACGTCTCGCTGACCGACGCCGGCCTCACGCCGTACCACGCCATCAAGCCGAGCCTCCCGGCCCTCGTGCCCGGGGCGGTCGCGGTCGTCATCGGCTCCGGAGGCCTCGGCCACATCGGCATCCAGATCCTGCGTGCCATGTCGCCGGCCACCGTCGTCGCCCTCGACGTCTCCGACGAGAAGCTCCAGCTCGCCAAGGACGTCGGTGCCCACCACGCGTTCCGGTCCGACGAGTCGGCGGTCGAGAAGGTCCGCGCCCTCAACGGCGGCCGCGGAGCCACCGCGGTCTTCGACTTCGTCGGCATCGAGCCGACGACGGCGCTCGCCGCGAAGCTCACCCACCCCGACTCCGAGATCGTCATCGTGGGCGTCGGCGCCGGCGCCGTCCCCGTCGGGATCTTCACGCTGCCCTGGGAGACCAAGGCGCGGGCACCCTACTGGGGGTCCCGCAGCGAGCTCTTCGAGGTGCTCGACCTCGCCCGCGCCGGCCTCATCCACGTGGAGACCGAGCGGTTCTCCCTCGACGACGCGCCGAAGGCCTACGAGCGGATGCACGCCGGCACCCTACGCGGGCGCGCCGTCATCGTCCCCTGAGCCCCCGAGCCCGGGCAGGTCACCCCGGGCCGCACGAGACGCCGTATGCCGCGGAGCCCAGCCCCGCGGCATACGTGCTCGGGCGTTGGCCGGGTCAGGTCACCCAGCGGCGCCCTCGGGGACGAGGATGCCGCGGCCGCGCAGGCGGCCTGCGTCGAGGTCGTCCATGGCGTCGTTGACGGCGTCGAGCGGGTAGGTCTGCGTCAGCATCTCGACCCTCCCGGCCGCAGTGAGGGCCATGAGCTCGACGAGGTCGTTGTAGCTGCCGACGAGGTTGCCGATGACGTTGCGCTCCGTCGAGATGACGTCGATGGCCGGGATCGAGACCGTCCCGCCGTAGCCGATCACGAAGTCGCTGCCGGCCCGCCGCGTCATCGACCAGCTGTCGCGCTCCGCACCCTGCTCGCCGACGAAGTCGAGGACCACCTCGGCGCCCTTGCCGTCGGTCAGCTCGAGGACCCGGTCGACGTGCGAGCCGTCCACGAGCACCGTCTCGTCCGCCCCCCAGCCGGGCGTCAGGGCGAGGGCGTCGGGGTTGCGGTCGAGCACGATGATCCGCGTCGGGCTCAGCGCACGCAGGCACTGGATGCCCAGGTGGCCGAGCCCGCCGGCGCCCATGACCACGCAGGTGCTGCCCGGGAACAGTTGCGGCACGGCCTTCTTCACCGCGTGGTACGCCGTGAGGCCGGCATCGGCGAGCGCGGCGACCGACGCCGGCTCGATCCCCGCCGGCAGCTTGACGGCCGAGCGCGCTGCAGTCTTGAGCAGCTCTGCCATCCCGCCATCGGTGTCGATCCCGGGAAAGGCCGACGCCTCGCAGTGCACGTCGTCGCCCGCCCGGCAGGCCCGGCAGTAGCCGCACGTCATCAACGGGTGGAGGATCACCGCATCTCCGGGAGTGAGGTGGTCGACCGCGGAGCCGACCGCATGGATCCAGCCGGCGTTCTCGTGGCCCAGTGTGTACGGCAGGGCGACGTTGCTCGTCGGCGCCCACTGGCCCTCGACGATGTGCAGGTCGGTGCGGCACAGGCCCGCGCCGCCGATCCGGACGATGACGTCGAGCGGATGGGTGATCACGGGCTCGGGGACCTCCTCCACCACGGGCCGGGTCTCGTACCGATGCAGCCGAACAGCCTTCATGACGCCTCCGAACACCCCGATGCCGCGTGGAATCCCCGCCTTCGACTGTACTCAGCGACGAGCTCGGCTTGGGACCTTCGGCCCATGTACAGGGCCGCGGCTGCCGACGACACTCGAAGGGCCAGCGTTGCCGTTGGACCCCCAAACCGAAGGAAGGCGATCCCCATGGCACGGACTCCTGAAGAAGTATTCGCCCACCACGGCCAGTCACTCGGCGCCGAGGACCTCGAGGAGATCATCGCCGACTACGCCGACGACGCCATCCTCGTCGTCCAAAAGAAGGTCTACCGCGGCAAGGACGGCGCGCGCGAGGTGTTCACCCAGCTGCTCAGCGACGTCCCGCAGGCCCAGTGGGAGCTGGACCAGACGTTCGCCGAGGACGTGCTCTACCTCGAGTGGAAGGCCACCGGGGGTGGCCGCAAGGTCGAGGACGGCATCGACACGTTCATCTTCGCGGACGGCCTGATCCGGGTGCAGACAGTCGTCTACACCGTCCAGCCCGCCTGAGTCCGAGGCACGTCGGGGAGGTCGTATGCCGCGGAGCCCGGCTCAGCGGCATACGTCGGGTTCCAGCGCGGCGGCGGCCGGCGAGCCCCGGGCGCCCACAACAACTCCACCCGGGCGGAGATGCGGCGGTCCGGCCGCGCCGGTTGGCCGCAACAACTCCGCCGGGGCGGGGCAGGTCAGGCGGCGCGGCGGGGTCATTGAACGGCGAAGGGCGGACTGGCCCTACGCGGCGTCGGGCTCGAGCTGCGCCGGGCGGTGCTCGACGTCCTCCACCCGCGCCTGCGGCATGGTCAGGCCGACGACGATGCTCGCCCCCGCAACGAGGAGCACCCCGAGGAAGACCGCCGTCGAGCCGCTCTGGATCGCCGGGGCCGAAGCCTCCCCGCCCTGTCGCATGATGACGCCGTTGAAGATGGCACCGAAGATCGCCACCCCGACAGCGCTGCCGACCGAGCGCATGAACATGTTGGACCCCGTGACGACCGCACGCTCGTTCCACGGGACGGACGACTGGGCCGCGATGAGGGTCGGGGTGGCGACGAGACCGAGGCCCAACCCGACGAGGAAGCACGACGCCGCAGTCGACCAGACGTTCGGCGAGGTCGACGTGAGCCAGAGCGCCAGGCACCCGAGCGTCGTGAGGGTGAGGCCGATGAGGGCCGTGACGCGGAAGCCGATCCGCAGGTAGAACCGGCCCGACTGGGACGCCGAGACCGGCCAGCCCAGCGTCAACGCGGCGACCGCGAGGCCCGCGACGACCGGAGCCGCACCCGTGGTGCGCTCGAGGAAGGTCGGCACGTACGACGTGAGTCCGACGAGGATCGCCCCGACGCCGAGGGAAAGCAGAGACGTCGAGACGATGAGGCGGCGGGAGAACAGCTCGAGCGGCAGCACCGGCTCGGCCGCGCGCCGCTCGACCAGGACGAACACCACGAGGAGCAGGCCACCGATGACGAACGCCCCGATGCTCTGCCACGACGCCCACGCCCACGCCTGGCCGCCCTCGAGCAGCGCGAGGATGAGCAGGGTGAGAGAGGCCATGAGGACCCCGGCGCCGGCGTAGTCGATGCGGTGTCCGTGCCGCTCGACCTTCTCGTGATAGGTGCGCGACAGCATCCACATCGCGACGAGACAGATCGGGATGTTGACGAAGAAGATCCAGCGCCACGACACGAACTGGGAGAAGACCCCACCGAGCGTCGGGCCGACGACGGAGGAGACCGCCCAGACGCTGGCGATGTATCCCTGCGTCCTCGCCCGCTCGGCGACCGTGTAGATGTCACCGGCGATCGTGATCGTCATGGGCAGCACGGCCCCGGCGCCGAGGCCCTGGATGGCCCGCATGACGATGAGCGAGGTCATGCTCCACGCGAAACCGCAGAGGATCGAGCCGGCGAGGAAGATGGCGATGCCGACGAGGATGAGCGGCTTGCGCCCGAGCGTGTCGGCGAGCTTGGCGTAGACGGGGACGGACACCGCTTGGGCCAGCAGATACACCGAGAAGAGCCACGGGAACTGTGCCAGGCCGCCGAGATCGTTGACGATCGACGGGACCGCGGTCGCGAGGATCGTCGCGTCGATCGCGATGAGCGCGGTCGAGAGCATGAGGGCGAGGAGGATGGGGCCCCGCTCCGATCGGAGTCCCACTGCTGACGAGGTGGTAGAGGTGGACACGATCCTCCTGGAAGTCGAGATCGGCTGTGGCAGGCAGGGCAACCAAGACGTGCGAGCGAAGGCCGGCGGCGAAGCGGCAGGGGACTTCGGCAACACCTAACGTCAACGCTGGAACGGCTCGTTCATTCCGCAGCCAGCCCGCCCGACGGCAGATCGGCAGGGATCAGGCGGAGGTTGGCAGAGATCCAGCGGTTGGCAGAGATCCAGCGGGTCGTCCCAGATCCAGCGGGTGGTCCCAGACTCAGCGCAGGTTGTAGTACTCCCGGTGCACGTTGGCCGGCTTGACGCCGCCGCGGACCAGGTCCTTCTGCAGGGCGTTCACCATGGCCTCGGGTCCGCAGAGGAAGGCCGAGAGCTCACGCGGCGCACCCCCGACCGTCGCCATGATCGCCTCGCCCGTCAGCCGCGGGTCGCCGAGGGTGTCGGTGAGGTGCAGGTGCAGCTCCTCGTGCAGCCCGACGAGCTCGGCCACCTCCTCGGCGAGGGGAGCCGGACCGCGAGCGCTGTAGAAGAGGTCCACCCGGTGCGGGAGCGCGCCGGGGCGGACGGAGCGGAGCCAGCTGAGGAAGGGGGCGATACCGATGCCACCGGCGACCCACACCTGGCGCTCGGTGCCCCGGCAGTAGTCGAAGTGGCCCTTGGGGCTGCTGATGACGGCCGGCATTCCCGGCTCGACGAGGTCGCCGATGCTCGAGGTGAAGTCACCGACGGCACCCACGGTGATCCGGACCTTGGACTCCGCCGGGGCGCTCGCGATGGTGAAGGGGTGGCGGTGCCAGCCGTCCTTCGCCTCGAGGTTGACGAGGGCGAACTGGCCGGCCCGGAACCCGAACCGCCGGCCGAGGGGCCGCAGCCAGATCTCCACCGCTGAGTCGTGGATGGGCCGGACGGACTCGACCTGGTAGTCGTGGGTCCGCGCGAAGTGCCGCGCGAGCAGCTCCCGGTAGAGGTAGAAGGCCAGCCCGATGCCGCCGACGACGAGGTACGACCACCGCAGCAGCTGCGAGCCGAAGAGGGTCGAGTCCATCACGCCGTGGACGAAGCCGAACGCCAGGAAGAGCCCGGTGAGGCGGTGGAAACCGCGCCAGAGCCCGTAGCTGCCGACCCAGCGGTTCACGACGTCCGCCACACGGGTCTCCATGAGGCGCAGGACGGGCTCGCGTAGGGGCCGGGGCGTGATCGAGCGCCAGCGCGGCGCGATGGCCCAGACGGTCAGTGTCGCGAGGCCCACGATGCCGATGGTGCCGAGCGTGGGGCCGAGGTTCGTGGCGTTGGGGTTGCCCGTCGTCGCGATGTGGATGCCGATGAGGATCGTCCCGGTGATCGCGACGCGCCGATGCCACACGGCCGCCTTGTCGACACCGTCGAAGTACCCCTCGACCGCCTGCAACGTGCTGATGAGCACGAGCCCGATCGACAGGAGCAGCACACCCTCGGCGCCCGCGAGCTGGCCGGGGAAGGAGACCGCCGCCGGGTCGGTGGGCCGGGCGAGGACCCACAGCACCGCGAAGACGACGACGAGCGCAGCGATCGTGAGCGGCCCGACGAGCCGCGTGGCGAGGTGCGACCCGCGGTAGGGCCGGCGGTGGGTGAGCCGGGTGTCCACGGTCACGAGGGTGCCTCCTCCGCTTCCTCAGGGGCGGGTACGCGGCGACTCGTACCGACGCCGCAGGGTGGCCGCGTCGTGGTGGATGTACCCCGCGCGAGTCGAGTGCGAACGCGGGCCGCGTCGCGTGCGTCCTCGCTCGACACGGCCGTACGCCGCCGGGCTGCGCCGTCCCTCACCGGACCCGCCGCCGCGGCGGGCCCGGTGTGGCAGGCTGGCGACGGGGGAGGGCCCGTTCCCGGAACACAACCGAAAGGACCCCGATGTCCGGCGACTCGACGGCACCGACGACTGGCGGCTCGCCGCTCTCCGACGAGGAGCTGATCGCCCTCTACAAGGACCTCCACGAGCACCCCGAGCTCTCCTTCCAGGAGAGCCGGACGGCCGGCATCGTCGAGGACCGGCTCCGCTCCTGGGGCTACGACGTGACGACCGGCTGGGGCCGGACCGGGGTCGTCGGCGTCCTCGAGAACGGCGCCGGCCCGACGGCCCTGCTCCGGGCCGACATGGACGCGCTCCCGCTCGAGGAGAAGACCGGCCTCGACTACGCCAGCACCGCACGGGCGACCGACCGCCTGGGCAACGACGTCCCGGTGATGCATGCGTGCGGACACGACGTCCACGTCGCGTGCCTGCTCGGGGCCGCAGCCCGGTTCGCGGCCGAGCGCCACCTCTGGGCAGGCCGGCTCATGGTCGCCTTCCAGCCGGCGGAGGAGCTCGGCGCGGGCGCGAAGGCCATGGTCGACGACGGGGTCTTCGAGCGGCTCGGGAAGCCGGATGTCGTCCTCGGCCAGCACGTCGTCCCGATGCCCGCGGGGACGCTCGCTCTGAGCAGCGGGCTTGCGCTCGCAGCGAGCGACTCGCTGACGATCACGATGCACGGCAAGGGCGGCCACGGCTCCCGGCCGGAGAGCACGGTCGACCCGATCGTCATGGCGGCGGCGACCGTGATGCGCCTCCAGACGATCGTCTCCCGCGAGACCGGAGGCAACGAGACGGCCGTCGTGACGGTCGGGATGATCAGCGGCGGCACCAACAACAACGTCATCCCCGACCAGGCCCAGCTCCGGCTGAGCGTGCGCACCTACGACCCGAACGTGCGCGAGCGGACCCTCGCCGCGATCGAGCGGATCGCCAAGGCCGAGGCGTCTGCCTCCAACGCGCCCGTTCCTGCCGAGGTCGAACACACCGACCACTTCCCCGCGCTGCGCAACGACGAGGCCGCAGTGATACGGACCCGGGAGGCGTTCAAGGGCTGGCTCGGTCCCGCCCGCGTGCTCGACCCCGGCAGCATGACCGGCAGCGAGGACGTCGGCATCCTCGCCGAGGCGGCTGGGGCGCCGTGCGTGTTCTGGTTCCTCGGCGGGGCGGACCCGTCGCCGTTCAAGGACGCGACGACGATCGACGAGGCGCTCGAGGTCCTCCGCGGCCTGCCCGCGAACCACTCGCCGTTCTTCGCGCCCGTGCCCGAGCTCACCCTGCCCGTCGGGGTCGAGGCCCTCGTCCTGGCGCTGCGCACCTGGCTTCCTGCCGGCTGACCGGCTTCCGCGGGGCGCGGACGGCCCCGACTCGGGGCCGGTCGGTGCTCAGCCTGCCTCGGCGGCCTCCTTCGAGGACTTCTTGGAGGCAGCCTTCCTGACCGGCTGGGAGGCCTTCGTCGCCGCGGCGGCCTTGCGAGCCGCCCGCTTGGCGGTGGCCGTCGTCGAGGACCTCTTCCGCGCAGCGACGTACCCCTTCGGGTCCTTGTCCTTCGGCGTGATGCCGCGCGCAGCCTTGAGCGACTCGTACCGGATGAACTGTATCGCGATCTCGTGCCGCAGCTCGAGGCTGGCTCGCTGTCGGAAGTCGGCGAGGTCCTGTCGTTCCTCCTCGGCCATGTGGTTGCTGTTGTAGACGTTCGCGTCCGTGACCGCGGTCCACCACGCGGCGGACCCGGTCCGACAACGGCCCACCTTGCGGATCGCCTGGCGGAGCTCGTTGTGGTCCTTGACGGCGTCCTCGACCTCCTCCTCGACCGACTCCGCGTCACCGCCGCCCGTTCCGAGCCTGAGCAGCTCCGGGTAGAAGTGGAGCTCCTCGGCCTCGGCATGGGTCTCGAGGAGGATCTCAAGGCGTGTCCAGACGGCCCCGAGCCCCTCGGTGTCGTCGCGCGGCCACTCCTCGAGCATGGCGAACATCCGCCGCTGCTCCGCGTGCTGGTGGGCGATGATCTCGGTGATGTCCACGGGACCCCTTCTCGCTGCAGGACTGGTCCTCACCACTCTGCCCGAGCAACGTGGCCGGAGGGCCCGCAACGACCCAGCCGCGCCGACGGGGTCCGGCGCGCGGCGTCGCCTCCCGACGCGTCAGGCGGGCAGCTGGCACGTGAGCGCGCCGGCGCTCTTCACGGCATTCGTGTAGCCGGGAAGGGTCTTCAGGCCCTCCTGCCACTTGATCCGCCACTTCGCCTCGGCGACAGCCGGGGTCACCTCGCCCGCCTTGAAGTGGGATTGCTCGCTGAGGTGCAGCTCCCACGGCCTGATCGCGGTCCGTGCCTGCGCGAGTATGCCGTCCGCTGCCGCCGCGGACGCCGCGCACGTGCGCAGCGCGTCCGCCTGCGGCCCCGTGACCGCTGCGTCGGGGGCCGCGCACGCCGTCTTCGACGCGGCGAGCGCGGCGTCGGCCTCGCGGAAGGCCTTGATGTCGGCCGGTGCGTTGGCGGTCGTCGCCGGCCAGCGGGCCTTCGCCGTGGCGAGCGTGATCTTGTTGGCCTGGAGGTCGTTCATGATCGCGAGGTGGGTGGCCCACTTGCCGAGCGCCGTCGCCGCGGTGGACATGGCCGCCGACCGCAGCTGCCACGCGTCGCGGCACGACGCGATGCTCGCGGCGAGCGCGGCGGCAGTGGGGTCGGCCGTCTCGGTCGGTGTCGCCGACGTCGACGTGGTGGAGGTCGCAAGGGAGGCCGTGGGGGCGGAGGTGTTGACCGGCGACGCCGTGGGCTGTCCGTCGAAGAAGAGGCTCTTGCCCAGCCAGATGCCCGAACCGATGAGCAGGACGGCGACCGCGCCGATGAGGAGGGGGGAGGTCGAGCGGCGGCGCTGCTCCCCGCGGATCTCGCTCCTGGTCTTGGGTTGTTCGCCCATCCGGCGTCCCTCCCTGTCATCATGGTTCGGCCCGTTGGTCCTCGAAGGCCGTCCTCGCGACAGGTGGGCGAGGTTCTGCGGACGAGAGCTTCGGCACCGAGGTGACAACCCTGACGGCGTGCGCCACGCACGCAACCCTTGCCACCTGAAATGACGATAGCCTGCCGAGCTCGGGGTTTGAACTGCTCAACCGATCGACCTGGCGAAGGTGAGCGTGCCGCGTGACTCAGCAACCGCCTCGACCGAACCGTCGTTACGACGACGCCTTTCGTGCCGCCGCGGTCGAGCGCGCGTCCGCCGCGGGGGTGACGGTGTCTGCCACCGCCGCGGAGCTCGGCGTCAGCGTGAGCACGTTGCGCCGCTGGGTCCGGGCCCACGAGCAGGCGGCGCGGGAGGCCGAGCAGCAGGCGCAGCAGGACTCACGGCGGGAGCATGCGGTGAGAGGGCCGGAGCCACCGCCCGACCAGCCGCCCGACCCGCCTCCTGAGCAGCCGCCCGAGCAGCCGCCCGACCCGCCTCACGAGCAGCCGGCGAGCGACCGGCCGACGTTCGCGCAGCCGGCGGCCGCGCAGCCGCGAGCGCTCCCACGGCGTGACCCACCACCGGCACCGCACCCGAACCCCGTCGCAGACCGCGCAGCCGCCCTCTCCGCGGAGCAGGCGTACCGGCCGTCCAGGCATACGCAGAATGCCGACCGAGCCGCGTTGCTCGCCCTGGCGCCCGAACCGGAGTGGCACGTCCTTCCGGGCCAGGAGGCCCACGAGACCGTGCTGCTCCCGAGTGACGACATCTTCCCGGCCCTGGCCCGGATCGTCCCCGCCTACCGCTTCCCGATCATCCTGCTCGCCCTGGTCGCGGCCGTCGCGATCTCGACCGTCGTCCCGGCCGACTACCCGGGCCGTCCCGTGGTGCTCGCCCTCCACGTCGTCTCGCTGATCGTCGCGTTCGGCACGGTCCTCGTCATCGACTGGCACGGGCTGCTCTGGCTCGCCGGCCGCCGGCACCTCATGGAGTCGACGCGCATCGCGGCCGCCTCGGGCCCGATGATCTGGGCGGGCCTCGCCGGCCTCATCGCGACGGGCGCCTTCCTCCATCCCGACCTGACGGCGCCACGCACCGTCGTCAAGCTGCTGCTCGTGCTCGCCGTGGCCTGGAACGGGGCCGCGATGTCGGTGTTCCGCCGGCGCCTCGCTCGGTTGCCCCCCGACACGACGCCGGGTCAGCTGCCGCGCACGGACTGGCGCATCCTCGTCGTGTCGACGACGATCTCCCAGATCGGCTGGTGGGGAGCGATGACCATCGGCTTCATCACCTCCAGCGGTCGACGATGACCCGGCGTGGCCAGGCTCTCACGGTTGTCGCCGCGGTGGTGCTCGGCACCGTCGCGGCGGCGCTCGCCGTGCGCTCGACCGGTGCCCTCGACCCGCTCGTCTTCGTCGGAGACGCGGGGCCGCTCGTCCGTTGGACGGTCCCGATCGTCCGCGTCGCGGGCGACCTCACGGCAGCCCTCACGGTGGGCGCACTCCTCCTCGCGGCCACGATGATCCCCGCCCCCGATCCCACCCCGACCCGGGGGTTGGGCGCGGCTGTGCGACTCGGCAGACGGGCTGCGGCGTGGTGGGCGGCGCTGGCCCTCGTCGGCGCCTTCGTCGCCTTCGCCGACGCTGTCGGGCTTCCGCTGACTGACCCCGACCTCTACCGGTCCCTCACGACGGATTTCTGGACCGTCGACCCGAGCCGCGTCGGCCTCCTCTCGGCGGCCTGCGCGCTCGTCGTGGCCGCCGGGACACGGTCGCACGCGCCCGCCCGGCACAGTGCCAGCGAGCTGCCGAGCCGGTCGCGCCTGCTCGGCCTGGCGCTCGTGGCCGTTCTCGGGATGACGCTCATCGCCCAGGCGAGCCACTCCGGCACGTCCGCCGACCACGAGACCTCCGTCGACTCCCTGGGTCTGCACCTGCTCGCCTCGGGGGCGTGGGTCGGCGGGCTGGCCGCCCTGCTCGTCCTCAGCCGGGCTCTCGGGGGCGACCTGCCTGTCGTCGCCCGTCGCTTCTCCGCGGTGGCGCTGTGGTCGTTCGTCGCCCTCGGTTCCTCCGGGGTGGTCGTCGCGACGACGAGGCTGGGCTCGTGGAGCGACCTCGGCACGGCATACGGTCTGCTCGTCGTCGTGAAGGCCTGCATCCTCGCCCTCCTCGGCGCCGCCGGCTGGTGGCACCGGCGCAGGACACTCGCGGAGCTCGCCGACGCCCCGCGGGCGTTCGTCCGGCTCGCGATCGCCGAGGTCCTCCTCATGGCGGTCGCGTTCGGGGTCGCCTCGGGCCTGGCCCGAAGCGCCCCACCGGAGCCGACGACTGTCGAGAACCCGTCTCCGACGCTCGCCCTGACCGGTTTCCCCGCCCCGCCGGCGCCGACGTGGGCGTCCTGGATC
This sequence comes from Intrasporangium oryzae NRRL B-24470, assembly GCF_000576595.1. Taxonomy (GTDB): domain Bacteria; phylum Actinomycetota; class Actinomycetes; order Actinomycetales; family Dermatophilaceae; genus Intrasporangium_C; species Intrasporangium_C oryzae. The sequence goes on along the minus strand of NZ_AWSA01000003.1, from coordinate 104,855 downwards.
ACGACGTGGCGGGTCGACTGGCTCACCTTCACCCTCGCGCTTCTCGCCGTCGGCCTGTACGCCGCCGGGCTCCGTCGCGTCCGAGGGCGGGGCTCGTCGTGGCCCGTTGGGCGAACCGTGGCCTGGGCCGCCGGTTGGGCGGCGTTCGTGTGGGCGACGAGCGGCGCGCCCGGGGTCTACGGGCGGGTGACCCTGTCGTGGCACCTCGCCCAGCTGCTGACCCTCGCGCTCGTCGTGCCGGTCCTCCTCGCCCTCGGCGGCCCGGTCCCGCTCGCCCGGGGCGTGCTCACCCGGCGTCGCGACGGCACGCTCGGCCCACGCGAGGTCGTCGACGGTGTCGTCGGCTCGGCCGTGCTGGCCCGGGTGACCCCGCTGGTCGCCGCGGCGCTGGTGTCGACGGCGCTCCTCCTCGGTCTCGTGAGGCCCGTGCTCGATGTCGTCATGACCACGCATCCCGGACACCAGCTCGCGATGGTCGCAGCGTTCGGCAGCGGCTCGCTCCTCGCCTTCCGCCTCGTCGGGGCTGAGCCGGGGTGGCCGGCCAGCAGTGCGGCCCGGCGGCTCGGGGCGGTCGCCCTGCTCGGGGCGTTCTGCATCGTCCTCGGGCTCGTGCTCCTGCGGGCGCACGAGCTGCTCGCGGAGGACGTCCTCACGGCGCTCGGGCTCCCGTGGCTGACCGACCCGCTTGCCGACCAGCAGGCGGCGGGGCGGCTCGCGGTCGTCGCGGGCGCCGCGGTGCTGCTCCTCGCCCTCGTCGTCCGGGTCGCAACGTGGCTGCATGCCGTGACCGCCCGACGGACTCCCCGGCACTGAGCGTGGCGGTGCCGGTCACCAGTTGAGGAGGAGCCGCTCGTCCTTGTCACGGAACTTGCCGGTGAGGAGCAGGATCAGGTCGACGATCCACCAGATCCCGAGGCCGCCGCCGGTGAGGATGAAGACGATGCCGGTCCCGATCTTGCCGACGTAGAAACGGTGCACCCCGAGCACGCCCAAGAAGCCGCAGAGCAGAGCAGCCGCGAGTCGGGAGTACGGGCTCACCGGCTGGCCCATCGGGTCGACGTCGAGGCGGGGGAGCCCCTGGGCGGAGGCCATGGCCGGCACGGCAGGACCGAGCTGGTCGGTCCACGCGTCGCCGTCCCAGTAGCGGGTCCGCGGCTTGCCCTCCGGATCGGGATACCAGCCGGGTGGGATCTCGCGGGGTGCGGGCGGTGTCGTCATGGCTTCTCCATCGATCGGCGAGCGACGGTCACGGTGGCCGTCCGTCAAGGATGCCCGACGCGCGCGAGACAGGGGGCCAAGCGGGACCAAGCGGCCGGGATCAGCTCCCCCGTCCCCACGGCGCCCCCACCGTGACCGAACCGATAGCGAACGCCCCTCCCGCCGGCCACCCGCCATCGGCTACCTTGTCGCGACGCTCTCGGCCGGGGTCGGTGCGCGGGACGGCGAAGGCTCGTGCTCACCGTCCGGGACCAGGACTCCCCGGGCGCGTCACCCCTGAGCCCGCTTGACTGCCCGTTTCACCCACACGGAGATGAGCCATGTCCCCTTCGCCAGCCGGCTGGTACCCCGACGCCGACGGGACCATGCGCTACTGGGACGGCCTCGCCTGGACCGACGGCCCGGCGCCGGCCTCCGGGGCGAACGGGCGGAGCACGACGCTTCCCGTGCCGCAGGTCAACCACACGATGATGCTCTCCCTCGGCCCGACCGCCTCCCAGCTCGCCGCCCAGGCCGGGGCGTATGCCGCCGGATCGGCTGACGACGATGCGCTGACCTTCACGTCGACGCCGCGAGACGACCGGCCGTGGTTCCAGCGCAAGCGGTTCATCGTGCCCGGCGCCCTCGGAGCGGTCGTCGTCGTCGCGCTGCTGCTCACGGGCGGGGGCGATGACACCCCGCCCGCCTCGCCGATCGCGGCTCCCGCGACGACCAGGCCGGCCGCGACCACGACGAGCGACCCGACGCCCTCCGAGGTGCCGACCGTGACCGAGTCGAGCCCGACGCCGACCGCGACGCCGACGACCGAGGCGACCGCGACGATCGACCAGGGTGCGCCGCCCCTGCGCGGCACGTACGACGCGGCCTTCGGGACGTTCGAGCGGTTCACCGTGAAGGGCCACGGCGACGGGGTCGTCGACCTTCCCTCGGGGGTCATGGCCGCACTCGTCCGGGCCTCCCACCAGGGTGAGGGCCGCTTCTCGGTCCAGGTCCTCGACGCGAACAACCAGCGCACGTCCGACCTGCTCGTCGACGTCGCGGGGGGCTACACCGGGACGACGGCCTACGGCTTCACCGACTTCGGGGCCGCGCCGACCAAGCTGCAGATCACGGCCGCCGGCGACTGGACCGTGACGGTGTCGCCGATGGGCAGCGCGCCGAGGTTCGACGGCTCCGCGTCGGGCACCGGCGACCGCGTCTTCCGCTACGACGGCGCCGCGAGCAGCCTGCGCATCCGCTACCGGGGCGACTCGGGCGTCTCCGTCGTCCAGATCGGCCAGGGCTACCCCGACGTGCTCCTCAACCACGACGGCGGCTACTCCGGAACCGTCCCGATGAGCGCCGGACCCTCGATCATCACGATCAGGACCGGCGGCGAGTGGACGCTGCGCAAGGTGTGACGCCTCGGCGCGGTGGGGGCGGTGGGAGCCGCACGTTCGCTCCGTCTCCTTATCGCTGTCGGCACAGCCGGACGGCGTAGCCTGAAGGGACCGCGGGCACCTCGCACGACGGCGATCGAGCCGGCCTCGCCCGTGGCGCACCACAGAGCACGAAGAGGCTCGTCATGAGCACGACCGTCATCGTCACCCTCGTCGTCATCGCGATCCTGCTGGTCGTCATCGCGGCCATGTCGCTCAAGATCGTCAAGCAGTACGAGCTGGGGGTGCTCTTCCGGCTCGGCAAGGTCGTCGGCGTTCGCCAGCCCGGGCTGCGGGTCATCATCCCCGTCGTCGACGTGCTCCACCGCGTCTCGCTGCGGGTCGTCACCATGCCGATCCAGTCGCAGGGGATCATCACGCGCGACAACGTGAGCGTCGACGTGTCGGCGGTCGCCTACTTCCGCGTCGTCGACGCCGTGAAGTCGGTCGTCGCGATCGAGAACGTCAACGCGGCGATCAACCAGATCGCCCAGACGACGCTGCGCAAGGTCGTCGGCCAGCACAGTCTCGACGAGACCCTCGCCGAGACCGACCGGATCAACGTCGACATCCGCCGGATCCTCGACATCACGACGGTCGAGTGGGGCGTCGAGGTGACCCTCGTCGAGCTCAAGGACATCCAGCTCCCCGAGGGGATGAAGCGGGCCATGGCCAAGCAGGCCGAGGCCGAGCGGGAGAAGCGGGCCAAGATCATCAACGCCGAGGGCGAGTCGCTCGCGGCCGCCGCCCTGGGCGACGCGTCCGACACGATGATGGCGCACCCGCTCGCGCTCCAGCTGCGCAACCTCCAGAGCCTCGTCGAGATCGGTGTCGACAAGAACACGGTCGTCGTCTTCCCCGCGCCGCTCATGTCGACCATCGCGGAGATGGGCACGTTCCTCTCCCGGGAGTCGGCAGCGCTGGAGGCCCGCCAGGACGGCCACCAGGTCTCGCCGGTCCGCTCGGCCCCGCCGGGGGACGCTCCTCCCGCACTGGGCGAGTCCGCCTGAGGCCGGGCACACCGAACGGGGTCGACGAACCGGGCCGTATGCCGCTGAGCGAGCTCTGCGGCATACGACCCGGTCACGCGTCGGTCAGGACGGGGAGCCCGCCGACGGCTCGTCGTCGTCGGTGAAGGCCGAGGTCGTGTCGTCGGGCACTCCAGGCTTGGCGCCCCCGTGCTCGACGAGCTTGTCGAACCCCTGGTCGACCTTCCCGCGCACCTTGGCGACGGTGTCGGCGTGCTTGGACCCGGTCCGGTCGACGATCGTCACCTCGGCCTTGTCGAGCATGCCGTCGACCTTCGCGCGGTTCTGCGAGGCGTAGCCCGCCGCGATCTCGACCGTCGCCTTGACCATCTGGGCGACTGCGTCGCCGAAATCCTTGGCCTTGGCCTGCAGACGGACCTCCTCGGCCTTCTGCCTCATCTGCTCACTGAACGACATCCGTGTCTCCTCCGCCATCCGGCCCGGCTGGTTCCGCACCGCTCCCTGCCAGCGTCGTACCCGGTGGAGCGCCGCCGCAAGCAGATCCGGGTCTCGTCTGCGTCACGCCGCGTCCCGCACCCGTGCTCACACACGGTCGGCCCCGTGGGGCAGGAGCTCCCAGTGGAGGCCGTCCTGGTAGGTGCCGTCGGCCAGCAGGTCGACGTGGTGCTCGCGGCCGAAGGCGACGAAGCCGTTGGACTCGAGGACACGGTTGCTCGCCGCGTTGTCGGCGGCCGTCTCGGCGACGAGGCGGCGCAGCCCCAGGCCGCCGGCCTCCTTCGGGGTGAGCGCGTGCCGGATCGCGAGCCGCGCAGCCGTCTTGGCGACGCCCCGGCCCCGGGCGCTCGGGAAGAGCTGGTAGCCGAGCTCGGCGGCGTCGCCGGTCATCGGTCCCATCCGGGAGAAGACGGCGACGCTGCCGAGGGCCCGGTCGGTGTCGGCGTCGGCGACGCACCAGTCGACGGCCATGCCCTCGGCCATGAGCTCGAGCCGCCGGTGGCGCCAGCGCTGGAACATCTCCGGTCGGAGGACCGCGTGCGCCGGCATCCAGTGCTCGGGGTCGTTGCGCTCCTCGAGCGCCTCGATGTCGTCGGGGCGCCACACGCGCAGGCGCAGCCCGTCCTCCTCGATCACCGGGGCCGTGAACCACGGGGTCTGGGGCGTCATCGGGTCGCCCTTGGCGAGGCTCGCGTACCAGCAGTCGAGGGCCGGGCCCTTTGGGTCGGTCGGGTCGACGTGCGTGCCGGGCAGCGTGGCGTGGAAGGTGAAGCCCGTCGCCCACGCGACCCGGCGCGATCCCCAGTTGCCGACGATCGCGCGCCAGTGGATCCGCTCGAGCGGCCGGCCCCAGAGCCCGGCCTCGAACGCCTGGGCCGCCGCGAGGCGCACCGCGCGCGACATGGCGCCTGTGCCGCGTGCCGCGGGGTGCAGGGCGAACCCGATCGACGCGGTCAGCGGCGACTCCCCGGGACGGAGGTCGACCGTGCCGCCGTAACGTGGCGTGGGCTCGCCGGAGGAGTCGTCGACCCACTCGATCGCCCACATCCGGCTGCCGGACGGGTCGGCCCACTGAGCAGCCGCGTGCCGGACGAAGCCCGCAGCGTCGTCCCTGGTGTAGCCGCGGGGGACGGTCGTCCAGCGGAGGGTGTCGGGGTCGGTGCACTGCTCGACGAGCGTGTCGACGTCGGCGGGCGAGTGGGCCCGCAACGTGATGACGCCGTCGGTGAGGGTGGGCACGAGGTCGGTGAGGGCGGGCGCGTCCATGCGCGTCAGCCTGCCACCGGCGCCCGACACTCGGCCACGGTGTTTCCCGTTGGGGGGACGGACCGCGCCCTCTGGCGCCGGCCCCGCCCAGCGGCATACCGCGCGAGACGACTCGGACGGGGTATGTGGGACTGGTGCGGGGGCGTGGGACGGGAGCCGTCCCTCCACCCGGCTCCCGTCCCCGTGGACCGTGCCCCCCATGCGGCCCGTGCACACCGTAGACATCCCCGCGAGGCCGGTCCGGCAACGTTGCGAACGTTTGTTCCCGGCGCAACACCGGACGCGCCGGACCGGGGGTGGCGGTTGAGTTCGGACCTACAGGGAAAAGGGGAAGTGTGCTGGTCGACGAGATGCTCTGGGTGTTGCGCAACGCGCGTCGGCACGCAGCCGATCCCGGCCTGCGCACCGCCTCGGGGTTCGCGGCCGGGGCAGGACGTGCCCCGGCCGTCCACCGGGCCCAGGTCGGGCGCTGGGAGAGCGGCGCGGTCGAGATCACGCAAGACCTCGTCCGTCGCTACGAGATCGTCCTCGGGCTCCCGGAGGGCCAGCTCCTCTGCGCCATCGACCAGTTCGCGCGCAACGCCTCGCCGGTCCGCTCCACGGCCGCGCTGAACCCCAGAGAGGATCCCGACGTCGACGAGACGCTCCAGCTCGTCGAGCGCGCCGTCGCCCCCGAGCGGATGACCGGCCACGACTGGGACCGCCTGTCCGCCAACCTCGGTCGCATGCCGCACGCCATGGTCCGGGCAGGCGACTGGGAGCACCTCATGCGACGGTGCATCCACGAGCTCGTCGTCACGGTCGGCCTGGAGTACGACCTCCGGGCCGAGGCCGTCGCCCGCCTCGCCGGCCACCCGCGGAGCGGCGCGGTCGTCGCGGACATGGTCCGCGACATCCTCGACGACCCGCGGGCGCAGTTCTACAACGACACGATGAGCCTGCTCCAGTTCACGACCCACCCGGCCGCCCTCCGGATCCTCCTCGACGAGCTGAGCACGCCGACCAACCCGGACGCGCTGCGCGCCTGTCTCATCGCCCTGACGTCGCTCGTCACCGGCGACCACCTGACGCCCGGCCTGGCGCGCGCGGCGGCCCATCTCGCGATCGGTCATCTCCGCGACTCCCGGGCGCCCTACCGGGTCCACAGAGGCGCGGCCAACCTCCTGCGCGCGCTCGAGCTGCCGGGTCGGACCCGTCTCGCGCAGGCTCTGACGGCCGAGGACCGCTCGTTCGCGGCCTCGATCATCCTCGAGGGGCGCGCCGTCCCGCCCGAGACCCTGCGGCGGGTCAGGCGCCGCGTCCGCGCCGCGGTCGACGAGAGCCAGCCGGAGCCCGACGGCGAGCCGGTGCTCTACCGCCTGCTCGACACGGCGCTCGGCCACACGGACGAGATGACACGCTCCAACGCGCTCTCCATCCTCATGATCTCCCCGCAGGGTCAGGTCGTCGGCAGGGAGTATGCCGCCGAGCTGGCGACGGCACGCGCCGAAGGGGACGTCATCGCCGCCCACGAGTGCTGCACCGTGCTGACCTGGCTGGGGCGAGCCGAGGACCTGCCGCTCTTCATCGACATGGCCTGCTCGCCCGAGACCGGGCCCGAGATGGTCGCCGAGGTGGGTGTCGTGGCGGGCAACTGCGTCGAGCCGCGGACGCCGGTGCGGGCTGCCCGTGAGGCGCGCTGCGCCGACCGTCTCCGACACGTCCTCCACGACAACCACGCGGCCGACCCGAACCGAATGGCCGACTGCGTCCGCGGCCTGACCTACATCCTCGGCATGCGAGGGCGGTTCGACACGCTCGCGGCGCTCTCCTCGTCGCTCGACCACGCGGCCGACCACGCGGTCGTCAATGAGGTCGCGCAGCCGGTCCTCGGCTGGTGGCTCTCGATGCCCGCCCACATCCGCCCGGAGGCGTGAACCGTCGGAGTCGGGTGGGTCGGAGTCGCGTGAGTCAGGGGGCCGGGGGAGCCGGTCCGCCCCGCTCCCGGACGCGAGAAGGCGTATGCCGCCGGGCCGGGCCCGGCGGCATACGCCTCACTTCTCGGGTGGTCGAGCGGGCTCGGTCAGCAGCCCGTCGCGGGAGCGCGGAACCCGGGGAACGGGTTGAGGTCGCCCATCAGGGTGTAGCGGCCGCCCGGGCTGGTCTGGTTCGGCTCGGAGCCCGTCGCGTTCGACGGAAGGCGGAGGAACCAGGGCAGGAGCGCCTCGTCCTCGGGGTGGTAGGCGCCGTCGGCGCTCACCGTGCCATTGGGGTTCGGGCCCTGGGCGAAGGTGTTCGTGCCCATCGCGAAGCCGATGCCGACGACCGGGTCACCGGTCTCGAGGACCCCGGTGCAGCCGTACTGCGGCGCGGTCGGCGTCAGCCACGGGTTGACCGTGTTGTTGACGAACGGGTCGTCCGCCCACTCGGCGATCTCGTGGCTGATGGCGTGGATGTCCTGCAGCGCCCAGTTCACGCCGCCGTTCGCCCGCGAGTAGAAGCCGGGACGGACGTACGACGCCCAGGCGAAGGTCTGGACCGGGGCGTTGCCCTGCGTCTTGCCGTTGCCGAGCCGGTCGCCGGCGGCCTTGGTCCCGTGGTAGCCGATGATGCAGCAGTCACCGAGCGACTTGCCGGTGTGGAGGAAGACGTTGTCGGTCAGGTAGAGCGGCAGGTGCGTCGGGTCGGCCGACGTCTCGAGGTTGTTGATCTGCGAGGACCACCAGCCCACGTCGATGCTCGCGCCGACGACGCCGCGGCCGCTCTGGATGAGGCCGCCCTGGTTCGACGGGACGGTGATCGTCACCGGTGCGGTCACGTTCGGGTGCAGCCGCAGGTGGTAGGTGCTGGAACCCGTCTTCGCGAACTGCGCCCGCATCGTCGCGTCCTGCAGCTGGAGCTGCTGGCCGGCATCCTGCTGGGAGAGCGCGCCGCCCGCGCCCCTCGTCGAGTTCGACTGCGTCGCAGCGGGCGTCGAGCCGTAGTCGTTCGTCGCGAACTGCGGCGAGTCGAGCGTCGCGGCGAGGACGTCGGAGCCGTCGAGCGTCAGACCTCCCACGACGACCTTGATCGGCGTGATGTCGACCTGGATCGTCGTGTCGCAGTCGGCGCCGGAGCACGTGCTCGGGTCGGCCCCGACCATGTTGTAGCCGTAGGTGACGCCGTTGCTCGGATCAGTCGTCTGGCCGTGCCAGTGGGCGATCGTCTTCGTCGTCGGCAGGACGGTGGCCCCGCCGATGGTGACCGACTTCGCCTGGAGGTCGGCGTCGTTGACGAGCTGCGGCTCCGACGTCAGCGCGACGGCGTGCGCCGTCGTGCCGAGCGCCGCAACCATCGCCGACGCGATCACGAAGGCGGTTGCGTATTTGGGTACACGCATGGAGTGATCAACCCTTCCCGGGTTCTCGAGGTGGTGGCTTCCCCTGCCAAGGTGGAATGTAGCCGTGTGGACCGTTCGCGGGGGGTTTACCCGGATTGGTGCGTCCTAACCAATTTCGTTGCGACACAGTGCTATTCAGGGGTCGTTCAGCCGTGATGCAGGCCATGCACGGCTGTCGTGGAGCGGGCTCCCAGCGTTCTGGCAGGTTCGGGGCGGACCCGGCGACCGGCTACGTTGGGCGGGTGCACACCGAAGAGGTCCTCACCCTGCTCAAGGACGTCGCCGCAGAGGTCATCACCCCCCGGTTCCGGGCTCTCGCCGACGGCGAGATCCACGAGAAGAACCCGGGCGACCTTGTCACCGTGGCCGACCACGAGGCCGAGGTGCTCATCACGAGGGCACTCACCGCGGCCTATCCCGACGCGGTCGTCCTCGGCGAGGAGGCCCATTCCGCGGACCCGAGCCTCATGGCCCGCTACGCCGCCGCCGAGCACGCCTTCACCGTCGACCCGGTCGACGGCACGAAGAACTTCGTCCACGGTTCGGCCGACCACGCCGTCATGATGAGCGAGACCCGCGGCGGCGAGGCCGTGCGCGCCTGGATCTGGCAGCCGCAGCACGAGGCCGCCTGGGTCGCCGAGCGGGGCGCAGGCGCCTTCCGCAACGGCGAGCGCGTCACCCGGCAGGCCCCCGGCGACGTCGCCGCACTGCGCGGGCGCACCTCGCGGCGCTCCTGGATCGGGCAGTCGCTCGCCGGCCTTGAGCCCATGGCGCTGACCTGGGTCTCGTGCGGGATCGACTACCCGAAGATCGTCGAGGGCGAGGCGGACTACATCCTCTACCGAGGTGCCGCCCCGTGGGACCACGTCCCCGGCTCCCTCATCCTCTCCGAGGCGGGCGGACTCGTCGGCACCCTCGACGGGCAGCCCTACCGTCCCCGCGACACGGCGCCCCGCGGCCTGCTCGCCGCGGCCAGCCCGGCGGCATACGACGTCGTATGCCGCTCACTCGCCTCGAGCGCCCACCTGCGCTGACGCGCGTCAGCGCAGGACGATCCCGAAGTGCTCGTCGAGGGCGGCGGCGACCTCCGACGGGTCGAGCTCTCGCTCGGTCCGTCCCGATGCCGTGGTCGTGATGAGCCGCTCCCCGCTCAGCGTGACGCGCCCGGTCGGGGTGGCGACCGAGGCGACGCGCTTCTGGGTGAAGTGGCTCTCGGGTGACGTCTGCTGCCACTCGTTCCTCGCGGCGAAGTCCTCGAGGACGTGGGGTGTCGTCGTGAACACGTAGGTCGGGTGCCAGCCGTCGCCGGCGTCCTCGCGGTAGGTCCACTCGCCGACCTCCTCGCCTGCGTCGCGGGTGACGAGGCCGACCCTCTTGGCGCCCTCGACCCGCGAGAACCCGTCGACCATCGGCAGCGGCTCGAGGAAGGCGTCACCGAATCCCACGTCGACGAGCTGTCGCTCGTCGAGCAGGGGGGAGCCGACGATGAGAGCGAGGTGGTCGTACTCCGGACTCAGCCGACCGTCGGAGCCGGCGACGCGGGCGGAGGCGAGTGACACGGCATACCCGAGGCTGCGCAGCAGCGCGGCGAAGAGGCCGTTGAGCTCGTAGCAGTAGCCCCCGCGACGGTCGGTGACGACCTTGCGCAGGAGGCTCGTCGTGTCGAGGCGGATCGGGCGTCCGCGCGCGATGTCGAGGTTCTCGAACGGGACGGCGAGCAGGTGCGCCCGGTGCAGGGAGGCCAGCGCGCCGAGCGTCGGCGCCTCGATGGCGAGCGTCCCGATCCGGGCGAGGTAGGCCGCCGACTCTGCAGGGGTCAGAGCCCGAGAGAGGCCGGTCGATGTCGTCTGGTCCACCTCGCCATCCTCCGACCTCAAGCCTCCTCGAGGTCAAGCCGCATCGATGTAAGGCCCTCCGCCCGGGTCAGTACCCGGCCTGGTCGAGGGTCTCGGTCGTCAGCTGTCGGCCGAGCTCGATCATCTCGGCGGCCCGGTGGAAGTCGAGCGTGCGCACCGCGTTGGACGGCACCGTGACGAGGATGTCGGGCGGGTTGCTCGCCATGCGGTAGCGGGAGATGAGCGCCGACATCGTCTCGAAGCTCATGTTGAGCAGCTCGAGGACGCTGATCTCGCTGTGCGTGGAGACGAGCAGCTCGGGCTGGGCGAGACCGGACGCGTCGACGGGGGAGTCGGTGGTGCCGGGGGCCGCAATCGGCGCCCTCTCGCCGGACACCAGCCCGGAGGCGCTCGCGAGGTCGTCGGCGAGCGCCGAGGTCACCTCGTGGTCGCGGCGGTGGACGCTGAGACGGCTCGTGATGGCCCGGAGTCGCTCGGACTCGAGGACCTCCGCCGTGCCGCGGCGCAACCGCAGCGCCCACTCCTCCCGGGGGCGCGGCTCGGAGGTCTCCTTGACGGGGGTCGCCGTGCCGGACGACGAGCGCATGCCGGAGAGGGAGATGGCGATCGTGACGTCGGCTGTGACGGCCGCCGTCGGCTCGATGGGGACGGGGTTGATCAGGCCACCGTCGACGAGGGTGCGGCCGTTGATCGTGATCGGTGTGATGACGCCGGGGATCGCGATCGAGGCTCGGATGGCGTGCTCCACCGGCCCGTGCTGGAACCAGACCTCGCGGCGCGCGTTGAGGTCGGTCGCGACGGCCGTGTAGGGGATGGGCAGGCTCTCGATCGTCGCGCCGTCGAGGATCTCGCCGACCTTGGCGATGACCCGGTCGGCACGGCTGACGCCGCCGACCTTCGTCAGGCTCACGTCGAGGAGGCGCCAGACCTCGCGCTGCGTCAGGCTGAGAGCCCACTCGGTGTAGGCGTCGAGCTTGCCCGCAGCCGCGACCCCGCCGACGAGGGCCCCCATCGACGTTCCCGCGATGGCGACGACCTCGATCCCGCGCTCGCGGAGCACCTGAAGGGCACCCACATGGGCGTAGCCCCGTGCGCCTCCCGAGCCGAGCACCACCGCTGCACGCACCCCGTCTGCCACGTCTCGAGCCTAACCGCAGGGGTCCGTCGCTCGGCACCGTCGGGCAGAACAAGGGACGGTCGGGAATAGAAGTACCCCCCAGGGGTATTTACAGGTCGTCGGTCCGCTGCAACCCGACCGGCACCCGAACCGCACTCGACCGCACTCGACCGCACTCGACCCGCCCAGACCCAAGGAGCACGGAGATGAGACTCAACCGCATGGCCGCCAGCGCCACCCTGCACTGCCTCACCGGCTGTGCCATCGGCGAGATCGCCGGCCTCATGATCGGCACCGCCCTCGGCTGGAGCGCGATGCGGACGATGGCCCTCGCCATCGGCCTCGCCTTCGTCTTCGGCTACGCGCTCTCGAGCCTCCCGCTCGTGCGCGGCGGCCTCTCGGTCCGCCGGGCGCTGACGCTCGTCCTCGCCGCGGACACCCTCTCGATCCTCACGATGGAGATCGTCGACAACGCCGTCGTCGCCGCCGTCCCGGGAGCCATGGACGCGGGACTCACCGAGCCCCTCTTCTGGATCGCGATGACGCTCGCGCTGGGCATCGCCTTCCTTGCCGCGTACCCGGTCAACGCCTACCTCCTCGCCCGTGGCAAGGGGCATGCGCTGACGCACGCGTTCCACGCCGGTCACGGCGACCACGCCGGTCACGCCGGTCACCACCACGGCGAGCACGACCACAGCCGGCACGCGCACGCGGCCGGCACGACTGAAGGGCACTGACATGGACACCAAGACCCTCGCAGCGGCGATCGCCGGCTTCCTCCTCGGCGGCCTCGTCGTCTCGACCGCAGCGCAGCTCGAACGCGCCGACGCCCCCACCCACGGGGCCGCCCCGACCGCCGTCGTCACCGACGCGCGGACCGGGCGCTGACCGCCCACCGAGCCCAGCGGCATACGGCATCACGGCCCGTATGCCGCTGGGCTCAGTCGCGCAGGTAGGCCACCTCGAGCGCCGCGAGGCGGTCCGGGTCGGCCAGCAGGTCGACGGCCACGATGAGGCCATGGTCGACGGTGAAGGCGAAGGCGACCTTGGGGGTCCCGCCGACCGACCAGAGCGCCCCCGGGGAGCCGTCGAGGAGGGCGAGCCGCGCCCCGCGCGCACGCCCCACGAACGTCTGGGCGACCGCCTCGGCACCCTCCGTGAGCGGCACCGAGCCCATGGCGACGGCGGCCGCGTCCGCGCGCACGACGACGTCGGGAGCGAGCAGCTCGAGCAGCCGGCCGAGGTCGCCGCCGCGCGAGGCCGCGAGGAAGGCCGCGACGACCTCGCGCGACGCGGGTGCGTCGGAACCGACCTCCGCCTCGCTGGTCTCCGTGCGCGCGGCCCCGTCGCCGTCGGAGGCGCGGACGCGGCGCCGGGCCCGGCTCGCGAGCTGCCTCGCGGCGGCGGGGGACCGGTCGACGATCGGCGCGATCTCCTCGAAGGGGACCCCGAAGAGGTCGTGCAGGACGAACGCGAGGCGCTCCGCGGGTGCGAGGGTGTCGAGCACGACGAGGAGAGCCACCCCGACCGAGTCGGCGAGCTCCGCCTCCGCGGCCGGGTCGGCGACGGTCGTCCCGCCAGGTCTCCGGTCGTCGCCCGAGAGTGCCGCGAGCTCCGCGTCCCAGGGGTCCTCGCGACGGGACGCGCGCGACCGCAGCATGTCGAGGCTGACCCTGGCGACGACCGTCGTGAGCCAGCCACCGAGGTTGACGACCTCGCTCGGGTCCGACCGGCTCAGCCGCAGCCAGGCCTCCTGGACGGCATCGTCGGCATCGGTGGCCGAACCGAGCATCCGGTGGGCCACCGCCCTCAGGTGCCCGCGGTGGCTCTCGAAGGCCTGGGCCAGCCACTCACCGTCGTCGAGGGGCCCTGGGTCCGGCTCGCTGTGGGGAGTCTTGTCGTCCACGTGTCACATCCTCCGCTCGGGATCCGTCATAGGCCTGACGAGCCCCACCGGCTCGATGTGACAGCGGCGGGACCGCCGCCGCGCTGACCCGAGGAGAACACCATGTCCAGCCTGACCGCGACCACCGTCAACACGGTCGTCTACCCCGTCACCGACCTCGCCGCCGCGAAGACCATCTTCACCCGGTTGCTCGCCGCCGAGCCGCACACCGACCAGCCGTACTACGTCGGCTGGAACGTCGGCGGCCAGGAGATCGCCCTCGACCCCAACGGTCACGCCAAGGGCCTGACCGGCCCGGTGCCGTACTGGCACGTCGACGACGTCCCGGCCCACGTCGCCGGGCTCGTCGAGGCGGGCGCCACGGTCCGCCAGCAGCCGACCGACGTCGGCGGCGGCAAGCTGACCGCGGTCCTCGCGGACCCCGACGGCAACGTCATCGGCCTCGTCCAGGCATGACCCAGCAGGCGGGTCGCCGAGCTCGGTGCACCGGGGTGTGCCGAGCTCGGCGCGCCGGGGCGCGGGCCGTCCGGCCTCAGCCGGTGTAGCCCTCGACGATGCCGGGAGCGCGCACCTGCGCCTCGTCGGGGTCGCCGCCGAACTCGCGCTTGGCGCGCCGCTGCCGCAGCAGGTCCCAGCACTGGTCGAGCTCGACCTCGACGCGCTTGAGCCGGGACTGCTCCTCGTCGGCAGAGATCGAGCCGTCCTGGAGGGCCGCGCGGAGCTGGTGCTCCTCGTCGATGAGCGCCTTGATGTGGTGCTGGATGGGGACGTCTTCAGCCATCCCGTCACTATGGCACGGCCGGTGGGATCACGCGCCGCCTCGACGGTCGAGGGAGATCCGCGGGCGCTGGTCCGCGCGCCGTCCCGCGCGTCTGCCCGCGCTCCTACGTCACTGCCCAGGAATGCTGGGCAGTGCCGTAGCGGGCGGGCACCCCCGGCTCTGGGCCCTGACGTCACGGCCCGACGCGGAGGTATCACCGATGCCGCTCGGGTCTCTGTCCTGCACGTGGTGGTGCGGGGCCCGGGCAGCCCGCCCCGCACCACTCTCCATCAGCGGAGTCCACCAGGTGAGTCCACAGGGGACGCCCGTGACAGCTGGGGCGGCTGGCCCGTCGAGGTACGTGAACCACCTCAGGCGGCCGGTGCCGGGACCGCGACGCTCGAGGGTGCGGGGAGCGGTTGTGTCGGGCACGTCGCGAGGACCCTGCGCATCGCGTCCCGCTCCGCGGCGGTGACCCAGAGGTGGTACTTCGCCTTCACCGCGACCTGGCGAGCGACATACGCACAGCGGTAGCCCTTGGCCGGCGGCAGCCACGTCGCCGTGTCGCCGTCGCCCTTGGCCTGGTTCGTCGGGCCGTCCACGGCGAGGAGGTTGAGGGGGTCGTTGGCCAGTGCTGCACGCGTCGCGTCCGAGAGCCCCTGGGCGCCCTTCTGCCACGCGTCCGACAGGGCGACGACGTGGTCGATCTGCACGGCCGCCGACGTGGACGCGCCCCGCACGAACTCGATGGTGCGGCCCGTGTAGGGGTCCTTCAGGGTCCCGCGCAGGACGACACAGCCGTGGGTGCCGGCTCTCACCTCGACGTGGGCGAGGTCGCGCCGGAGCACGTCGTTGCGGGTGTCGCACCCGTTGTGGTCGGTGTCGAGCCAGGCCTGGCCGAAGCGGTCCCGCTCGTACCCGGTCTGGGGCGCCCGGCCCTTCACGGTGAGGGTGGCGACGGTCGCGAGAGCGCTCCCCGCCGTGCCGGGTGAGGCTCCTGAAGGCGCGGTGGTCGGTGGGCCCGACGTCGGCGTCGAGGTCGGGGCGGCGGAGGAGGAGGAGGCGGCCTGCGTGGCTCCCCTGACCAGGTCCTCGAGCTGGGGGATGGCGCGACTGATCGACGGGGTGGCGAGCGCAGCGCCGAGCAGGACGGCGATGAACACGAGGCGCAGGCGGGACATGACGGCGGGGATCCTCCGGAATCCGTGGGCAGGGTCGGGCGGGCCCCCCGACCGTAGGGCACCCCGCCCCCGTCCGACCGCCACCCACCCCGCGAGTCGATGTATCCCGCGGTCACCCGTGACCGCGGGATACATCGACTCGGGATCTGGGGGTGCGGATGGGGGTGGGTGTAGGGCGATCAGGTGGTGGCGGTCGCGATCACCGTGCCGGTGTCGGTGCGCACCTCGACCCGGCTGATCTGCTCGGGAGACAGGGCGGTGGCGCCGGTGACCGTCGTGTAGTCCGCCTCGGTCGCCCTCCACGAGGCCACCGGTCGGGCCGTGCCCTGGGCGTCCACGACCCAGAGGAGCAGCTGCCCGGTCGTGGGCATGTTCGTGCAGGCGATGTCGACCTGAGTCCCCCAGCCGCGCGTCACCAGGGCGATGTCGACCTTGGCCGCGGAGCCGGAGGCGGCGGCAGCCGTGTAGTGGGTCGCCGAAGGGCTCGTCGTGCCCAGGCGCGGTCCGACCCAGGCCCCGGCAGCGAAGAGCAGCACGGCCGCGGCGGCCGCGGCCGCGGCGAGCCACCGACGGGTGCGCCGCCGCTGGCGGGCCGCCTCGTCCAGGAGATGGGCGAGCTGCGGGGAGCCCTGGGGAGAACCCATCGACGAGCCCATCGACCAACCCGTCGACGAGCCCATCGACGAGCCCGCCCAGGACCCGACCGAGGAGCCCGGCCCGCCCCCGAGCGGGCCGGGAGCCCCAGGCTCCGTCTCACCGGTGATGTACGGGCCGCCGCCCGGACCGGCGAGGTCGAGCAGGCGGGGGAGCCCCGAGACCTGGCCCAGCTCGTCCTTGCACGCCTGGCAGCTGCGGAGGTGCTCGGTGAAGGCCCCGTGGTCCTCGTCGGAGAGTCCCCCGAGGACGAACGCGCCGAGGAGCACGTGCGGGTCGTCGGGCGCGGTGGTCATCTCGTCACTCCCATCTCGTCGAGGATGACGCGCAGGTTGCGCACGGCGTAGAAGGCGCGCGACTTGACGGTGCCCTCGGGCACGCCGAGACGGTCCGAGGCCTCTGCGACGGAGAGCCGTTCGTAGTAGAGGCACCGGACGATGTCCCGGTGGTTCGGCTGGAGCCGGCCGAGGGCCTCCTCGACGAGCACCTGGTCGAGGGCCCGGTCGATCGCCGACTCCTCCTCGCCGATGTCGACGAGACGGGCCTGCTGGGGCCGGCGGACCGCGGCGCGGTGCTGGTCGACGATGAGGTGCCGGGCGGTGGCGATGAGGTAGGCACGCAGGCTGTCCACCTCGGGGGCCTGCCTCCAGACGCGGAGGATGACCTCCTGGACGATGTCGTCGACGCGGTCCGGGTCGCTCGTCGCTCGCCAGACGACCCGGCGCAGCATCGGCCCGTGCTCGCGGTAGATGGCCGCGACCGCCTCGTCGTCGAGTGGCATGGCCCGCCCTCCTTCCGCGTCCGAGCGTGTCAGGTCTCCATGCACGAGGACGTCCGGACGCCCCTGACGGTTCACCCGTCGCCGCACTGAACCACGGTGCGCCGGATGGCGTCCTCGGGTGGGGAACGTCGAACGACGTGAGGACCGACGGCTCGCCAAGCGCAACCGGGTCCGTCCCACGACCTCAGGAGGTCACCATGCGTCCCATCCGTGTACTCGCCCCGGCCACGGCCGCGGTGGGCCTCGCACTGTTCGCAGCGTGCGGGTCGTCGTCAGGCAGCGGCTACGGGTCCGCAGCGACTCCGGCAGCACTCAACACCGCTGCCTCGTCGGCGGCCGCGAACGCGTCGGGGGAGGTGACCGGGCTGACGACCTCGACGACCGCCCTCGGTACGTTCGTCACCGACAACCGTGGCATGACGCTCTACGTCTTCGACAAGGACGCGAAGGGGGCCACGGTCAGCGCGTGCACCGGCGGGTGCCTGGCCCTGTGGCCGGTCGCGCTCGCCGGGAGCACCATGCCGACCCTGACCGGCGTGACCGGGAAGGTGTCGACGATCCCGACGCCCGACGGCAGGAAGCAGCTGGCCCTCGACGGCCGCCCGCTCTACCACTACGTCAAGGACACGACGGCGGGCAGCACGTCCGGTCAGGGGATCCTCGGCATCTGGTGGGTCGTCGACCCGACCGGCGGCGCGATCAAGAACACCTCGGGCGGGACGCGCGGCGGGTACTGATCTCGCCACGCCGGTCAGGCCCGAGGGTATGCCGCTCGGCGCGCTCGCGACCTACCGTGACCTCATGTCCACCGGAGCGTCCGACGAGCTCGACCCCCACCCGGTCACCGGCGCGCACTTCCTCTCGCCCGTGCCGCCGGGGACCGGGTGGCCCGGTGATCCCGCGACTGCGGACACGCCCGTGGCCCGCACCGAAGCGCAAGTGCGCCGGCTCGCGAAGGGTGCGAGCGGCATACGTGAGCTCGATGCGCGGGTGTCCGTGTGCCGGGCCTGCCCGCGCCTCGTCGACTGGCGCGAGACCGTCGCGACCCAGGGGCGGCGGGCGGCCTTCGCCGACCAGCCGTACTGGGGGAGGCCCGGTCCGTCGTTCGGCGACCCGGAGGCGGCCGTCCTCGTCGTCGGGCTCGCGCCGGCGGCCAACGGCACGAACCGGACCGGCCGGATGTTCACGGGGGACCGCTCCGGCGACTGGCTCTACGCCGCGCTCCACCGGGCGGGGTTCGCCAACCAGCCCACGTCGGTGGCCGCCGGCGACGGGCTCGAGCTGACCGGGCTGCGGATCGTGGCCGCGGTCCGGTGTGCGCCCCCGGCGAACCGGCCGACGACGCAGGAGAGGCTGACGTGCGCCCACTGGCTCGACCGCGACCTCGAGCTCGCCGAACCGCATCTGCGCTCGATGCTCGCGCTCGGGTCGATCGCGTGGGACGCCGCCCTCGGTTCGGCCCGGAGGCGCGGCTGGGACGTCCCGCGTCCCAAACCGCGCTTCGGGCACGGCGCGGAGGCGCTCCTGACGACCGCGGCGGGGCGGCCGGTCCGGCTCGTCGGCAGCTACCACGTGAGCCAGCAGAACACCTTCACGGGCAAGCTGACCGAGGCGATGCTCGACGACGTCCTCGCCCGTCTCTGAGCCCGGGTTCCCCTGAGAAGGGCCCCGTCGTATGCCGCCGGGCTCCGGAACCCGCGCACGCCGGCTCCCGCTGTGCTTGGCTGGCGAGCATGGGAAACGAGATCGAGGGCACGACCTGGCTCGTCGAGGAGATCGGCGGGACTCCGACCACCGGGCGCAAGCCCGAGCTCGCCTTCGGCGACGACGGGCGCCTCAGCGGCTCGACCGGCGTCAACCGGCTCATCGGGCAGTATGAGGTCGAGGGCGACGTCATCCGCTTCGGCAACGCCGGCTCGACGCGGATGGCCGGCCTGCCGGAGGCGATGGAGCAGGAGAGCCGCTTCCTCGCCGTCATCACCGGCGACGTCACGTACTCGCTCATGGGTGACCGGCTCGTCCTCGGGCCCGTCCCGGGCGGTGCCGTTCCGGCGGCGGTCCTCATGGAGCAGGCAGCGGTGCCGGTCGGTGAGCCGGTCGGTGAGGGAGCCGGTGAGCGGGTCGGTGAGCCGGTCGAGGGGCCAGCCCCCGGGCCTGCTGGCGGGCTGGCCTCCGGCGAGGGCGAGGCCCCGGGCCCGGCCTGAGGGAGGGTTGCAGGGGCGCCCCGAGCGGCGACTCCGAGCTAGCGTGGTGACATGGCCAACCAGCCGTCCAACCAGCCGTCCAGCCAGCCGTACTGGGAGAGTCCCGTCGAGCGGCAGATCCGCGAGGCGCAGGAGCGGGGCGACTTCGACGACCTTCCGGGAGCGGGCAAGCCCCTCGACCTCAGCGACAGCGGCGACCCCGACTGGTGGGTCAAGCGGATGGCGCGACGCGAGGGGATCGACCTGTCGGGGGCGCTGCCGGGCGCGCTCGGCCTGCGCAAGGAGGCGGCGGGCTTCCCCGAGTCACTCGCCGACGTCCGGCGCGAGGAGCAGGTCCGCGAGATCCTCACCGACTACAACCACCGCGTGCTCGCCGACCGACTGCGCCCCGCGGTCGGCAACCTGCCCCCGCTGCTGGCGAAGACCGTCGACGTCGACGACATGGTCGCGCAGTGGCGCGAGCTGCGCGCCGACCGGGCGGCCGAGGCGGCGGCGCGCCGCGCCTCGGAACAGCCGGTTCCTGCACAGGAGCCGCGCGCGAGCTGGTGGCGGCGCCTCACCGGCCGAGCCTGACGCGGCGACCCGGCCCAGCGGCATACGGGCGGACGGGCTCCAGTCACGCACTGGCTGCGGTTCGTCACACGGGCTGCGGTTGCCAGGGCAGCAGCTGACCCGAACCGCAGCCCTTGCGACACCTCGCGTCGCGGCTCAGGCCCCGTCGAGGACGAACGTGTCGCCCTGGACGAGCGGTGTCACGGTGCCGTCGGCGGCAATCCCGTCGATCTCGACATCGGGGCTGCCGATGACGATGTCGACGTGCGTTGCCGACTGGTTCTGGCCGGCGGCGACGCGCTCGTCCGGCGTGAGGTCGTTGGAGCCGGCGAACCCGAAGTTCCACCCGTTGCCCCAGGCGATGTGGGAGCCCACGTTCTCGTCGTAGAGCATGTCGTTGAAGACGAGGCCGCTGCGGCGGACGCGTGAGCCGCCGTCGACGATGGCGATCTCGCCGAGGTGGCGGGACCGCGGGATGCTCTCGAACTGCTCGTGGATCTCGCGCTCGCCCCGTTCGGCGCGTGCACCCGTCACCGTGCCGTCGCTCAGCTCGACCTCGAGCCCTTCGACGAGCGTCCCCGACGTCGCGAGGAAGAAGGGAGCGGTCGTGCGGGCCCGCCCCTCGGCCCGGCGCCAGTCCGGCGTGAGGAAGACCTCCTCCGTCGGCATGTTGGGGACGAACGTCGTCCCCTCGGCATTCGTGAGCTCCCCTCCGACCCAGCGCGACTCGGCGGCGACGCCGATGGTCAGGTCGGTGCCGGGGCCGCGATAGCGGATCCGGTCGAACGACCGCTCGTTGAGCAGGTTGCGGCGCAGGGCGAGGGCATCGAGGTGCTCACGCCAGGACCGGACCGGGTCGTCCTCGTCGAGCCGCATCGCCGTCGCCACGGCGTCCCAGAGGCGCGCCGTGTCGGGGACGCCGAGGATGCTCTCGGCCCAGCCCGGGGTCGGCGCGCCGACGACGGTCCACGCGATCTCGGACGCGGACGTCAGTGGGAGGAACTCGCGCACCTGGTCGAGCTTGGTCGACCGGACCAGGCGCGCCGGGTCGAGGCCGTCCATGAGGCGCGGGTTGGGGTTGCCGGTGAGGGCGATGACGGCGGGCCGGTCCTCCTTCATGGCCCGGATGCCCTCGACCTCCCACGGGAGCGAGCGGCCGAGCCACTCGTCGGGGGCGTGCTCCACCTCGGCCCGCTGGAGGTGCCGGTCGACGTACGTGATGGTCACCTTGCTCGCGCCCACGCGGTACGCCTCGAGGGCGAGAGCCCGGGCCGTGTCGGCCTGCTCGGGCTCGCCCCGGATCTCGACGCGCTGTCCGGGCTGGACGTTGACGCCGATCCGGATGACGAGGCGTGCGTAGGCCTCGAGCAGGTGGTCGAAGGGCTCGGTCACGGTCGCGGCCTCTCTGCGCGGGGTCGGGGACACCGACGCTACGCCGGTTGCCCTGCGCGGAGGCGGGATCGGGTGCCCCGCATGCGCCCGCCGCGCGGTCAGGCCTGGTGTGCGCCGAACGAGTGCACGAGGTCGACGAGGTCGGCGACCGAGTCGACGACGCGGCTCGGCCGGTAGGGAAAGCGCTCGATCTGGTGCTGCTTCGTCGAGCCGGTGAGCACGAGGACGGTCCGCAGACCCGCTTCGAGCCCGGAGATGATGTCGGTGTCCATCCGGTCGCCGACCATGACCGTCGTCTCCGAGTGCGCATCGAGCCGGTTGAGGGCGCTGCGCATCATGAGCGGGTTCGGTTTGCCGACGAAGTACGGTTGGCGGCCCGTCGCCGTGCTGATGAGGGCGGCGACCGACCCGGTCGCGGGCAGCGTGCCGGCGGGGCTGGGGCCGCTCGGGTCGGGGTTGGTCGCGATGAACCTCGCGCCCTGCTCGATGAGCCGGATCGCCCGGGTGATCGACTCGAAGGAGTAGGTCCGCGTCTCGCCGAGGACGACATAGTCGGGATCGCGCTCGGTCATGACGAAGCCCACGTCGTGCATCGCCGTCACGAGTCCGGCCTCCCCGACGACGTAGGCGGAGCCGCCCGGCCGCTGGTCGCCGAGGAACTGGGCGGTGGCCAGGGCGGAGGTCCAGATCGCCGCCTCGGGGACGTCGATCCCGCTGGCGAGGAGCCGGGCGCGCAGGTCCCGCGGGGTGAAGATCGAGTTGTTGGTGAGCACGAGGAACTGCCTCCCCGACTCGCGCAGCGCGGTGATGAACTCAGCCGCGCCGGGGATGGCGTCCTCCTCGTGGACGAGCACGCCGTCCATGTCGGTCAGCCAGGTCTCGATGGGTCGGTGCTCGGCCATGGGCCCCATTCTGGTGGTCGGAAGGTCCGGCTGTCCGAAACGCGCCTTCGCCACGTCGCCCCCGTCCTGCGGGTCCGGGGGTCGAGAAGCCCGATTCTCGTCGAGGCGTCCGAAGCGCCCCTACGGAGCGACCCAGACTGCTCCCAGTCGGATGGGGCACCCTTTCCCGGTGCAGACCCTCATCGTGCTCATGGCCACGTATGGCCTCTTCCTGATCGTCGCCGGGGCCGCTTTCGCCTGGCTCCGCGCGGGGTGGACCGACCGGACCCGGATGGTCGTGGCCGGCGTGGTTGCCCTCGTGGCGGTCGGCGTCCTGATCAAGGCGGGCTCGATGCTGTGGACCGACCCGCGGCCGTTCGTCGTCGACGGCCGGCCGCCGATGATCGCGCACCCGGCGGACAACGGGTTCCCGTCCGACCACTCCGCGATGGCGGCCGTCGTCGCCGGGACCGTGCTGTGGTGGCGCCGCCGCCTGGGGCTCGCCCTGCTCGTGCTCGCCGTCCTCGTGGCGGCGTCGAGGGTGGCGGCCCGGGTGCACCACGTCCCGGACGTGACGGCCGGGCTCGCCTTCGGGCTCGTCGCCGCGGCGGTCGGCGTCATCGTGTCAGGGCTGCTCGTCTCGCGCTCGTGGTGGCCGGTCCGAGACCGGGCGGCCAAGCGCTCGGTCGACGGCTCGGCTGACGGCTCGGCCGCGCCCCAGACGTCGGCCTGAGCGGCAAGATCCTCCCGTCTCACAGCCGGGGGGCGGGGATGCTGTGGTTCGCTGGTCCCGTGCGGCCGACGCACCTCGTCCCCGTCCGAGTGAGCCAGGAGGACCAGTGAAGCTCGTCCAGGTTGCCCAGCGCGCGGAGGACCTCGCCCGGGCCTCCGGCTACTACGCCGACCTCCTCGGCCGCGAGCCGCTCGCGACGTACGACCCGCCGGGACTCGTCTTCTTCGACCTCGGGGGCGGCGTCCGGCTGTTGCTGGAGGTCGGTGCGCCGAGCGCGACCCTCTACCTCGCCGTCGACGACCTCGAGGCAACGGTCGAGCGGCTCCGCTCCGCCGGGAGCGTCGTCGAGAGCGGCCCGCACGTCATCTTCGGCCATGAGGACGACACGCTGGGGCCGGCCGGCACCGACGAGTGGCACGCCTTCGTCCGTGACAGCGAGGGCAACCTCGTCGGCCTGGTCGAGCAGCGCCCCAGGGCCTGACGCGAGAGGCGGTGCCCGGTGACCGGCCCGCTCGAGGACGAGACTGGGGGCGGAGTGTCGATCCAGCGGCCCGCCGTTCGTGTAGGGGGTGAGAGGCGCGCAGCCGGTGCGCCCCTCGACCACGACAGCGAACCGCCGGTCAGCCCGGCGAGGAGGAGGAAGACACCATGAAGACCTACCTGATCAGCCTGTTCTCACCGGACGGACCGGTGCCGCCCGAGGCCGAGCTCGCCCGGATCATGGCGGACCTCGAGGTCGTCAACGCGGACATCCGCGCGGCGGGCGGCTGGGTCTTCGCCGGCGGCCTCGCCGAGCAGGCCTCGGCGACCGTCGTCCGGGCCGGAGCAGACCCGCTCATGACGGACGGGCCGTTCGTCGAGTCGCGGGAGCACCTCGGTGGCCTGAGCATCGTCCAGTCCGACGACTACGACGTCGTCCTCGACTGGGCGACCCGGATCGCCAAGGCGACCGGCCTGCCCATCGAGGTCCGCCCGTTCCAGGACCAGGGTCGGCCCGGTCAGGCACCCACGACCCAGTGAGCCGGCAGGGAGCCCGTCCATGACCGACCGCACGGCCGTCACGAGCGACGAGATCGCACGGGTCTTCCGTGAGGAGCACGGGCGGGCCGTCGCCGTCCTCATCCGCGTCCTCGGTGACATCGACCTCGCCGAGGACGCGGTCCAGGACGCGTTCGCCGTCGCCGTGGAGCGCTGGCCCCTCAGTGGTATGCCGCCCAGCCCCGCCGGCTGGATCATCACGACCGCTCGTCGCCGAGCCATAGACCGGCTGCGCCGGGAGGCGAGCCGAGCCCAGCGGCATACGGAGTCGCTGCTGCTCCACGCGCCCGACCACCCGCGAGAGGAGGGACCCGTGCGTGACGAGCGACTGCGCCTGATCTTCACGTGCTGCCACCCGAGCCTCGCGCGGCCCGCGCAGGTCGCCCTGACCCTGCGCCTCCTCGGTGGGCTGACGACCGCCGAGATCGCCCGCGCCTTCCTCGTCCCGGAGGCGACCATGGCGCAGCGGATCGTGCGGGCCAAGGCCAAGATCCGTGACGCCGGCATCCCCTACCGGGTCCCGCGCGACGCGGACCTGCCCGACCGCCTCGGGGCGGTGCTCGCCGTCGTCTACCTCGTCTTCACCGAGGGGCACCTCGCGTCGGCGGGGGAGGACCTCGTGCGCCCCGACCTCTGCGCGGAAGCGATCCGGCTCGGTCGCGTCCTCGTCGACCTCATGCCCGACGAGCCCGAGGCGGCCGGCCTGCTCGCCCTCATGCTGCTCACCGAGGCCCGCCGTGCGGCTCGCACCGGGCCGGACGGCGAGCTCGTCGTCCTCTCCGACCAGGACCGGTCGCGCTGGGACGCCGACCTCGTCGCCGAAGGGCAGGCGCTCGTGCGAAAGTGCTTGCGCCGCAACGCTCCCGGGCCGTACCAGATCCAGGCAGCGGTCACCGCGGTTCATGCCGACGCGCTGTCGACCGCCGACACCGACTGGAGCCAGATCGTCGCGCTCTACGACCAGCTGCTCGCGCTCGCGCCGAGCCCTGTCGTCTCGCTCAACCGGGCGGTCGCCGTCGCCGAGCTGCGCGGTCCCGTGGACGCGCTCGTGCTCGTCGACGAGCTCGAGGCCGAGCTCGTCGGTTTCCACTCCTTCCACGCCGTGCGCGCCGACCTCCTGCGCCGGCTGGGTCGGGATGCCGAAGCGGCCGCCGCCTACGCGTCCGCCATCGCCCTGTGCGACAACGAGCCGGAGCGCCGGTTCCTCGCGGGCCGCCGCGAGGCACTGGGCTCGATGTCCTGAGTCACAGAACGGCGGGCTACATTGCGCGCATGACCGCAGGAACCGGAGCCGCCCCCCTCGACCTCGCCGCACCCTGGGGCGGGCGCAGCCAGGTCGCGGACCTCGACGGCCCGGTCCACTGGGTCGACTTCGGAGGGCCCGAGGGCGCCCCGGCCGTGGTCCTCGTGCACGGCCTCGGTGGGTCGCACCTCAACTGGGTCCAGATCGCCTCGCCGCTTGCCGACACCTACCGCGTCCGAGCCCTCGACCTCGCGGGCTTCGGTCTGACGCCCGGGCACGACCGCTCGACGACGGTCCACGCGAACGCCGAGCTTCTCGCCCGCTTCCTCGAGGAGGTCGTCGGCGCTCCGGCGATCCTCGTGGCCAACTCGATGGGCGGCATGGTCGCGCTCCTGCTCGCATCGGCTCGCCCAGACCTCGTCGACGGTCTCGCGCTCATCTCGCCGTCGCTGCCGACCGAGCGGCACCCGCCGGACCGCGGCGTCGCGCTCGCCTTCCTCGTCCAGGCGACCCCCTTCGTCGGCGAGCGCGTCGTCACGAACTTCGAGCGCCGGCTCACCGACCAGCAGCGGGTCTCCCGAACGGTCAACCTCTGCTTCGCGGACCCGACGAGGTCCGACGCCGGCGTCTTCGACGCGTCAGTCGCGCTGTCGGCCTACCGTCGCTCGCTGCAGGGGGTCGACGCCGGCTACGTCAAGGCGGCCCGCTCCCTCCTTCGCGTGCTGCGCGGCCCTGGACGGTATGCCGCTCTCATCCGTGGCGTGTCGAAGCCCGTCCTGCTCATCCACGGTGAGAAGGACCGGCTCGTGCCCGTGGGGGCCGCGCGCCGGGCCGCGGCCGACAACCCGGGATGGCGCACGGTCTTCCTCCCCGGGGTCGGTCACACCCCGCAGCTCGAGGTGCCGGACGTCGTCCTCGGGCACCTTCGGACCTGGCTGGCCGACACCGCCCCACCCGCCAAGTGAACGCGGCGTTCGGTCACGAACGCGCTGCCAGAACGCTGAGTCCAGAAACGAACGCTGCGTTCGGTCGGCGGGGTGGGCGCGGTCGGCGGGCTGACGGTGGTCAGAGGGCCGTCGCGGCAGGCAGGTGGGCCAGGGTGTTGCCCCAGGCCCGGGCCCGCTCGAGCTCGCCCTGCTCGAGCGGCCCCTTCGTGCCCTCGACCCAGAACGTCTCGCCGCGCTCGGTGCTGTCGAAGCCCCGGTCACGCAGGGCCTTGGCCGACATCTTGGCTGCCGACCCGGGGAGCATGTGGACGTGGACCCGGGTGTCGAACGTGATGACGGACAGCCCCGGGCGCACGCCCACGGCCTGGATCCACTCCCGGATCCCCGTCGTCGTCCCGAGCGGAGCGCCCTGGCTGATCGCGTCGGCCCGCGTGTTGGGCCGGCTCATGCCGAAGGCGTGCGTCGGACCGCCCACGATGAGCAGGGTGACATCGTCACCGAGCGTCGTCGGGGCGGCGTCGACGCTGACGAGACGCACGCCTTCGGGGTCCTCGGGGGCTCTGCCTTCACGCACGCCCTCGGCGATGGCGGCTGCGACGCGCTGGGTGTTGCCGAACATGGACTCGTGGACGATGAGGACAGACATCATGGGTTCCCTTCCTCTTTCACGGTAGGTCGGTGAGGGGGCGATCGGGGTCCAACGTGACCAACGAGATGCCCTGGGCTCGGGGCGCGCGCCGCCGCACCTCCGACCGGCTCCGGAGGGCCCGGATGGGCCCTACCCAGCCGGGACCCAGCCGGGATGGGGGACCATGGACGGGTGAGCTCCATCTTCGACAGCGTCTTCGGCCAGGTCCTCGCGGCCCCGGCCTGGCTCGTCTGCCTCATCGTCGGTCTCGTCGTCTTCGCCGAGGACGCCCTCTTCGTCGGGTTCGTCATCCCCGGGGAGACGGCGGCCATCCTCGGTGGGGTCGCGGCGAGCCTGGGCCACGTGCCCTACCCGGCCGTCCTCGTCGTGGTCATCGTCGCCGCGATCGTCGGCGACACCGTGGGGTTCGAGGTCGGCAAGCACGTCGGCCCGCGCATCCTCCAGATGCCCGTCCTGGCCAGGCACCAGGCCCGTCTGACCGGAGCCCAGGACTTCCTCGCCCGCCGAGGCGGCGCGGCGGTCTTCCTCGGCCGGTGGACGGCCTTCTTCCGGGCCGTCATGCCGGCGCTCGCGGGCACGTCCCGGATGCACTACCCGACCTTCCTCGCGTGGAACGCCGCCGGAGGGATCGCCTGGGGTGCCACCGTCGTGACGGTCGGCTACGTCGCCGGCAACTCCTACGCCCAGGTGGAGAAGTGGCTCGGCCGCGGCGTCGCGGTCGTCATCGCGGTCGTCGTCGTCGTGGCCCTCGTCATCTGGCAGGTGCGCCGGCACCGGACCGAG
Source organism: Intrasporangium oryzae NRRL B-24470 (assembly GCF_000576595.1). Classification (GTDB taxonomy): domain Bacteria; phylum Actinomycetota; class Actinomycetes; order Actinomycetales; family Dermatophilaceae; genus Intrasporangium_C; species Intrasporangium_C oryzae. The sequence continues at coordinate 77,434 of NZ_AWSA01000003.1, read as the reverse complement.
GAGGATCTCGACACCGCCGTCGACACCGCCGTGGAGGAGAGGGCTGCCGTCGACGAGCCGGGGGCGCTGGAGCACGATGCCGCTGTCGACGAGCCGGTCGGGGCGCACGCCGAGCGGGCCGCCCGGTCCGCCGCCGAACACACCAGGGAGGGCTGGGACCATGGACGCCAGTGACTGGGACGAGCGGTATGCCGCCCGCGACCTCGTGTGGTCGGCCGAGCCCAACCGCTTCGTCGCCGAGCTCGTGTCCCCGCTCACGCCCGGCACCGCGATCGACATCGCCGCGGGCGAGGGACGCAACGCGATCTGGCTCGCCGAGCAGGGCTGGCACGTCGTCGCCACCGACTACTCGCCCGTCGCCATCGAGCGCGCCCGGGCCCGGGCGCTCGAGGTGCTCGGCGAGAACGCGGGGCAGGTGACGGCCCGGGTCGCCGACGCCACGATGCCCGCGCCGGGCGGCCCGGCGGCATACGACCTCGCGGTGTTCTGCTACCTCCAGCTGCCCCGTGACGAGCTGCGGCGCGCCTTCCGTGAGGGTGTCAGCGCGGTCCGCCCCGGTGGGCACGTCGTCATCGTCGCCCACGCCGGACGCAACCTCGCCGAGGGCTGGGGCGGGCCGGGGGACCGGTCCGTGCTCTACGACCCCGACGAGGTCGTCGACGCGGTCGAGGACCTCCCCGTCGAGGTCGAGCGCGCCGAGATCCGGGTCCGTCCCGTCGAGACCGACGAGGGCCCCCGCGAGGCGCTCGACACGGTTGCCGTCCTGCGCCGTCGCTGACGCTCGGCCGGGCGGCCCCCGGGGTCAGGCGACCGGCTGCGGCACGTGCTCGTGGATGAAGGCGACGACGTCGCCGATGACCTCGTCCTGGTTGGTCTCGTTGAAGATCTCGTGGCGCGCGCCCGGGTAGGACTTCGCCGAGGAGTGGCGCCCCTTGAGGTCGCGCCAGCCGATGCGTGACCCCGCGATGGGGACGAGCCGGTCCTCCTCGCCGTGGATCCAGAGCAGCGGGTCGTCGACCGGCCCGCTGGCCCGGACGTTGCCCATGGCGTGCCGCAGCGACTCGAGCGTCGCACGCTTGAACGACCCGTGCCAGACGAGCTCGTCGTCGAGGTAGGCCTGCCCGACGGCGGGGTCGCGGCTGAGGACGGCTGGGTCGATCGGCACGTCGGGGATCACGTCGGCCGCGAGGAGGCCGTCGAGCGGCGCCCACGTCCCGATGACCGGCCCCGACAGGACGATGCACGCGAGCCCGTCGCCCCACCGCTGGGCGTAGCGCGCCGCGATGAGACCACCCATGGAGTGCCCGATGAGCACGAGGGGGAGGGTCGGGTGCTCGCCGCGGGCCAGGCCCTCGAGGAGGTGGACGTCCTCGCAGACGGTCTCGATGTCGTCGATGAGGGCGCGTTCGCCCTCGCTCCGGCCGTGGCCGACGTGGTCGACGGCGTAGACGACCGCCCCGTCGTCGACGAGGCGCCGGGCCACGTGGGCGTAGCGGCCGCAGTGCTCGCCGTAGCCGTGGACGATCAGGGCGATGTAGGTCGGGTCGCCACCGCTCGGTCCGTCCGCCCCGTCTGTGTCGCGCTGCCAGCGGCGCCCGACGATCGTTCCTTCGTGCCCCTCGAACTGGAGGTCGGTCTCGTCCATGGCCCCATCCTCACGCCCACGGCCGGACGGAACAGGGCTTTGGGACCTGCGCTTTTCGCCGGTGAGATGCGGCACCGCGTCCCGACGCCCGCCTCGCCCGCCTCGCGCTGGCTCCAGCGCCCTCTCCAGCGCCCTGCGCGCGCCGTCTCAGCGTCGGCCGTACTTCTTGTGGACCGCCTGCCGCGAGACGCCGAGCTGCTCGGCGATCTCCGCCCAGGCCAGCCCGGCGTTGCGGGCGCGGCGCACGACCGCGGCCTCCGTCCGGTCCGCCGCACGGCGCAGCTCTCGGGCCGCTGCGAGCGCCGCGCGAGGGTCGTCGTCCCCGGTCGCCAGGGCCAGTCGCACCATCTCGTCCTCCCCCATGCCATCTCCTTGATGTCAACCTTCATTGACACAGTAGGCCGGCCGGCGAGCCGTGTCAACCAACGTTGACACTGACCCGCCTCGCGGTCCGAAACGGGCGCGACATCGTGGGCCCCGCGCGCCAGACTGCGGGCATGGCCCTCTCCCTCTCCCACACGACCGTGAACGCCCTCGACGCCCATGCCCAGTCCGTGTGGTGGGCCGACCTGCTCGGCTACCACGAGGACCCGTCCGACCCCAACGAGCCCGGCCACCACGAGTGCCTGATCCTCTCGCCCGACGAGTCCCACCGGATCCTCTTCATCGAGGTCGACGACCCGAAGGTCCTGCGCAACCGCGTCCACTTCGACCTGCGCCCCACCGACCGTCCGCGCGACGAGGAGCACGAGCGCGTCCTCGCCCTCGGCGCGACCGACGTCGACGACCGCCGCACCGCCGACGGGCGCGGCTGGTGGGTGATGGCCGACCCCGAGGGCAACGAGTTCTGCATCCTGCGCAGCGACGACGAGCGCCGGGCCGCCGGCGACCTCTGAGCTCGCCCACGGTGGCCGCGGGCAGCGGCGCTCTGGCGCCGGCTCTGCGACCATGGCCGCGTGACCGTCGCCCGCTCGATCCTGCTCTTCGTCCTCGCAGCAGTCGCCGAGATCGGCGGCGCCTGGCTCGTGTGGCAGGGGGTTCGCGAGCACCGGGGGTGGGCCTGGGTGGGCGCCGGCGTCATCGCCCTCGGCCTCTACGGGTTCGTCGCGACCCTCCAGCCCGATGCGAACTTCGGCCGTATCCTCGCCGCATACGGTGGGGTCTTCATCGCCGGCTCCCTCGTGTGGGGGATGGTCGCCGACGGGTTCCGGCCGGACCGCTGGGACGTCGTCGGCGCCCTCGTCTGCCTGGTCGGAGTCGCGGTCATCATGTACGCCCCGCGGGCCGGTTGAGCAGTCCTGGCGGTCCCCGTGTGAGTCCATACGGGCGGGGGTATCATGGAGCTACCCCCCGCCCCTACCACCCCCCAGGAGCAGCCGTGGAGCTCGACCTCGACGAGATGCAGTCGGTCATCCGGCGCCTCAACCGTGCGCGCGGCCAGATCGGCGGGATCGTCAAGATGATCGAGGAGGGGCGCGACTGCCGTGACATCGTCACCCAGCTCGCCGCCGTCTCCAAGGCTCTCGACCGCGCCGGGTTCGCCGTCATCGCGACCGGGCTGCGCGAGTGCCTGACCAACCCCGACGGCGAGGAGATGGACGTCGCCCAGATGGAGAAGCTCTTCCTCTCCCTCGCCTGACGCCCTCCTCACCAGGACCAGCACGTATGCCGCTGGGCGGGGTCACGCCATCGCGTGACCCCGCCCAGCGGCATACGCGCTCGTGAGACGAATCGCACGGACCGAGCCCTTTACGGCCGCCGCGAGCCGGGAGGACCATGGGGCCAGGGAGGTCGCCATGGACGTTGTTTCGGGGAACGAGCGACAGACGACAGCACCAGAGCTTGCCGAGTACCTCGGCAAGGTGCGGGCCCGCCGGGCGGAGCTCGGCGACTCGATCCGCGCCGTCGACGAGGCGCTCGAGGCGGCGATCGCCCGAGGCGGTCCCTGGCGGGAGCGCGTCCGGGCAGCCCTCGCCGAGCTCGACCACGACTTCAGTGACCACATCTGCCTGACCGAGAGCCCGGGCGGTCTGTACGAGCGGATCCGTCGCGACGCGCCGCGGCTCTCGGGCCCCATCGACCGGCTCTTCGCCGAGCACGCACCGCTCCGCGAGGAGATCGCCGGCTACCTCGCCGTCCTCGAGCACGGCGGGACGATGGCCGACCTCCCGGCCTTCCGCGAGGAGCTGACGCTGCTCGTGCGCCGCCTCCGACGGCACCGCCAGACGGGCGCCGACCTCGTGTACGAGGCCTACGACGTCGACCTCGGCGGTTCGGGCTGAGCGGTCGGCGTGGCCCGGCGGCCCCACCTGAGGGGCCGGCCGGGCCGCCGGACGGGGTCGGGGGTCGTCAGGGCGTCGGCTCGAACTGGGGCCGGAGCGGGAAGCCCGACGCTCCCGCAGAGCTCGTCCGCGACGCGAGTACCTGGTGCAGCTGGATCTCGTTGCGTTCGAAGGCGAGGCGCGACCCGGCGAGGTAAAGACCCCAGACGCGGGCCGTCCCACGCCCGGCGAGCTCGACACACTCGTCCCAGCGCTTGGCGAGGTTGGCGTTCCAGGCGGCACAGGTCCGGGCATAGTGCTCGCGGAGGTTCTCCTGGTGACGGACCTCGAACCCCTCGTTCTCCATGGCGCGCACGATGTCGCCCGAGCCCGTCAGCTCGCCGTCGGGGAAGACGTAGCGGTTGATGAAGCCGCGCTGCCGCAGCCCGGCATGCTCGTTGTCGGGCCGGGTGATGCAGTGGTTGAGCAGCCGCCCCTCGTCGCGGAGCCGGTCGCGCAGGAACCGGAAGTACGTCGGGTAGTTCTTGACCCCGATGTGCTCGGTGAGCCCGATCGAGCTGACCGCGTCGAACCCGCGCTCGGTGACGTCGCGGTAGTCCCCGTGGCGCACCTCGGCCCGGTCCGCGATCCCGTCGGCCTCGATCGCCGCCTGGGCCCACGCGGCCTGCTCACGGGAGAGGGTGACCCCGAGGGCGGTGACGCCGTAGTGCTTGACCGCATGGCGCACCATGCCGCCCCAGCCGCTCCCGACATCGAGCAGTCGCATGCCCGGCTCGAGGCCGAGCTTGCGGGCCACGAGGTCGTACTTGTGGGCCTGGGCCTGCTCGAGCGTCGTGTCCTCGCTCGGGTAGCACGCACACGTGTAGGTCATCGAGGGGCCGAGGACGCGCTCGTAGAACGCGTTCGACACGTCGTAGTGGTGGCTGATCGCGGCGGCGTCGCGGGCCCGGCCGTGGCGCAGGCCCTGAATCGTCCGGCGCAGCGGGCTCGGCGTCTCCTCGGGCGGGACGTCCGAAACCCGCAAGGGGAGCCGGGCCGCGAAGGCCGCGAGCTCGGCGAGGTCGCGAGGCGCCGGGAGGTGCGGCGTCAGGCCGTCGTTGAGGACCCGCAGGGCCTCGTACGGGTCGGCCTCGTCGATGCCCTCGACGACGAGGTCGCCCATGAGGTACGCCCGGGCGAGGCCGAGGGACCCGGGGGCCGTCATGAGGTACGTCAGGGCGCGTTCGTTCACGAGGCGCATGACGAGGCCGCCCGGGCTGCCCCCGGTCGAGCCGTCCCACGCCTCGATCCGCACCGGGGCATCCGGTCCGAACACCCGGTCGAATGCCTGTCCCACCGTCAGCGTCATCGCGCCTTCACCGCCTTCTCGTAGAGTGTCGGGAACCGCCCATCTGGGTCATAGCGTCGCTTGACCGGCGCGTAGGCCGCGCCGCCGTAGAGCGAGTCGAAGGTCTCCGCGTCGTAGTAGGCATCGGAGTAGAGCGACTTGTGGCCGCCGAGCCTGGTGACCTCGTCCTCTACGGCGCGGTTGACGTCCCCGTCGACGCGGCCGTCCTCAATGGCCACCGTCGACCAGAACCCGACGTTGACGTAGCGCTCGTCGCGCCGCATCGGGTAGAGCGGCCACGGCGGACCGTCCGTGGTCGCGCCGTCGAGACCGTCGCGCGAACCGACGGCGTTGGGGCGCAGGCGGATCGGGCACAGCCACACCGGCCGGATCGGGACCTCCCGGAGGAACCAGGTCATGAACGCCGCGAGGTTGCCGAGCGGGATCTCGACGTCCTGGACGACCCGCTCGCGCGGGGGTCGCCCGCGCCACGCGTCGAGGGTCGACATCACGCCGTGCCGGTTCTCGAAGGCGACGATCTTCCAGTAGACGTCGCTCCGAAGCAGCCGGCGCGGCCACAGCCGCCGGACCACGGGGTGCTGGGCCCCGAAGGCGCGCGAGCACCAGAACCAGTCGGTGTCCCACCGCCAGAGGTAGTCGTGGGCCGTGAGGACGTCGTGACGCCGCTCCTGGAGCGAGCGGTAGAAGATCCGCGCGCCGGTGTAGTCGCTCGGGCGCGGTTGCCCCTCGACGTCGTCGGTCCAGCGGCCGAGGCTGAGGTAGGCCTCCCGCTCCCCGAAGACGACGCCGTCGACGAAGTCGACCCGCTCGCGCTCCCACGTCCCTTCGTCCATCACGTGGCCGATGGCGGTCGACAGGTCGGCCACCGAGTCGAACCGGACGTGCCGCAGGGCGACGTACGGCCGGGCCCGCTCGAGCTCGATGACGAGGTCGAGCGCGTAGCCGAGCGAGCCGTACGAATTGGGGAAGGCCCGGAAGAGATCGGCGTGCTCACCGGTGGGGCGGGCGGTCACGACTTCGCCCGTGCCCGTGAGGATGCGCATCTCGAGGACCGACTCGTGGGGCAGGCCGTTGCGGAACGACGCGGCCTCGATGCCGAGGCCGGTCACGGCGCCCCCGATCGTGATGGTCCGCAGCTGCGGCACGACGAGGGGGACGAACCCGCGCGGCAGGAGGGCGTCGACGAGCTCCTCGTAGGTCGTCATGCCCCCGACCCGGGCCGTCGCCGCATCCTCGTCGAGCTCGACGACCCCGTGGAGGGCCGAGACGTCGAGGCGCGTGGCCGGACCCTCCTCGCGGCGCCGGAAGAGGTTGGACGTGCGCTTGGCGAGCCGGACCGGCGCGTCGGACGGGAGGGCGGCATACGCCTCGACGACGTCGGCGATCGCCCGCTCGTGCGCGCGCACCCGCTCGGTGGAGGCTTCGTGTCCTGCAACCTGGGGGAGGGTCACTCTCCGAGTCAACCAAACGCACGCAGGAAGATGCAGTCGAACGTTCCGGAAAATGGGCAGAGTCACGCGGACGCCCCCCAGCGGTTAGCGTCACCGACGTGGACATCGATCACGATCTCCGGCTCGCGTTCGAGACGTCGGACCGTGCGGCCGAGCTCGCCGGGCCACCCGCGGCGGTGGGTCCTTCGAGTCGTCCTGGCCGCGCGAGGAGAGCACGACGCGACGGCTCACGGTCAGCGCGACGGCGACCCTCGAGGGCGCGCTGCTCGACGGGGTCGATGACGAGTCCCGGGACCGGCTCCCGCACGCGGCGGCTCGCCCGCCACGGAGCCCCATGCCGCTCGTCGAGCTCGTCCGTGGCGAGATCGACGGCTTCTTGGCCGAGCGCTACTTCGCGTGGGACCACGCGCCGTGGGTCCTCCTCGTCGAGGAGGCGGGCGGCCGCTTCACCGACCGCACCGGTGGGCACGCCACCGACCGGGGCGGCGGCCTCTACTCCAACGCCCGCCTGCACCCCCAGCTGCTCGCTGCGCTGGACTACCCCGTGCGCCCCGTGCACCCCTGAGGTGCCGGCCGGACGGTGCGGCTCTCCCGGAGCGGGACCGGGCTGCCTCAGGGAGCATCCGTAGCGGATTCACAGCAGGCGGCCAGCGGGAGCGGAGCGAGCGGCCATAGCGTCGAGCGATGGCTCTGCAGCGGAACGGGCGTCGACGCCGCCCGGCGATCGACCTCGCGCTCGTCGCGGCGGTCGTCACCATGGTCGTCGCGACCCTGGCGGCGGCCGTCGCCTTCGGGGTGCCCGCCCGGCTCGTCGCCATGGCCGACCGTTCCCTGGGAGCCCACAGCGCGTCCGTGACGTGGTCGACCCCGTCGCCCGCGCCGCCGACGTCACGGTCGACGAGCACAACGCCCGAAAGCCCGTCGCCGACGAGCCCGACCACGCCGACCACGCCGACGACGACCGGCACGGGAGCACTCGACGCCCAGGTCGTCCCGGGCGGAAGCGGTCCGCTGCAGGTCGTCGGCCTCGGCGACTCCGTCATGTCCGGGGCCAACTGCGACTGCCGCGGCATCGTCGCGGAGTATGCCGACGCGCTGGCTGACGCGACGAACCGACCGGTCACCGGGACCAACCTCGGCGTACCCGGCGACATGACGACCGACCTCGCCGACCACCTCGCCCACGACGCAGACACCCGGGCCGCCGTCGCCAAGGCGGACGTCGTCCTCGTGACGATCGGCGCCAACGACGTGGTCCCTCAGCGCGACACGTGGATGGCCCAAGGGTGCGAGCAGGCGTGCTACGCGCCCACGGTCGCGGCGATCGGGAGGCAGCTGGCCGGGGTTCTCGCGACCGTCCGCTCCCTGCGGAACGACCAGCCGACGGCGGTCCTCGTCACGGACTACTGGAACGTCTTCACGGACGGTGATGTGGCCCGGGCCACTGTCGGTGAGAGCGGGCTCCGGTGGAGCGAGCGGCTGACCTCGGTCGTCAACCGTGCCATCTGCGATGCGGCCGCCTCGAACGCCGCCACGTGCGTCCACCTCGTGCCGCCCTTCAAGAACGACGGCGACCCGACCGGGCTGCTCGCCGGCGACGGCGACCACCCGAACGCGGCTGGTGTCGCGGTCATCGTCAAGGAGCTGATGGCGGCGACCCGGACCCAGGGCTGAGAGGCAACCCCCCGTTCGATGTATCCCCGCGACCTATAGCACGCGCGGATACATCGAACCGGGGGTGGGAAGGGGGGCGCCGGGGGGTTACTCCCGGGCGAGCATGAAGGTGCCGAGCCCGACCATCATCGTCCCGCCGGCAACGCCCAGCCGGTCGAGACGCTTGGGCTTGCGGGCGAACCACTCACGCGCCTTGGCCGCCGCCACGGCCCAGACGCTGTCGGAGCAGATCGCCATGGCGCCGAAGACGAGGCCGAGCACGGCCATCTGCAGGCCGAGGTGCCCGGCGCCCGCGTTGGCGAACTGCGGGAGGAAGGCGAGGAAGAAGATGATCGTCTTCGGGTTGGTCACGCCGACGACGAACCCGATGCGCAGGGCGTGCCCGCGCCGGCCGGGGACCTTCGCCTCGAGGGCCGTACGTGCCTCGGACCGGTGGCGGATCGCCTGGATGCCGAGCCAGATGACGTAGGTGGCACCGACCGCCTTGACGACGGTGTAGGCGGTCGCGCTCGCGGCGACGACGGCGCCGAGCCCGACGGCGACGAGGAGGACCTGCGTCACGAGGCCGAGGCCGTTGCCGACGACGGAGAGCAGCGCCTCGCGGCGCCCCACCGTCAGCGCGCGCCCGATGGTGAAGAGCAGGCTGGGGCCAGGGACCTGGATGAAGAGGATCGACGCGACGAGGAACGCGACCCATTGGCTCGATGTCGGCACGAGACCAGTGTGCGTCCCCGCCCTCGGGGCGTCACATCCGTTTCCGCGTCGTGGGACACGTGGGCGCCCGAATTGCGGTCGCCGGCACGTCGACGTCGTCACTACGGTGGCCGGATGGCCATCAACCGCACCGATCCGCCCCTCGCCGCCGACGAGCTGACTTCGCTCCTCGCCTTCCTCGACTACCACCGCGACACGCTCCGCCTCAAGGCCGACGGCCTCGACGCCGAGCAGCTGAACCGCACCCTCGCCCCGTCCACCCTGACCCTGGGCGGCCTGCTCAAGCACCTCTCGCTCGTCGAGAGCAACTGGCTCGGTGTCATCCTCCTCGGCCGGGCCGAGGCCGAGCCCTGGGCCTCGGTCGACTGGGACGCCGACGTCGACTGGGACTTCCACAGCGCCGTCGACGACACCCCGGAGTCCCTGCGCACCCTCTTCGACGAGACGGTCGCCGAGTCGGGCCGGATCATCGAGGAGGTCGTCGCGAGCGACGGGCCGGCGGCCCTCGACCGGCTGTCCGTCGTCAGCAGCCGCAAGGAGGGCCGCCAGTTCAGCCTCCGCTGGATCCTGCTCCACCTCATCGAGGAGTACGCCCGGCACAACGGGCACGCCGACCTCCTGCGCGAGTCCATCGACGGGCAGACGGGCGAGTGATCAACCCGCGGCCCGACGGAGGCAGAACCGCCTCAGCTCCTCGGCGCGCATGACCTCGGCGAGCGCCGTGTAGCGCTCCCGGGCCTCCTCCCGCCGTCCCGTGCGCCAGGCGACGTCCGCGAGGGTCAGGGCCGCGTCGCGGCTCGCGTATGCCGCTGGGCCGGCTTCCAGCGCGAGCAGCTCGTCCTCGACGGCGGCCAGGGCCTCGGCCTGGGGTCCGGTGGGGCCACCGCCCTCCGCCCCGGTGACGCGAGCGCTGCGGGCGGCGATGGCGAGGAGGGCGTGGGCGGTCGCGGCGAGACGGGCGACGCGGACCGACGGCGCCGGCCAGCGTTCCTCGAGGGCGCCGTAGAGCAGGACGATGCGGCCCCAGTCGGTGTCGGCGAAGGTCGGGGCGCTCGAGTGCAGCCCGGAGATGGCCGCCTCGATGGCGAACCGGCCGTCGCCGGCGGCCGCGAACGTCGCGTCGTCGAGTCCCGCTGCGAGGAGCCGCCGGTCCCAGCGCGAGCGGTCGACCTCGTCGAGGGCGAGACCCGTCCCTGTCGCGTCGACGCGGCCGGGACGCCGGGCGAGGCCGAGCCGGATCACGGCTCGGAGGCCTCGCACCTCGGTGTCGGTGGGGTAGGCGGCCACGAGCGCATCGGCGATCGACAGCGCCTGGCGGCCGGTGTCGGCGAGCGAGTCGGCCGGGTCGAGCACGGTCCGGTGGGCGACGGTGAACATCCCGGCGACGCAGGCGAGCACGACGGGCAGGCGCTCGGCCCGTTCCGAGGGGCCGGGCACCCGGAACGCGCCACGGGCCTCGGCGAGAGACCGCTTCGCGCGGGTCAGCCGGGCGGCGGTCGCCGGCTCCTGGAGGCCCAGGTGCGCGGCGATCTCGGGGATGGTCAGGCCGCAGACGACGCGGAGCGCGAGCACCATCTGCGAGGTGGGGGAGAGGGCCTCGTCGCAGGCGACGAAGAGCAGGGCGAGGCGGTCGTCGAGACCCTCGCCGGCGACCCGGTCGTCGGGGGCCATGGCGGTGACCGATGCGGTGGGGTCGACCTCGGGCCGGACGAGCTCGGGGGCGAGCCGGGCCTCGACCTTCCGCCGCCGCGCGTCGTCGATCCAGGCACGCTTGGCCACGGACGTGCACCAGGCGGCGAAGGAGTCGATCCGCCCCGGGAAGGCGGCGGCACGCGCGACGGCCTCAGCGGCAAACTCCTCCGCGTCGTCGAGACTGCCGGTGAACGCGGCGAGGGCACGCACGATGCGTGGCCACGCCTGCTCGAACTCGTCCGGGGTCGGCCGCATGCGGACATTGTGTCGCTCGTCGGGCAGCGAGACGGTCCCGCACGCGGCCGGCACCCGGGCGACCGTCACTGCATCGGGAAGACCTTGCGCCACTCGACGTGGCCGCGGGTCGGGACCATGGCCGCGACGCGACGGGCGGTGTCCTCGTCGTCGATCTCGACGAGGTAGAACCCGGTGATGACCTCGGAGGTGTCGGCGAACGGCCCGTCGGTCCAGACGGCGTCCTCGACGGCGCCCTCGCCCGCCCCGGGCTTGACGGTCCCGCCGTGCCGGCTGTTGTGCAGGGCAGCGCCGCCGACGACGCGGGCGCCGAGATCGGCGACCGCGACCTGGAAGGCCTTGTGCTCGGGGAAGTTCGCGTCACGGCCGGAGGGGACGAGCGCGGGGTCGCCCCCTTCGAGGTAGGCGTCGGAGTCCCAGTCGGGCTCGTGGATGAGGTAGGCGTACGTGTCGGTCATGGTCGGCTCCTTGCCGTCTGGTCGATCCGTTGTCGATCCGTGGCGACCCTCGCCACACCATCCTGACGAACTCACCGTCCGGGAATCGACACGACGTCCGGACGGATTCGTCCGGGCCCCTGGGTGGCAGCGTCAGGCGGCGCCGCGCACCTTCTCGAGCCTGGCCTGCAGCGAGGCCTCGCGGTGCCGGTTCCCGTGCAGACCGAGGTAGGTCTCGCCGTAGATCGCGAGGAGCGTGTCGTCGAGCCGGCGGACGGCGCCGGGCGGGTACTTGTAGCCCATCGCCGCGAGGACCTCGCCCGGGTCGACCTGCGCGACGATCGTGCCCAGCTCGTCGAGCGAGGTGATCCCGAGCTCGAGGAGGAGCCCGGAGATCCACGTGTAGTGGTCGGTGCGCGACCACCCGGCGTCGGGGTATGCCGCGGCGAGGAACTTCGCGAGCTCCTGGGCGTCGAGGCGGGGATCGGCCGGGATCTCGGTCGCCGTCGCGGATCCGCTCGAGGCTCCGCTCACCGGTCCGGTCCCTGATCCGGTCCCTGATCCGGCCACCGGCCGGTCGGGCACCCCGGCGTTGAGCCGGTCGCGGATCGCGGAGAACTCCCGGTCGGCGAGCTCGAGCAGGCCCGCCGCCAGCGTGAACCGCCGGTCGAGGTCGCGGGCGTGCTCCTTCGGGACCGAGCCCTTGTAGCGGATGTCGTGCTCGAACTCGGCCCACGCGTGCTGCAGGACGGTCCGGACCTGGACCGAGGCGCTCAGGCGGCGGAGCGACTCATAGGCGCTCGGCACGGTGCGGCTCGCGTCGACGGCGACGAGCAGGTGGCGGCTCGCGTAGCCGAACCGGCCCTCGCGCGCGGTCTCCTCGCCGAGGTCGCGGTCGTCGAGCACGGCGAGCTCCTCCGCGAGGAGGTCGGCGACGGCGGCGACGTCGTCGTGGACGTAGGTGATGACGCGGACGCCGATCTGGTCGGTGATCTCCTCGAGGGGTTTGCGGTAGAGCAGCTCCCCGTCGCGCGTCCGCTCCGCCTTCGCCGCGAACGACTCGACCGACTTCGTCCGGCCGGTGACGCTGAGGTAGTTGATGCCGGCATCGTCGAGGAGCGAGGTGATGAGCTCGACGAAGAGGGCCGTGGACGCCCTGAGCGTGGGCTGCCGCTCGGCGTAGGCCCGCACCGCCGCACGGATCGGCTCGGGCGGCTGCAGGGGCGGGGTCGACATGGCCCCATCCTGCCCTCCAGGGTGGTCACCGACATGCGCGCGGCCCCGACCCACCGGAATTCGGGTGCGCGGGAGGCACCCGGCTGCCACCGTGGCGCCATGCACCTGCGGACCGAACGACTCACCATCCGCCCCTGGTCGCACGACGAGGCGGCGCGGCTCCTCGACATCCTGAGCCGGGTCGAGGTCGTCCAGTGGCTCGGCGACGGCGAACCGGTCCTCATGAAGGACCTCGAGGAGGCGCACGCGCGGATCGACCGCTACGCCGTCCGCAACGAGAGCGCTCCCCTCGGGTTCTCGGCGATCGAGGTCAACGAGACCGGACAGGTCGCCGGGACGGTCCTGCTGTCCGTCCTGCCCAACAGCGAGGCCGGCGAGGTCGAGGTCGGCTGGCACCTGCACCCCGACTCCTGGGGTCACGGGTACGCGACCGAGGCCGCCGCCGCCGTCGTGCAGCACGGGTTCGACGCGGGCCTGCCCGAGCTCTACGCCATCACCCACACGACGAACGAGCCGTCCCAGCGGGTCTGCCGCCGCCTCGGCATGGAGGACCTCGGTGTCCTCGAGCGGTGGTACGCGGGCGAGTCGCGGGTCTTCCGTACCACGCCCGAGCGCTGGGCCGCGCGCTCCTGAGAGGCCGCCCGGCGGCATACGGCCGTATGCCGCCGGGTCGGGTCGGTGCCTGGCGCGCGGTGCCGCGCGACCCCGGACGGTCAGCCGCCGACGTGGACCAGCGGGCGGCGGGTCGCGTCCGGCTCGGCGCGCCGGAGGATCTCGTGCGTCAGGGGCGGGATGTCGCCCTCACCGGCGAGCAGGAAGCGCAGGACGTTCTGGCCGGGCGCCTTCTCGCTCCACTCGAAGTAGACGTGCGGCGGCTTCGGCATCCGGTCGCGGACGTCGAGGAGCACGGCGGCGAGGACGTTCGGCACCGACGGGCCAGTCGCGCGGAGGATGTAGTGGCCACCGACGATCGCCGACGTGACCTGGACCGTCGTGGCGAAGTCGCTCGCGTCGGAGACCTCGACCTCGAGGAAGATCGCGCCCTGGCGTCCGTTCAGGTGGTTGTGCATCCGGACGTCGAGGGACTTCGCGCGGTACTCGTCGCGGTCGCCCGCGTTGAGCTTGTTCGCGATGAACCGCAGCGGCTGGATCCCGCGGGCCGCGTCGTCGAGGATCGCCTGCGCACCCTCGTCGTAGACGACGCGCTGGACGCGCAGCTCGGTCGATCGGACGATCCGCGACCAGACGCTGAAGGTCAGGATCATGGCGATGAAGACGAGGGCGATGATGAGGCCCTCGGGACGCTCGGCGATCGTGATGCCGATCGTGTAGACGAAGATCGCGCTGATGACGAGGAAGAACGCCGCGGTCCCGCGGTGGCCGCGGCGCAGCTCGGTGAGGAAGACGGCGATCGCCGCGGACGTCATGAGGGCGAGGACGCCAGTCGCGTAGGCGCCTGCCTGCTTGTCGACGCTCGCGTGGAACGAGAGGGTGACGACGATCGCGATGACGGTGAGGACGACGACGAGCGGCCGGGTCGAGCGGGCCCAGTCGGGTGCCATGCCGTAGCGGGGCAGGTAGCGCGGCACGATGTTGAGCAGGCCGGCCATCGCGGACGCTCCGGCGAACCAGAGGATCCCGATCGTCGCGGCGTCGTAGGCCGTGCCGAACCCCTCGCCGAGCAGGTCGTGGGCGAGGTAGGCGAGCGCCCGCCCGTTTGCCGCGCCGCCCGGCTCGAAGGCCGCGTGCGGGATGAGGAGGGTCGTGACGAGCGAGCTGCCGATGAGCAGGACGCTCATGATGAGGGCCGCCGTCGTGAGGAGCTTCTTCGCGTTGCGGATCCGGCCGGCCGGGTGCTCCTCGGTGTCGTCCGGGTCGCCTTTGACGAGCGGCATGACGACGACGCCCGTCTCGAAGCCGGAGAGGCCGAGGGCGAGCGCCGGGAAGACGAGCAGGCTCGCCCCGATGATCCCGAACGGGGCCGAGTGCGCGGACGTCATCGCGTCCACCCAGTCGCCGACGGCGGTCGGGTGGTTGCGGATCTCGAGCAGGCCCCGGGCGATGACGACGACGCTCAGCCCGAGGTAGGCGACGACGAGGACGACGGCGATGCCGATGGCCTCCTTGAACCCCTTGAGGAAGATCGCCGCGAGGAGGAGCAGCAGCGTCAGGGTGACGGCGACCTGCTTCCCCGAGAGCGCCGTCTTGAGGTAGGGGTTCTCGAGCAGGTGGGCGCTCGCGTCGGCGGCCGAGAGGGTGATCGTGATGATGAACCCGGTCGCGACGAAGCCGATGAGCGAGAGCACGAGCAGCTTGCTCGGCCAGTAGGAGAGGAGCCGCTCGAGCATCGAGAGGCTGCCGTCGCCGTGGGGGCTCTCCTCGGCGACGCGGCGGTACATCGGCAGCGCCCCGAAGAGGGTGATGAGCACGAGGACGAGCGTCGCGATGGGGGAGAGGGCGCCCGCGGCGAGTGCGGCGATGCCGGGCTGGTACCCCAGGGTCGAGAAGTAGTCGACGCCGGTGAGGCACATGACGCGCCACCACGGCTGGACGTGGTGTTGGGTCCGGGCCTCGCGCTCGTCCTCGTAGTAGCCGCCTGGGTCGGGCTCGTCGGCGTCGAGGAACCAGCGGTTGAAGGGGGTGCGCTCGTCGCGCGTCGTGGTCACGGCCGAGCAGTGTAGGGGCTGGGTCTGGGAGGGGTCGACCGCAACGGACCGCCCCGGCGGCATCCGGTCGTATGCCGCTCAGCCCGCCTCGGGGTCGCCCGCGGTCGTGGAGGGGGCCGGGGCGGTTCGGCGCACCGCCCGGTAGGCGAGGGAGGCGGCGACGAGGCCGAGCGCCCACAGGCCGTGGACGCCGTTGACGACGAGCAGGGCGGTGACCGACGCGAAGGCGACGACGGCGAGCCACCACGACGGCGACCACCGGGGGAGGAGGCGCACGGCGGCGGCCGTGCCGAGGACGTAGACGAGCGTGAAGCAGCCCGTCGCGAGGAGCATGAGGGGCTCGAGGCCGAGACCGAGCCGCGCGGACACGGCGAGCGACCCGGTCGACAGGATCGTGATGAGGGCGAGGCTGCGCTGGGGGACCTGCCCGGCCGCGCTCCCCCGGGCGAGCGCGGCCGGGAGGGCGCCGTCGCGGGCGAGGGCCGCGCCGAGGCGCGATCCTCCCGCGAAGTAGGCGTTCGTCGCACCGAGCGTCAGCATGAGGGCCGCGACGGCGGTGACGACGCGGGCCTGGTCGCCGAGCGCGACGGCCATGAGGTCGGACAGGGGTGCCTGGCTCGATGCGGCCCCCGGGCCGAGGACGAGAACGCTCGCCGCGGCGAGGCCGAGGTAGAGGACCCCGACGACGACGACGGCGATGCCGGTCGCCCACGGCACGTCATGGCGCGGCCGGCGGTAGTCGCCGGCGAGCGAGGCGACCGCCTCCCAGCCGGCGAAGCCCCAGACGAGGAGGGCGGCGGCCGACCCGACGGCGGTCCACCCGTGCGGGGCGAACGGGGTGAGGTTCTCGGTGCGGGCGTGCGGACCGGAGACGACGACCGTCGCGGTGATGAGCAGGGCGAGGGTGCTCGCGAGGACGAGCTGGACCCGCCCGGAGAAGCGCAGCCCGGCCGCGTTCATGGCCCACGTGACGCCGATGAGCGCGGCGGCGACGGCCACGGTCGTTGTGCGTCCGCCCCCGACGACGTCGGCGACGTAGCCGCCGGCCATCATCGTCGCGGGCGGGGCCCCGACCGGGACCGCGAAGTAGAAGCACCAGCCGACGGCCGCAGCCGCACGCTCGCCGAAGGCCCGGCGCACGTAGCCGGAGACGCCGCCCGGGTCCGGGTACCGCGAGCCGAGCGCCCCGAAGGTGCTCGCGAGCGGGACCGACAGGAGCACGAGCGTCGCCCAGGCGACGAGGGACGCCGGCCCGGCGACGTCGGCGGCGATGGCGGGCAGGGTGATGACGCCGGTACCGAGGACGGCGCCGATCGTCAGGGCCGCCCCCTGCGCGACCGTGAGGCGGCCCGTGGGCGCGCCGGTCCCGGCCGTGTCCCGGGTGAGGGCGGGCGCGGGCGGGGTGGAGGTGCGGCTGGCCATGCTGACCAGCCTGCCGGTCAGGTGGACCGGTGAGAAGATCCAGATCCTGGCATTCGGTTTGGTCCAATCAGCGGGTCGCGCGCCTAGGCTGGGCCGATGGAGCTGCACATCGGCCTCGACGAGACCGGCACCGGTGACCTCGCCACCTCGATCTACGCCCAGATCCGCGTGGCCGTCCTCGACGGGCGGCTCGCGCCCGGGGTGCGCGTCCCCCCGACGCGCCAGCTCGCCCGGTCCCTTGGCGTCGCACGTGGGACCGTCAGCGCGGCCTACGACCGTCTCGTCGCGGAACAGTTCCTCGACAGCCGGGCCGGGTCGGGAACCTACGTCACCGACGCCTGCCGCCAAGGCCCGCGGCTCGCCCGTCACGCGCGTCCCGGGGTCGTGTCGCCGGTTCCGCTCTGGGCCGGGGTCGACCCGCCACCCGCGTTCGCCGCCTCCCGACGGGAAGCCGGCCCGGCGGCATACGACCTCACGCTCGGCGTGCCCGACGTCTCGCTCTTCCCGCTCGCCCTGTGGCGGCGGCTCGTCTCGGCGCAGCTGCGCCGCGCCCCGCACGGGTGGGAGACCTACGACGTTCCCGGCAACCCGCTCCTGCAGGCCGAGATCGCGCGGTACGCCGGTCTGTCCCGTCACGTCGTCGCCTCCCGTGACGACGTCGTCGTCACGACCGGGGCCCAGCAGGCGCTCGACCTCGTGGCGCGGGTCCTCGTCGAGCCCGGCGCCGTCGTCGCCGTCGAGGACCCCGGATACACCGCGGCCCGCCGTCTCCTCGAGACGCACCGAGCGCGGGTCGTGGGCGTCCCCGTCGACGGGGAGGGGCTCGTCGTCGAGGCCCTTCCCGACGACGCCCGGGTCGTCTACGTCACGCCCTCGCACCAGTTCCCGACCGGGGTCGCCATGTCGCTCGCCCGCCGGACCGCCCTGCTGGAGTGGGCGATCCGCCATGACGCGGTGGTCGTCGAGGACGACTACGACAGCGAGTTCCGGTTCGCCGACCGGCCGCTCGAGCCGCTCCAGAGCCTCGACGCCGACGGCCGCGTCGTCTATGTCGGCTCGTTCTCCAAGTCGCTGCTCCCGGCACTGCGGGTCGGCTACGCCATCGTGCCGACTTCGGTCCAGCGGGCCTTCCGGGAGGCGAAGCGGGTCTCCGACTGGAACGGCGACCCCGTCACCCAGGGCGCCCTCACCCGCTTCCTCGCCGAGGGCCACCACGCGGCGCACGTCCGTCGCGCCACGAAGGTCTACCGCGAGCGGCGCGAGACCCTCCTCAGCGAGCTGGACGGGCAGCTCTCCGGCGTTGTCGACGTCGTCCCGTCGGCCGCCGGGCTGCACGTCTGCGCCGTGCTGCGCGACGAGCGGGTCTCCGACGTGGACGTGGCCGAGGCGGCGCTCGCCGCGCGGGTCCGCGTCGACCCGCTGTCGGTGCGATACGGCGACCAGCCGGCGCGGCAGGGCTTGGCGCTCGGGTTCGGTGCGGTCGGGGCCGAGGCGATCCCTCTCGTCGTCCGGCGACTTGCCGGCGCGATCGACGCCGTTCGCTAGCTCGAGGGGGCGACCGCCGGCACCCGGCGCCGGACGATGGCGAACTGCGAGGCGAGCGGGATGATCCCGAGGATGAGGACCATCGGCACGGCGAAGCCGAGCCGGAGGTTGCCCGACCCGACGGCACCGGTCAGCACGGCGCCGAGGAGCGCCCCGACGTAGTTGAACTGGTTGAACCGGGCGATGACCTGGTCGACGCGGTCCTGGCTGCTCGCGAAGTCGTCGCCACCGGCGATGGCCGCCGCGGCGGAGAAGCTGAGCGGTGCGATCGTCGCGACGGCGCCGCCGAGCACGGTGAACCCGGCGACGGCGATCGGCCACGTCGGGGCGAAGACGATGACGGCGAGAGCGGCCGACGCGACGACCCCGCTGAGGCGCAGCATCCACACGGCGCCGTGCCGGTCGACGAGGCCGTCGCCGAGCCCGCGCGCGATGAGGGTCGCGACGAGGTAGGGCAGGGTGGCGAGGGCGGTGAGCCGTTCCGGGGCATCGAGCGTCCCGCCGAGGTAGACCGGCCCCCACGTCGTGGCAGCGGTGTCGACCATGTAGAAGAGCACCATCGCGAGGCCGAGCAGGACGATGCGCCGCCACGGCACCGCCGCGGCTGCGGCGGGGGAGGGAAGGCGGTCCTTCGTGACGAAGGGCGCGGCGAGCACCGCGACAGGGAAGAGGAGAAGCGGCAGCAGGCGGACGCCGAGCTCGGTGCCGGCGGTCGCGAGCGTCAGGAGCGTGCCGACGATGCCGCCCGCAGTCCAGAACCCGTGGAACGACGGGAGGATCGGCCGGCCGTAGAGGTGCTCGACAGTCACCGCCTGCATGTTGCTCGAGGCGTCGACGATCCCGAGGGCGAGGCCGTACACGGCGAGCCCGGCGACGAACACCCCGAACGCCGGGGCGAGGAGCGCCGCCGCGAACCCCACGGTCGCGAGGACGAACCCGAGACGGACGACGACGGCGCTCGAGGACCGTGCCGCGACGAGCTCCGCGAGGACCGAGCCGGCGCCGGCCAGGAGGACGACCAGGAGGAGCAGGCCGCTCACGGCGAGCTCGTCGAGGTCCCATCTGCGCTGGATCTGGGGAAGGCGCGTCGTCAGCGAGATGAAGAGCAGCCCCTGCACGAAGAAGGCGGCCCCGGCCGCGAGGCGGTGGCGGGCGTGCGGGTGCTCGGTCAGTGAGGTCACGGTGCGCACCCTCCCCGGCGAGGCGTTCCGCCGTCAAGGGGTCGTGCGGGATCGAGATGTGGGCCGGCGGGTGCCGGCCTCTGGCCGCCCGCCGCGTCTCGCCGGGCGTGCGGCCCGGGGCGGTGGAGACTGAGCCCCATGCTCCGACTCACCATCACGACGCCAGGCGCCCTCACGGACGAGGTGACCGAGGCCCTCGGGGCCTCACCCGCCGTCAGCACCCTGTCGGTGGTTCGCGGCGCCTCGGTGCGCCCGCCCGGCGACCTCGTCCACGCCGACGTCGCCCGTGAGGGGGCGAACGAGGTCATCGACCGGCTCCGCGAGATCGGCGTCCATCGCGAGGGCAGTCTCCACGTCGAGCCGGTCACGACGTGGATCTCCCAGTCGGGTTTCGACGCCGACGAGCGGATGCCGGGCAGCAGCGCGGATGCCGTCGTCTGGGCTGAGGTGGCCCAGCGGTCCTACGACGACAGCGAGCTCAACTGGACGTTCATCTCGTTCATGTGCCTCGCGACGCTCATCGCGGGGATCGCGATCGTCCTCGACTCGCAGATCCTCGTCATCGGCGCGATGGTCCTCGGCCCGGAGTTCGGGGCCATCGCGGCCCTGGGTGTCGCCCTGGTCCGGCGGCGTCCCCTGCTCTTCGGGGTGGCTCTCCGGGCCCTCCTCGTCGGCTTCGCCGTCGCGATCGTCGTCACCGCCGGCGCCGGACTCCTCGGCCGGGCCCTCGGCTGGGTGACCCTCCGGGACGTCACCGGCCCCCGGCCCCAGACCGGCTTCATCTACACGCCCGACCAGTGGTCGGTGATCGTCGCCGTCCTCGCGGCGGCGGCCGGCGTCCTCTCCCTCACCTCGGCGAAGGTCGGCGGCCTGAGTGGCGTCTTCATCTCGGTCACGACGATCCCGGCGGCAGGCAACGTCGCGCTCGGCCTCGCGTTCGGCGCCTGGGACGAGGTGCGCGGCAGCGGCCTGCAGCTCGTCGTCAACCTCACCGGCATGGCCATCGCGGGGTGGGCGACCCTCGCCCTCCAGCAGGCGGTCTGGTCCCGCGTGCCGGCGCGGCGCCGATCAAGCCTCAAGCGGTGGGTCCACGCCGACCCGCCGCCCTCTCGAGACACGGCGTGACCGGGGTGGTCGCTCAGTGCGTCGTCGAGGTTGCCGGCGGAGCCGGCAGCGCCAGCGACGTCCGGAGGGCGCCGTTGACGAGCCCGAGGAGCACGCCGGTCTCGCGGCGGATCACGACGTAGCGGGCTGCGGCCTGGGGTGAACCCGCGGCCGCTTCCTCGGACGCTGCATCGGCGAAGAGCCGGAGGGAGGCGAGACGGCCGAAGTACGTGGGCGGGTCGAGACCGGGCGGTGCCCCCGTCGACTCGAGAGTTGCGAAGTGCTGCGCGAGGACGTCGAGCTGGAGTGCGGCGGGGCTGCCCGTCAGTGTCATGGCGTCGAGAAGGGCGATGTCGGACACGAGGTTCTGGTAGCTGACGAGCGCGACGGCCTGCGTGAACGCCGCCGTCGTCGTCGGCGTGGGCCGCGGCGGCATGGTCACGGTCACCGTCGGGGTCGCCGTCACCGTCACGGTGGCCGTCGCAGTGACGGGTGGACCGTTCGGGTCGACGACCGTCACCGTCACGGTCGGCGTCGACCCAGCCCCCGACCCGGCCTGGCTGAGCTCGACCTGGGGGTTGCCCGACGTGCACGCCGCGAGTCCGGGCAGGGCAGCGGCGATGAGCAGCGCGGCTGCGGTGGTGTGGCGCACGTCCGTCTCCCCGGTCGGTCGTTCTGGCTGGTCTGGCTGGTCTGGTTGGTCTCGCTGGTCTGGCTGGACTGGCTGGTCTGGCTGGTCTGGGTCGACTGATTGTCAGTCGTCGGACGGCCCGGTGGGGCCCGAACGCCACGAACTTACCCACGACGTGATGCGGTGCTGCTTCGCGTTCGCTACGGCACTGCTCACGATTCCTGGGCAGTGCCGTAAGGGCTGCGGGGTGCGGTTCCGCGTTGGCTACGGCACTGCTCAACCTCGCTGGGCAGTGCCGTAAGGGGTGCGGGCCGTTCCGCGTTCGCCACGGCACTGCTCAACCTCGCTGGGCAGTGCCGTAGCGCGCGCCGTCACGTGTCCCTCCTTGGCCCATCTCGACCGCTCCGGCTCAGGTCCGGGCCGCGGCGAGTTGGGGGCGCGTGAGGAACAGGGCGCCCTCCAGGTCGGCCCCACGCAGGTCCGCGTCGCGCAGGTCCGCGCCCAGCAGGTCGGCCGCGCCGAGCCGGGCGCCGCGCAGGTCCGCGGCGATGAGCAGCGCCCCGCGAAGATCCGCCGTGCGCAGGTCGAGCCCGCGGAGGTCGGCACCGACGAGGTCCGCGCCGGGGCGGGCCCCCCGAGGCGGCGTCGGGATCGTGGCTGCCGCCCGCACCCGTTCGCGGACGGTTGCACTCGTGCGCTGCAACAGGTCACCGACGCGGCCGCGGAGCTCACGAAGGTCCACGCAGAGGAGCATCTCGACCGGGGCCGCCGTGAGCGCGACCACGTCGTCGTGCACGTCACCCAGGGCCGCCTCGAGGGCGTCGCCGGGTGCCAGGCCCACGGCCTCGCGCAGGAGGGCGAGGACCTCGTGCAGCTGCCGCATGACGGGCAGGACGGCATACATGCGAGCGGCGGTCGCCGGAGCGTCCCGCCACGAGACCCCGCCGAAGGTCACCTGCGACGCCTGCTGGCCCGCGCCGAAGCAGTCGAAGACCGTGCAGCCCTTCCAGCCGTCGGCGCGAAGCCGGTCGTGGATCCCACAGCGGAAGTCGTCGAGGAGGTTGCGGCACGGCTCGCCGCCTGGCTTGTCGACGGGGAAGTCGGCCGAGCGCGCGAAGGGCAGTGCGACACAGCACAGCCCGAAGCACCGGGCGCAGTCGGGAGTCAGTGCCGGAGCGGGGGAGAGCCGCCCGCCCGCGTCGCCGTCGCCCGTCCCCGCCATGCCCGCCAGTATGCCGTCGTATGCCGCCGGGCCGGCTTTCGCCCGCGCCCGAACGCCTCCTGGCGCACACCCGCGCCGCCCGGCTGGGGACCGGCCCAGCCCTCAGAGGAGCGAGCTCGGGTCGTCGGGGACGTCGGCGGCATACGCCTGGAGCAGCTGGAGCGGGATGACGTCGAGCGCCCGCTCATGCGTCGCCACGAGCATGACGGGCGCGGCGACCCCGGCCTGCTGCGCCTCGAGCCAGCGCGCCGCGACGACGCACCAGCGATCGCCCGGCACGAGCCCCGGGAAGCGCCACTCCGGACGGGGTGTCGACAGGTCGTTGCCGACGCTGCTCTGGTGGGCGAGGAACTCGGACGTCATGATCGCGCAGACCGTGTGGCTCCCACGGTCCTCCGGACCGCTCGTGCAGCACCCGTCGCGGTAGAAGCCCGTCATCGGGTCGGTACCGCACTCCTCGAGCTCGCCACCGAGCACGTTGCGTTCTCCACGCGCCATGGCCCAACGCTAGTGCGACCCTGTACCCGGGAGTGCCCCGCATCCACGGACTCGCTGATTAGTCTGGGGTCATGCGCGACACATGGGCCTACGACCGGGACTACCTCGATGCCTGCCAGTCCCGGTCGGAGACCCAGGTGGCCATGTGGCGGGAGGTCGCCGGCGCCGCGCGCGACCACGGCGACGCCGACGTGAGCGAGCTCGAGAGCGCCCTCGCCTCCCTCGAGTCCGAGTACTTCAACAACATGCTCCTCGTCCTCGACGGGTACTTCGCCCAGCGCCCCGACCTCACCCCCCACCTCACCCCCGACGCCACGGGCAGCGCCCGGACCCGACCGGGAGGCGCGGTCGCCGAGGTGCGCGTCCTTGCCCGGTCGCTCCTGGATGGCGGCGGCACGGTCCTCGAGGACCCGGACTTCCCCTTCGACCAGCAACGCTCGGTCCTCGGCCTCGCCGTCGGCGACCCGATCCGCCTCACCCAGGACCAGTACCGCCGGCTCGCGGGAGCCTTCTTCCGCGAGATCGAGCGCGAGCTCCTCGCCTGAGCCCGGCCGCGAACCCATGACCGGTGAGGTGCGCCGCGACCGGTGGGGCATCCCCCACCTGCGCGCGGACGACGTGCTCGCGCTCGCCCACCTGCAGGGCCGTGAGGCCGCGCGCGACCGCGCGTGGCAGATGGAGCTCGCGCGCTGGCGGATGGAGGGCCGTACGGCCGAGTACCTCGGGCCCGACGGCCTGGCCTGGGACCGCTTCGCCCAACAGGTACGCCTCGAGCCGACGGCCCGGGACTTCCACGCCGGCCTCGACCCGGAGACCCGGGCGTTCGTCGACGCCTACGTCGAAGGGGTCAACGAGGGTATGCCGCTCGGCCTCGCGGGTGCCCCCGAGCCGGCCCTGCTCGGACTGGGGGCGTATGCCGGCCGGCCGCGCCCGTGGGAGCCGTGGACACCGCTCGGCGTCTTCTGGGCGATCCACCTGCTCTTCGGGACGTTCCCCGGCAAGCTCTTCAACGCCCACGTCGCCGACCGCCTCGGGGAGGAGTGGCTCGACCTCTTCCACACCGAGGGCGGACCGTGGCACTCCGGGAGCAACGCCTGGGTCATCGGCGGCCACCGGACCCGGAGCGGCCGGCCCCTCATCGCGGGAGACCCGCACCGGACGATCGAGCTGCCCAACGCCTACCAGCAGGTCGGGCTCGCGTGCCCCGAGTTCGACGTCGTCGGGTTCACGTTCCCCGGGGTGCCCGGGATCCAGCACTTCGGGCACGCCGGCGGGGTCGCCTGGGCGATCACCAACGCGATGGCCGACTACCAGGACCTGACGACCGAGCAGCTGCGCAGGCAGGACGGCAGGCTCGAGGCCCGCGGGGTCGACGGATGGGAGCCCGTCGACGACGAGATCGAGACGGTCTGCGTCCGCGGCGAGGGCGCCGACGGGCTCGAGCACCCGGACCGCGTCGCGGTGCCCGTCGTCGTCACCGCACGCGGGCCCATCGTCACCGGCCTCGAACAGGCCCTGGCCGCACTCGGTCGCGAGGCCAGCCACGTCGGCGAGGGGACGGTGACCACGGAAGCCCGCCCGGCGGCATACAGCCTCCGGACCCCGTCACAGGTGACAGGGGACCTCGGGTTCGGCGCGCTGCTGCCGCTCCTGCGCTCGCGCACCGTCGATGACGTGACGTCGGCGCTCGCCCGATGGGTCGAGCCGGTCAACAGCGCGGTCGTCGCCGACACGTCGGGTGCGATGCGGCACCTCGTCGTCGGGAAGGTCGCGCGGCGCAACGGCGCCAACCGGGTTCGTCCGGTCCCTGCGTGGGACCCGTGCCACCGGTGGGAGGGCTGGCTCCCGGGCACGGTCACCGACGTCGACGACGTCATGGTCAGCGCCAACGACCGTGCGAGCGGTGGCGGGCTCGGCGTGGAGTACTCCACGCCCCACCGCGCGACGCGGATCCGCGAGCTCATCGCGGAGCGCACCGACCTCACGGCCGACGACTGCGCCGCGATCCACGTCGACACCCTCAACGGCCAGGCCCGGCTCGCGCGCGAGCTCGTGTCGGCCGCGGTGGTGGACGGTGACGCGGCCGCCGTCCGCGACGTCCTGCTCGGGTGGGACGGGCACAGCGACCCGGACAGCCGGGGAGCGGCCGTCTTCGCGGCGTGGCGGCACGAGCTCGTCGGGTGGTTCGCCGAGCACCCCCGGCTCGCGCCCCTCCTCGCGCCGACCGGGCACTCCGTGCTCCTCGAGTCTTGGCTCGACGTGCCGCTCCAGATCGGGCTGACCTGGGGGCCGATGGCGCGAGGCGTCGACCGGATGGGTGTCGACGTCGCCGAAGGCGTTCGCGTGGCGTTGGAACGCGTTGCGGCGCAAGGGGATCGGGTGTCGACATGGGGAGACCGCCACTGGTTCGGCGCGATCCACGCGCTCGAGGGGCTGCCCGGCGCGCCGATGCTCCCCCGCGCGGCGGTGCCCGGCGACACGGGGTGCGTCCTCGCTGCGGGAAGCGCGCCCGGCGTCACGGACCGGTGCTCCAAGGGACCGGTCGCGCGCTACGTCTGGGACCTCGCCGACCGCGACGCGAGCCGCTGGGTCGTCCCCGGTGGCGCGTCGGGCGCGCCGGACGACGAGCACGGCGGCGACCAGCTCGACGCTTGGCTGTCGGGTCGGCTCCACCGCGTCGACGGCACTTCACACCCGCGGTTCGATGTATGAGGGCGTCGTCTACGACGCCCTCATACATCGAACCGGAAGGGGGCCGGAGGGGGGTCGGAGGGGGGCCGGGCTCAGCGGCGGGAGCCGCGATAGGCGACGAAGATCCCGAACAGGGCGACGATCGGACCGGCGATCGCCCAGAAGGTGACGCCCGACATGACGCTGCCCCCGACGATGCCCAGGCCCTGGAGCGTCCAGAGGCAGCCGATGACGAAGAGGATGCCACCGAGGACGAGCAGGAGCGAGCGGTTCATCGGTTCCTCCGAGACGCAGTGGGTGCCATGGGACCACGCTAGTGCGGCGGGGCCCTTCCGGACCCGACGAACCTCCCGTTGGAGCGCGTCCGCATGTGCCACAGTGAGCCCGTGGGGCACACATTCACTCGGGCCACGATCATCTGGTTCGTCGGTTCCGCGCTCTTCGCCGTCGCAGCCGGTGCCGTCCAGCTCGTCCCGAGGACGGCGGGGACCACGTTGGCGACCCAGCTCACCATCGCCGTCTGGGTCCTCGTGGCGATTTCGGCCCTCATGCTCTACCACGGACTCATGGTCGCCGCCGCCGAGCAGGACGCCGCCGCGGCCCGGTCCGAGCGCGGGGCCGGGGCGAGCCCGACGCGCCGGTCGACCCGGGGCTCGCGGCACGACCCGGAGCGGGCCCTGGACCGCTCCCGGAGGCCCAAGGTCCGCGAATGACCCTGTGACCGAAAGAACTCCGACGCCAGTCCGGCACGGGCGCAGACTGAAGGGGGGCGCACTCGTGCCGCCCGGACCCAGCCAAGGAGTGGTCATGAGAAGGCTCGAAGGCCGAGTCGCGCTCGTCACGGGCGCCGGCAGCGGCATCGGCAAGGCGACGGCCAGGCGGCTCGCGGAGGAAGGGGCCCGACTCGTCGTGACCGACATCAACGAGCAGAGCGGCCAGGCGACGGCCGACGAGCTGCTCGACGCGGGGACGGAAGCGACCTTCGTGCATCACGACGTGACGAGCGAAGCCGACTGGCACGTCGCGTGCGAACGGGCCGTCGACGAGTTCGACGGACTCGACATCCTCGTCAACAACGCGGGAATGGGTGACCTCAAGACGATCGAGGAGACGACGCTCGAGGAGTGGGAGCGCACCGTCGCCATCGACCAGACCGGCGTCTTCCTCGGGATGAAGATCGCCGCCCCGTACCTCCGCAAGTCGCAGCATGCAGCCGTCATCAACATCAGCTCGATCTTCGGCACGAGCGGCGGCTTCGGGAACTCCCCGGCCTACCACGCGGCCAAGGGCGCGGTCCGGACCCTGACGAAGAACGCCGCGGTCCACTGGGCCACCGAAGGGATCCGGGTCAACTCCGTCCACCCGGGCTTCGTCGACACACCGATCCTCGACACCTCACGCGAGACGCCGTTCATGCAGGTCATGATCGACCTCACGCCGATGGGCCGGCTCGGCAGGCCGGAGGAGATCGCCGCCGGTGTCGCCTACCTGGCGAGCGACGACGCCTCCTTCGTCACCGGGCTCGAGCTCTACATCGACGGCGGCTACATCGCCCGGTGAGATCGCTGGTGAGCTCCCCGCTGACGTCCGGCAGGGGGTCAGCGGGCGACGAGGTAGCCCTCCTCGTCGAGGGTGACCTCGATCGGGTCGCCGATCCAGAGCGAGTCGTCCCCCGGGACGTGGTGGAAGCCGAAGATGACCGTGGTCCCGTCGCGGCGGGTCACGACCGGGGCGGCGAAGAGCGCGGGGTCGGCGGTGAACGGACGAGCCTTCGTGATGTCCCACGGCCCGAGCAGGCCCGGGGAGGGAACCGACCACGTGCAGCACTCGCCCGACATGGCCCGCCGCTCGGGCGTCATCTCGTCGGGGTGGCAGGTGAAGACGAGCGCAGGCCGGCCGTCGATGACCATGCTCCGCAGGACCTCGAGCTGCCCGAAACCGGCCCCCGGCTCGCAGAGCGGCTCGCGGACCTCCCACGTCTCGAGGTCGCGGCTCCACGCGTGCGCGATGACGCCGTCGTCGTTCTTCGCCGCGCCGAGGGCACGGGCCGTGATGAGCAGGTGCCAGCCGTCGCCGTCGGGGTCGGCGAGGACGAGCGGGTCGCGCCAGGTCTCGCTGCTGCCCTCGAGGTCGGGGCCGGTCGTGGGGCCCGGATGCGACGACAGGGTCTTGTAGTGGCGCGGGTCCACGCGGAGCACCGGCTCGTCGGAGACGCGGACCCAGTGATGGAGGTCGTCGGAGACCGCCGAGCCGATCCGCTGGTCGTAGATGTGGTGACCCGCGGTCGAGACGGCGGTGTAGAACATGCGCCACCGGCTGCCGTCGTGGATCGCCGAGCCCGTCCAGATCGCCAGGTCGTCGAAGCCTGCCTCCGCAGGCCCGAACGTCGTCCCGAGGACCTCCCAGTCGACGAGGTCGCGGGAGGTCGCGTGCCCGATCGTGGCGTTGACGTGGCGCTTCTCCCGGTCGCCGAGGGAGTGCGGTGCCTGCAGGTAGTAGAGGTGGTAGAGCGAGCCGTCGTCGACGACCCACGCGTCCCAGACCCAGTGGTCGTCCAGTCGCAGCATGGCGCGCAGTCTCGCACCCGCCGGCGGCTCCCGTCAGCCGGTTGTCCGCCCGTTGGCGTCGGCTTCGAGCCGGCGCTTGAGCCCAGTCCAGATCCGGCGCTCCATGCGTCTGCCCACGGGTCCGACGAGCGGTCCGGTGAGCCGGAACCACCCCTTCGGGTGCACCTCCCAGTCCCAGCGCATCCGCGTCCCGTCACCCTCGGGAGAGAAGGTGAGCCCGCCCGTCGTCTCCATCGTGACGCTCGTCGTGCGAGAGCCGAGCCGGGCGGGACGCTCGAAGTCGGTGAGCTCGACGATCATCTCCGTGCCGGCCCTGCCCATCCGCGCTTTGAATCGGGTGCCGAGCCCGATCGGCGGAGCCGTGAGCAGCTCGGCCTGGGTCATCGCTGGGTTGAAGGACGGCTCGTTGCGCGTGTCGGCGACCGTGTCGAAGACCCGTTCCGGTGCTGCCTCGATGTGGAGGCTCCCGCTGATGTGACCCACGCCCTCATGCTAGGCCGGGGCCCGGGCGCCCGGAGGCGGGTCGGAGCCGGCTGGGACGAGGGTCACGTCCGGACGTCGCCGAGCGGCATACGGGGTGTTCAATGGCGGAATGGGCCCGGCCGCGCCGTGGGTGCTGCACGTCGACCTCGACCAGTTCATCGCCGCCGTCGAGGTGCTGAGGCATCCCGAGCTCGCCGGGCGGCCGCTCATCGTCGGCGGCCGAGGCGACCCGACCGAGCGGGCGGTCGTGTCGACGGCGTCGTACGAGGCCCGCGCGCACGGTGTCGGCTCCGGTATGCCGCTCCGCCTCGCCGCGCGGAAGGTGCCCGACGCCGTCATCCTCCCCGTCGACGCCCCGGCCTACACGGAGGCGAGCGAGCACGTCATGGAAACCCTGCGCGGGCTCGGCGTCGTCGTCGAGGTGCTCGGCTGGGACGAGGCGTTCCTCGGGGTCGAGACCGACGACCCCGAGGGTTTCGCGCGCCGGGCGCAGGCGGCGGTCCTCGATGCGACGGACCTGCACTGCTCGGTGGGGATCGGCGACAACAAGGTCCGGGCCAAGATCGCGACCGGATTCGGCAAGCCGCGCGGCGTCTTCCGGCTGACCCGCGACAACTGGTTCGACGTCATGGGCGACCGGGCGACGATCGAGCTCTGGGGCGTCGGTGCCAAGGTCTCCAAACGCCTTGCAGCACACGGCATCGAGACCGTCCGTCAGCTCGCCCACGCCGACGAGGAGGTTCTCGTCGGCGAGTTCGGGCCGCGGATGGGGGTCTGGTACGGCCAGCTCGGACGCGGCATCGGGTCGGCCGTCGTCGACGACAGCCCCTGGATCGCGCGCGCCCACAGCCGGGAGACGACCTTCCAGCAAAACCTGACGAGTCCTGCCGAGGTCGAGGCCGCCGTGCGCGAGCTCGCCGCCCAGGCCTTCGCGGACACGGTCGCCGAGGGCCGGCCCGTCTTCCGGGTCACCCTCAAGGTCCGCTATGCGCCCTTCTTCACGCAGACGAAGGCGCGCAAACTCCCGGCCCCGACCCATGACCGAGCCGAGGTGATCGCCGCTGCGGTCACCCTTGCGGGCCAGCTCGACCCGGACCGCGAAGTGCGCCTCCTCGGCGTCCGCGCGGAGATGGTCATGCCCGAGGGCGGCGACCCTGTCGAGCGCACCCCGATCCGCGGCCGTCTCTAGGTCCGGGTCGGCTCGCGGCGCCTCCCGGGCCCTCGCCGGTCCGCCTCCAGGGCGCAGCCCAGCGGCGGCCCACCGTGGCGGACCGCTCAGCCGTCTCGCAGGGCTACTCGCCGGCCTCGGCCTCCACCACGAGCGCCTTTCCCTTGGCCCGGGCCCGCGCGAGCAGCGGCCGCATGAGCAGCCAGGCGACGGTGACGATGCCGGCCATCGTCATGATGCGGTTCGGGTCGACGGCCGGCATCCACTTCACGTCGCTGCCCTTGATGACGAAGGCCCCGGCCGGCCGACCGCCCATGCCGAACCCGCCGCCCTCGCCCTCTCCTCCGCTCTGGTCGTGGCCGGAGCCACCGCCTCCGCCACCGGCGACCATCGCGGCCGGGATGACCGTGAGGCCGTCCTTCTCGTACGGCTCGCCGTAGACGCGCCGCACCGTGATCGTGTCCTTCGCCTTGCTGAGGACCTCGTCGAGTGTCATGACCCCTCCTTCGTGCCGGCGTCGCCGGCCTCGCTCTCCACCGTGCGGGGCGGACCGGGAGGCTCGACAGGGCTGAAGGTCCCGACCTTGGGGCGTTCAGCGGGAGGTGACGAGGTGCCAGCCGAGCCACCACCACGTGAGGAGGAGGAAGAGCTGGGTCGAGCGGCGGCGCATGGCCCACGTCACGACCATGCCGAGCCCGCCGAGAACGTCGGGCCGCCTCCGCGCGACGAGGCTCGCGACCACGGCGGCCGCGAGCACGAGCCCGTATGCCGTGACCGTGCCCTCCCAGCCGCTCACGGGGCACCGGCCCGTGAACCGGACCAGGCCCGCGTGCGCCGGACGAGCCACCAGCCGGCGAGCAGCCAGAGGGTCAGCCCGGCCGCTCGCGGCACGCCGGCGGCGAGGGTCGGCTCGAGGAGGGTGCTGATGGTCGGCCGGTCGGGGTTGTCGGTCCGCGCGTCGGACTGGGAGAGGAACGAGACGAGCTCGATGAGGACGAGCAGGGCCCCGATACCGAGCCAGACCCACCACCGCGGCGGCGACGCAGGGACCGGCTCCGGGGCGTCGTCGAGATGGCCGTCGCCACCTGGGCCGACGGCGAGCGACAGCCAGAGGGCGAGCACACCGACCGCGGCGAGCGCGACGTCGAGCCAGCGCTCGGTGCGCGGGATGAGGGAGAGGCCGACGCCGAGCACGGTCGCGATCGCGCAGCCACCCGCGACGCTCCTCCACCGCAGGGGTGCCGGCGTGGCGTCCGCCGTGCGTCCGCGCCAGCGGAGGCCCTCACGGACCACGAGCGCGAGCGTGCCGACGCAGAGCAGGATGTCGGCGGCATACCCCCTGGTGACCATGACGGCCGTCGCGAGCACCAGGAGGGGGACGGCCGGCTCGCGCAGGAACGTGAGCCGGCTCCACCCCACTCGCTGGGCGCGTTCCCCCACGCCCTGACCGTAGTCCCACCCGACCCCGGCGGTGGGGTTTCGCACCGGAGGCTCAACCCGTCGCCGGCTCTCGGTGAGCGCGCCGCGCGGGTGCTGCGCGCCGCGACGCTCAGAGTGCGGCGGCCGCGGCCCGCCCGGCGGTCCGGCCGCTGAAGAGGCAGCCGCCGAGGAATGTGCCCTCGAGCGAGTTGTACCCATGCATCCCGCCGCCGCCGAACCCGCTCACCTCGCCTGCGGCATACACGCCCTCGAGCGGCTCGCCGCCGGCGCGGAGGACCCGTCCGGACAGGTCCGTCTCGAGGCCGCCGAGCGTCTTGCGGGTGAGGATGTTGAGCCGGACCGCGATGAGGGGCCCCGCCTCGGGGTCGAGGAGCCGGTGCGGCGCGGCGACGCGGATGAGCCGGTCGCCGCGGTAGTTCCGGGCGCCGCGGACGGCGGTCACCTGAGCGTCCTTGGAGAAGGCGTTGTCGATCTCGTTGTCGCGGGCCGTGATGGTCTGGCGCAGGGCGTCGACGTCGATGAGCCCGTCGCCCGTCAGCTCGTTCATGCCCCGGACGAGAGCGTCGAGGGTGTGAGCGACGACGAAGTCCTCGCCGCGCTCCTTGAACGCCTCGACGGGGCCGGGAGCGCCCTTGCGGGCTCGGCCGAGCACCTGCCGGACGTCCTTTCCGGTGAGGTCGGGGTTCTGCTCGGAGCCGGAGAGCGCGAACTCCTTCTCGATGATCCGCTGGGTGAGGACGAACCACGAGTAGTCGTAGCCGCTGCGCATGATGTGTCCGAGCGTGCCGAGGGTGTCGAAGCCGGGGAAGTAGGGGGCGGGGAAACGGCGGCCCAGCGCGTCGATCCAGAGGGACGACGGGCCGGGAAGGATCCGGATGCCGTGGTTGTCCCAGACGGGGTTCCAGTTGCGCAGCCCCTCGGTGTAGTGCCACATCCGGTCGGGGTTGATGACCCGGCCGCCTGCGGCCTCGGTGATGCCGAGCATCCGCCCGTCGACGTGGGCCGGGACGCCGGCGACCATCGTCAGGGGTGGGCGGCCGAGCCGCTTGGGCCACGCCCGGCGGACGAGGTCGTGGTTGCCGCCGATGCCTCCGCTCGTGACGATGACCGCCTGGGCGCCGATCTCGAAGTCGCCGATCTCGGTGCGGCTGCTGGCCCTGCCGCGCTCGACGTCGTCACGCTCGAGAAGGCGTCCGCGGACGCCGGTGACGCGCCCGGTCGTCATGACGAGCTCGTCGACGCGGTGCCGGAAGGCGAAGGTCACGAGGCCCTTGGCCACGCCCTCGCGGACCCGGCGCTCGAACGGCTCGACGATCCCGGGACCGGTGCCCCAGGTGATGTGGAAGCGCGGCACGGAGTTGCCGTGGCCGTCGGCGCGGCCGTCGCCGCGCTCGGCCCAGCCGACGACGGGGAAGAGCCGGTGGCCCTGCTCGTGGAGCCAGGCGCGCTTCTCCCCGGCGGCGAAGTGGAGGTAGGCCTCGGCCCAGCGCCGCGGCCACAGGTCCTCGTCGCGGTCGAACTGCGCCGACCCCATCCAGTCCTGCCGGGCGAGCTCGAGGCTGTCCTTGATGCCCATCCGGCGTTGCTCGGGGCTGCCGACGAGGAAGAGGCCGCCGAAGCTCCACCAGGCCTGGCCGCCGAGGTTCTGCTCGCCCTCCTGATCGACGAGGACGACCCTCTTGCCCGCGTCGGCGAGCTCGGCGGTGGCGACGAGCCCGGCCAGGCCGGCTCCTACGACGACGACGTCGGCTTCCATGGGTCCCTTCCCTCTGCGGCGGAGATCAGGGCAAGGGTATGCCGCTCACCCGCTTCCGCACGGCACGTGGGCCCCCGCTCTCCCGGGGCTCAGACGTCGGGGCCACGGCCGAGCGACCGGAGGATGGTCACCGCCTCGGCGCCGCGCTCCCAGGGCACGAGGAGGTGGTCGTGGTGGAAGCCGGCGATGACGTTGCAGCTCATGCCCGCGTCGGCGAGCGCCCGGGAGAAGGCGGCCGTCATGCCGACGGCCTCGAGGGCCGAGTGGACGCGGAGCGTGATGCGGGCTGCGACGTAGTCGTGGGCGAGGCCGAGCCGGTCGGCCTCGGCCGCCGTGACGACGACGGTCGTGCCCTCGTCCTCGTCGACCGTGGCGAACGGTGTGCAGTCGTCCGGCACGCGCTCGACGACGGCGACGACCCAGGGTTCGGGGTGCAGCTCGGGCTCGAGGCTCGCGAGCAGCTGGTCGAGGTCGGTGATGCCGGTCATGGCGGCATGCTCGCAGACGAAGGTGAACCGGGGTGTGGGGCAGGCGCCCTCAGCCGCCGGTTGCGGCGTCGGAGGTGACGACCTGCACCGGGGCGCCGGAGGTCCTGGGGGCCTTCGCGCTGACCGGCCCGGGGGTCGTGGGGATGCGACGGTCGAGGCGTGCGGGGATCTCGCCCACGGTCAGCGCGCGGAGGATGTCGCGCAGTCGGCCCTCGGGCAGCCACGCCAGGCCCCTCACTCCGCTCGTGTCGGTCGCGCGGAGCCAGGCGTCCTCGACACCGAGCACGACGGCATACGGCAGGAGTCGCGCGTGGACGTCGGCCTCCTCGGCGGCGGTGACGTCGTGGTCATCGACCACGGCCTCCTGGAGAGCCGCGATCCGGTCGTCCTGCGCGCTCGTGAGGTAGGCCGTCAGCCCTCGGAGCTGCCGCAGCGTCTCGACGCCTCGCGGGGTCACCGACCGCCAGGCGTGGAGCACGCCGTGGACCACACCGAGGGCGCCGAGCACCATGACGAGGGCGGTCGCGCCCACGGCGAAGCTCACGCCGGTCGAGTGCGCGAGCCAGGAGATGCCCACGGCCGCGACCAGTCCCACGAGGACGAGCGAGCGGTCGGCCCGGGCCACGTCGGGCCGCTCGAGCAGGCCCGCACCGATCGCGGCGTCGCGGACCCGGGTCAGGGCGTCGCTGTCGGCGACGTCCAGCCCCGCACGGACCGACTGCGGCCGCCCGGGTCGCGGCGGGGCCAGGACCGACAGGGCGAGCTCGGCCTCGGGGCTGAGGTCTTGCGGGAGGGCGACCGTCTCGACGAGGACGTCCTGGTCGCCGGGCCGCAGCCGGACGTGGTCCGTGACGGCGGCGTCGAGGAGCTGGCCGACGATGCCGCGGGCGGGGCGCCCGAGCAGGCTCCCGGCCAGGGCGGGCGACAGCCCGCCCGGGACCGAGGGCCGGGCCGCGGCGGGGCCGACGCGTCGACGGCGGTGATGAGCGGCGGCCAGCGCCGCGGTGGCTCCCGCGAGAAGGAGGGCTGCGCCGCCGATCGCGAGCACGGTGGCCCGGGCCTGCTCGTCCTGCGGGTCGGCGGCAGGTTCGGTGAAACGCGTGCCGTGGATGCCGGCTCGCAGCAGGACGGCCTCGTGCGGACCGACCCCGCTCGCGCTGACCGTCACCGGAGGCGTGGAGCCGTCGGCGTCGTCGAGCACCCCGGTGAGCTCGGCCGAGGTCGTGAGCTGGGCGCTCACCTCCGGGATCGAGCGGGCCCAGTCGCGACCCGTGACGTCCCACTCGAGCACCTGCCCGCCGCCGTCGCTCCGGGCCACGCCGTCGGCCGTGTAGTGGATGACGTAGGTGGCCGGCTGTCCGGGGGTGGGGTCCGGGTCGACGACGCGGACGTGGACGCCCTCGCCGTCGACGGTCGTGGTCCAGGGAAGCACCCGTCCGGAGCCGTCCTCGACACCGAGAACCTGGACCGGGCGCCTCAGCCCGTCGAGTGTCGTCGGGAGGACGCGGACGAAGGCGTGCTCGCGCCGGCCCTCCGGGGTGGCCGGGTCGGACGAGAGGAAGGTGAGGCGGACGAGGTCGGTCGCGTCGAGCCGGGCCGAGCCGTCGGGCGCGCGGCCGAGCACGTAGCGCGCGAGCAGCGACTCCACGCGGTACTGCGGGATCGCCACGAAGTCGGCGCTGGACCGCTGGTAGCCGTCGACCGCTGCGGCGACCGCCGTGACGGCCCCGGCGCAGAGCAGGAGGGCTGCGGCCGGGCGGACGAGCGGGGCGAACGCACGCGGCGGGGCGAACCAGTCCATGCGTGTTCCTACCACGCGAAACGGCCGATTCGGGCCGGGAGCGGTGTGTCGGCCTCACGGATCGGGCGGGCGGCGCCCGTTCGGCCGATCCCGCTGCGTGCTGCCGTAGCGTCGGTGTCATGCGCAGCTTCACGGTGACGGACGAGGTCAGGGCCTACGCGGTCGAGCACGGCAGCTGGCGGACGGACGAGGTGATGCGGCGGCTCCGGTCCGAGACGGCGGCCCTCGGCGACCCCGCAGGCATGCAGGTCGGTGAGGACGAGGGCCAGCTGCTCACCATGCTGACCCGGCTGGTCGGCGCACGACGCGCCGTCGAGGTGGGGACCTTCACCGGCTACTCGAGCCTCTGCATCGCCCGCGGCCTGGCCGAGGGCGGCTCCCTGCTGTGCTGCGACATCAGCGAGGAGTGGACCGCCGTCGGCAGGCGCGCCTGGGCGGCGGCTGGCCTCGCGGAGCGGATCGAGCTGCGCCTCGCGCCCGCGCTCGACACGCTCCGCTCCCTCCCGACGGAGCCGACGATCGACCTCGCCTTCATCGACGCCGACAAGCCGGGGTATGCCGCCTACTGGGCCGAGCTCGTGCCCCGGGTGCGCCCCGGAGGGCTGCTCGTCGTGGACAACGTGCTGTGGAGCGGTCGGGTCGTCGAGCCCGACGCCGACGACGCGAACACCGAGGCGCTGCGCGCCTTCAACGACCTCGTCGCGGCCGACGCGCGGGTCGAGGCCGTCGTGCTGACCGCCTTCGACGGCCTGACCGTGGCCCGCAAGCGGTGAGGACAGGGCCCGGACGGTGAGTGAGGCCCCGGACGCATCCACCACGTCCGGGGCCTCACTCACGCCCGGTCAGGCGAGGTCGAACCGGTCGAGGTTCATCACCTTGACCCACGCAGCGACGAAGTCGCGGACGAACCGCTCCTGCGCGTCGGCGGCGGCGTAGACCTCCGCGAGCGCACGCAGCTGGGAGTTCGAGCCGAAGACGAGGTCGACGGCGGTCGCGGTCCGGATGACCTCGCCCGTGGCGCGGTCGCGGCCCTCGAAGACGTTCTCGTCCCAGGTGGAGGCCCTCCACTCCGTCCCCATGTCGAGCAGGTTGACGAAGAAGTCGTTCGTCAGCGTGCCGGGCCGGTCCGTGAAGATGCCGTGCCGGGCGCCCCCCAGGTTGGCGTCGAGGGCTCGCATCCCGCCGACGAGGACGGTCATCTCCGGAGCGGTCAGCGTGAGCATGCTGGCTCGGTCGAGGAGCAGGACCTCGGGAGAGAGCTTCTCCCCGGCGCGGAGGTAGTTGCGGAAGCCGTCGGCCTTGGGCTCGAGCACCTCGAACGACTCCACGTCGGTCTGGTCCTGGGAGGCGTCCGTCCGTCCGGGCGAGAACGGCACGTGCACCTCGTGCCCCGCGTCCCGTGCGGCCTTCTCGATGGCGGTGCACCCGCCGAGGACGATGAGGTCTGCGAGTGACACCCTCTTCCCGGACTGTCCTGCGTTGAACTGCTCCTGGATCCCTTCGAGGGTCTGCAGCACGGTGGCGAGAGCGGCCGGGTCGTTGGCCTCCCAGCTGCGCTGCGGCTCGAGGCGGATCCGCGCCCCGTTGGCGCCGCCGCGCTTGTCGGTGCCGCGGAAGGTCGATGCCGAGGCCCAGGCAGTGCGGACGAGCTGCGGGACGCTCAGCCCCGACGCGAGGAGGCTGGCCTTGAGGGCGGCGACGTCGTCGTCCCCGACGACCTCGTGGTCGACCGCCGGGACCGGGTCCTGCCAGATCTGGGGCTCGGGAACCCACGGGCCGAGGTAGCGCGTGATCGGACCCATGTCGCGGTGCAGCAGCTTGAACCACGCCCGGGCGAACGCGTCCGCGAGCTCGTCGGGGTGCTCGAGGAAGCGTCGCGAGATCGGCTCGTAGACCGGGTCGAGGCGCAGTGCGAGGTCCGTCGTCAGCATCATCGGGGCGTGCCGGACGGACGGGTCCTGGGCGTCCGGCACCGCGTCGGCACCCGCACCGTCCTTGGGCTTCCACTGCTTCGCGCCGGCCGGGCTCTCGGTGAGCTCCCACTCGTACCCGAAGAGCGTCTCGAAGTAGCCGTTGTCCCACGTCGTCGGGGTCGGCGTCCACGCGCCCTCGAGGCCGCTCGTGATCGCGTCGGTGCCGACACCGGTGCCGTGGGTGTTCTTCCACCCGAGGCCCTGGTGCTCGACCGGGCAGCCCTCGGGCTCGCGGCCGACGAGGCCGGGGTCGCCCGCGCCGTGGCACTTGCCGAACGTGTGCCCCCCGGCGATGAGCGCAACCGTCTCCTCGTCGTTCATCGCCATCCGGCGGAAGGTCTCGCGGATGTCGCGGGCGGCGGCCAGCGGGTCGGGGTTGCCGTTGGGGCCCTCGGGGTTGACGTAGATCAGGCCCATCTGGACCGCGCCGAAGGGGCCGGTGAGCTCGCGGTCGCCGCTGTAGCGCTCGTCTCCGAGCCACGTGTCCTCAGGTCCCCAGAAGACCTCCTGGGGCTCCCAGATGTCCTCCCGACCGAAGCCGAACCCGAAGGTCGTGAAGCCCATGGACTCCATCGCGACGTTGCCGGCGAGGACGAGCAGGTCGGCCCACGAGATCGTGCGGCCGTACTTCTGCTTGACGGGCCACAGGAGCCGTCGCGCCTTGTCGAGGTTGGCGTTGTCGGGCCAGCTGTTGAGGGGGGCGAAGCGCTGTGCGCCGTCCCCGGCCCCGCCCCGGCCGTCGGCGATGCGGTACGTGCCGGCGGCGTGCCAGCTCATCCGGATGAAGAGCGGCCCGTAGTGGCCGTAGTCGGCCGGC
Source organism: Intrasporangium oryzae NRRL B-24470 (assembly GCF_000576595.1). Classification (GTDB taxonomy): domain Bacteria; phylum Actinomycetota; class Actinomycetes; order Actinomycetales; family Dermatophilaceae; genus Intrasporangium_C; species Intrasporangium_C oryzae. Next base: position 39,247 of record NZ_AWSA01000003.1, on the reverse strand, counting down.
CACCAGTCCTGGGAGGTCGTCATCACCTCCACGAGGTCCCGCTTGAGCGCCTCGACGTCGAGCGTCGCGAACTCCGCGGCATAGTCGAAGTCCTCGCCCATCGGGCTGGCCAGGGGTGAGCGCTGGTGGAGGACGTGCAGGTCCAGCTGGTTGGGCCACCAGTCCTGGTTGGTCCTCGGCCGGGTCGGGGCTGGGGTGGGGGATGCGAGTACGGGGCTTTCGCTGTCGCTGCCGGTCTCAGACACGTCGGTCCTCTCCTGTGGTGGGAAAGCCCGGTCAGCCGCGGACGCCTCGCGCGGGGCCCGGCCCCAGCAGGCGCTCGAGATGCGAGCTCGTGGGCTCTCTTGCAGTCTGCCTCGCGTCCCGGGTCGCGACAACAGGTTCCGGCAGGTTCGGGCTGGTCAGGCCCGGTCAGGCGGCTGCGCGGCTCGTGGGGGTGCGGCGCACGAGGGCGGCGACGGAGAAGTCGTTGGGCAGCGAGAGCCGGATGATCTTGCGCCACGCCGAGCCGACCTGCACGGGCAGCGCGCCGGTCGTGTACGTGAGGTCATACTTGTCGAAGAGGGCCTTCACCTTGGGCGCGATCTCCTGGTAGCGGTTGCTCGGCAGGTCGGGGAAGAGGTGGTGCTCGATCTGGAAGCTGAGGTTGCCGGTCATGAAGTGCATCGCCGTGCTGCCGCTGATGTTGGCCGAGCCGAGCATCTGGCGCAGGTACCACTCGCCGCGGGTCTCGCCGACGATCGACCTGCGCTCGAAGGTCTCGACGCCCTCGGGGAAGTGGCCGCACATGATGACCGAGTGCGTCCAGAGGTTGCGCACGAGGTTGGCGGTGAAGTTCGCCGCGATGGTGTGCAGGAACGACGGCCCGGACAGGATCGGGTGGATGACGTAGTCCTTCGTCGCCTGACGCCGGATCTTGCGCAGCACCTGCTTGGCGCGGGCCCGGAACTCGGGGTCGCGACGGCGTTCGGGGGTCGCGAGGTTCTTGCCGAGCTCGAGGTCGTAGGCGGCGATGCCGTACTCGAAGAAGCACGCGTTGAGGAAGTTCCACAGCGGCTGCCCGAGGTGCATCGGCACCCAGCGCTGGTCCTCGTCGACGCGCATGATGCCGTAGCCGAGGTCGTTGTCCTTGCCGATGACGTTGGTGTACGTGTGGTGGAGCTCGTTGTGCGAGTGCTTCCACTGCTCGGACGGGCTCGCGTTGTCCCACTCCCACGTCGTCGAGTGGATCTTCGGGTCACGCATCCAGTCCCACTGGCCGTGCATGACGTTGTGGCCGATCTCCATGTTCTCGATGATCTTCGCGATCGACAGGCCGACCGTGCCGACGACCCACGCCGGCGGGAAGAGCGAGACGAGCAGGATCGCGCGGCTGCCCATCTCGAGGGTGCGCTGGGTCTTGATGACCTTGCGGATGTACTCCGCGTCGCGGGCGCCGCGCGTGTCGATGACGTCCTGCCGGATCGCGTCGAGCTCGATGCCGATCTGCTCGATGTCCTCGGGCGTGAGGTGGGCGATGGGGTTGTCGGCCTTCTTCTGGAGGACGGTCACGATGTGGGTTCCCTTCGGGTTCAACAGGTTCGGTATGCCGCTGTGCCGGCTCTCGCTGCCCGGCCCGGTCGGCGCGTGGCTCGGAGGCCGGCCCGGGGGCGGCTCAGTGGTCGATGTGGCAGGCGCCGGCGGCGGCCGAGATGCAGGTCTGGATGCGGACGCCGTCTCCGGGGACGGCTGTCGTCAGCTCGCCGTTGCGCAGGTCGCGGACCGCGCCCTCGCGCAGCGGCAGGACGCAGCCGAAGCAGATGCCCATCCGGCACCCGGAGGGCATGAGGACCCCGGCGGCCTCGGCGGCGTCGAGGATCGGCGTCGCCCCGTCGGCCTCGACGGTGGTGCCGCTGCGCGTGAAGCTCACCCGGCCGCCCTCGCCGGTGACGACGATCGTCGGACGGAACCGCTCGGTGTGGATCCGGTCGGCGAAACCGCGTGCGGCCCAGTGCTCCTCGAGGAGGTCGAGCAGCCCCGTCGGGCCACACGCCCACGTCTCACGCTCGGCGAGGTCGGGAACGAGCCGCTCGAGGCGCTCGGTGTCGAGCAGGCCCTCGGCGTCGGTGTGGATCGTGGTCAGGGTGATGCGGTCGTCGGCGGCGAGCTCGGCGAGGTCGGCCCCGAAGATGACGTCGGCGCGGGAGGGCGCGGAGTGGACGACGACGACGTCGGCCAGCTCGGCGGCATACGACCGGAGGATGCCCATCACGGGGGTGATGCCGCTCCCGGCGGTGACGAAAAGGAGGCGGCGGGGAGCCGGCGTCGGGAGGACGAACTCGCCCGTCGCCTGGTCGAGCTGGATGACGGTGCCGGCGCGAGCCTCGCGGACGAGGTGGTTGCTGACGACGCCGTCGGGGATCGCCTTGACGGTGATCGTGAAGCGGCCGTCGGAGCGGTCGGCCGGGGAGGTGACGGAGTAGGCGCGCCACTGCCGGACCCCGTCGACGTCGACGCCGATGCGGACGTACTGACCGGGGACGTGGCCGCGCCAGCCGCGACCCGGACGGATCGTGATCGTCGCGGCGTCGGCGGTCTCGGGCTCGATCGCCTCGATGCGGCCGCGGAGGTCGGCACCCGAGAGCAGAGGGTCGACGACGTCGAGGAAGTCGCTCGGGAGCAGGGGCGTCACCGCGAGCTCGGCGAGGCGCACGAGCCGGTCGCGGAGACGAAGGGTCGGCCGCCGGGTCGCGTCGGCCGCAGTGTCGGCCGCAGTGTCGGCCGCAGTGTCGGCCGCAGTGTCGGCCGCAGTGTCGGCCGCAGTGTCGGCCGCAGTGTCGGCCGCAGTGTCGGCCGCAGTGTCGGCCGCAGTGTCGGCCGCAGTGTCGGCCGCAGTGTCGGCCGCAGTGTCGGCCGCAGTGTCGGCCGCAGTGTCGGCCGCAGTGTCGGCCGCAGTGTCGGCCGCAGTGTCGGCCGCAGTGTCGGCCGCAGTGTCGGCCGCAGTGTCGGCCGCAGTGTCGGCCGCAGTGTCGGCCGCAGTGTCGGCCGCAGTGTCGGCCGCAGTGTCGGCCGCAGTGTCGGCCGCAGTGTCGGCCGCAGTGTCGGCCGCAGTGTCGGCCGCAGTGTCGGCCGCAGTGTCGGCCGCAGTGTCGGCCGCAGTGTCGGCCGCAGTGTCGGCCGCAGTGTCGGCCGCAGTGTCGGCCGCAGTGTCGGCCGCAGTGTCGGCTCCGTTGACGGCGCTGTCGGTGAAGGCCTCGGTGTCGGCCAGGGTGGCGGCCAAGGTGCCCGGTCGCCCGACGGTTGTGGTCATGGATCCATCGTCTTACGCTCGGTGGTGCAAGACCTGCGCTATCGGCGTGAATCGGATCGACTGTTTTGTTCGCTGGGAACAACTATGGAGATGACATGACACCGGCGAAGGCACGTGGAACCGATGGTCGCCCCTCCGAGCTGGGCAAGGGGGCCGAGCTCGCCCTCGACCCCGCCGTCATGGCGACGCTGCGCGCCGAGCTGCCCGCCGTGGCCGACCGCACGGTCGAGGCGATCACGGCCGAGGTCCCCGGCTACGCGGGGGCGCTGCGCGGCGCCATGGGGCAGACGATCGCCAGCGCGGTCCAGCTCGCCCTCGGCGGCTTCCTCGACCTCGCCTCGAGGCCGAGCGGGTCCGGCCCGTCGCGTCCCGTCGGGCCCGCCCTCGAGGGCGCCTACCGGCTCGGGCGCGGAGAGGCGCGGAGCGGCCGGTCGCTCGACGCGCTCCTCGCGGCCTACCGGGTCGGGGCGCGGGTGTCCTGGCAGCACTTCTCATCGGCCGGAGTCGCGGGCGGGCTCGACTCGGGGACCGTGGCCCGCTTCGCCGAGCTCGTCTTCGCCTACATCGACCAGCTCTCCGCCGCGAGCGTGTCGGGCCACGCCGACGAGCTCGCCCAGAGCGGACGCGTGCGCGCCCGTCACCTCGAGCGCCTCGCCCAGTCGCTCATCGGGGGTGCCCCGGCCGACGTCCTCGGCGCGGCCGCCCAGCGGGCCGAGTGGGTGCCGCCCCGCTCGCTCACCGCCGTCCTCGTGCCCGAACGGCGGGTCCGCGGTCTGCTCGCGCGCCTCGACCCCCGCACGCTCGCCCCCGGCGACGACGTGCCCGGGCTGCCCGAGGGCGACGTCGTCCTCCTCGTCCCCGACGCCGGGGGTGCGGCCCGCGCCCGGCTGCGGTCCGACCTGCAGGGCAGCGACGCCGTCGTCGGCCCGGCCTCGCCCTGGGCGAGCGTCTCGGCCTCCTTCGACCGCGCGGTCCGGGCCCGGCGGCTGGGCCTCGGCGGCGACCAGGCCGGGGGACGACCCGTCGACACCGACGAGCACCTCGCGAGCCTGCTCCTCGCCGCTGACCCCCTGGCGCTCGCCGACCTGCGCGCCCGGGTGCTCGCGCCGCTGTCCGCGCTGCGGCCGACCGTGGCCGACAAGCTGACCGAGACGCTCCGCTCATGGCTGCTCAACCACGGGCGCCGCGACCACATCGCCGCCGAGCTCTTCGTCCACCCGCAGACGGTGCGCTACCGGCTCGGGCAGCTCCGCGAGCTCTACGGCGACCGGCTCGACGATCCCCAGACGATCCTCGAGCTGACGATCGCCCTCGCCTGAGCGCGTGGCCGGGTCCGCTTCTGCCGTGGGCGGATTCGCCCCCGGCAGATCCTCCTGGCCGGTCCCGGCCCGGTGGTCGCACGCTGGGGTGATGACAGAGACACTCGCCCCCGGCCCGCTCGACGACCAGCTGTCGATGCAGCTGCTCCACCAGCGGATCATCGTGCTTGGCGCAGAGGTCGACGACCCCGTCGCCAACCGGATCACCGCCCAGCTGCTGCTCCTCTCGGCCCGTGACCCCCGGGCCGACATCAGCCTCTACATCAACTCGCCCGGCGGCTCGGTCACGGCCGGCCTCGCGATCTACGACACGATGCGCGTCATCCCCAACGACGTCAGCACGCTCGCGCTGGGGCTCGCCGCGAGCATGGGGCAGTTCCTCCTCGGGGCCGGGACCCCCGGCAAGCGCTACGCCCTGCCCAACGCGCGGGTCATGATGCACCAGCCCTCGGCCGGGATCCAGGGAACCGCGGCCGACGTGGAGGTGCAGGCGGCGAACCTCGCGGCCGTCAAGCGGCGTGTCAACGAGCTCCAGGCCGACAACACGGGCCAGACCGTCGAGCAGATCACCCTCGACAGCGAGCGGGACCGCTGGTTCAGCGCCGAGGAGGCAGCGGCATACGGCATCGTCGACCACGTCATGAGCTCGCTCACGGACGTCCGCCCGGTCGGCGTCGAGCGGCGGGTCGGACTGCGATGAGCAGCTACACGATTCCGTACGTCGTCGAACGGACCCCCGCAGGGGAGCGCAGCTTCGACATCTACAGCCGGCTGCTCCAGGAACGGATCATCTTCGTCGGGACGGAGATCGACGACGGCGTGGCCAACGTCGTCATGGCCCAGCTCCTCCACCTCGCGCACGTCGCCCCCGAGCGGGAGGTCTCGCTCTACATCAACTCGCCGGGCGGCTCCTTCACGGCCCTCATGGCGATCTACGACACGATGCAGTTCGTGCCGACGCCGGTCGCGACGTACTGCCTCGGCCAGGCGGCCTCGGCCGCCGCGGTGCTCCTCGCGGCCGGGGAGCCCGGCCGGCGCTTCGCGCTGCGGCACTCACGGGTGCTGCTCCACCAGCCTTCGGGAGGCGGCCAGGGGACCGTGTCCGACCTCGCGCTGCAGGCGGGCGAGCTGCTCCGGGTGCGGTCCCAGGTCGAGGAGGTGCTGAGCCACCACACGGGTCGGACGGTCGAGCAGCTGCGCCGCGACACGGACCGCGACCATGTGCTGACCGCGGTGGAGGCACTCGACTTCGGGGTCGTCGACGACGTCATCGAGCGCGCGGGCGAGGTCGGCGCCGTCGGCGCGCGGCAGGGTGCTCAGGCCGCGAGAAGGCTCGGCTCCGACGACCGGGCAGGCGAGGCCGGGATCGACGCGAGAGAGGTGACGGGGCGGTCGACGGTGAGGTCGAGCACGCCGTAGGCGGTGTCGCCCGACCGGTCCGCGGAGCCGTCGCGCAGCTCGACGTGTGCGGCTCCGACGAGACCGGTGATGCTCGACCCGAGCGCCACGCAGACCGCGGCGAGCACCTCGGACGACGGCTCCTTGAGCCCGCGCTCGATCTCGGAGAGATAGGCGATCGAGACCCCGGCCTCGGCGGCCACCTGCGCCAGGGTCCGTCCCTGGCGCTGGCGCAGGCGGCGGATGAGCCGGCCGTAGACGACCCGGAGAAGCGGGGTTGGCCTGGTCGCGGGTCGGGGGGTCGGTCGCGACGGATGCCGCTGCCCGGAGGGCCCCGGGTGTCGGGCGAGCTGGGTCATGGCCGTCTCCGATCGTGAGGCTGGGGGCTGGGCGTCTCCCCAGACTCGCACGCCACGGTGGGGTCCGTCGCTCAGTCGGGATACGCCCTCGGCGAAAGACCACCGTCGTCGAAAAAGATGTTGACAGTGTCCACACGCGATCTAGGCTGTCAGGGGTGGGCCGTAGCGTCGGACCACGCAGACCACCGATCGGGGGAACCACAGCAATGACCATCACCGACACCCTCCGCGACCCTCTCCGTCCGGCGCGGAAGGAGTACTCCGGGCCAGCCATGGAGGCCGAGCACCTCGTCAAGACCTTCGGCGACATGACCGCCGTCGACGACGTCAGCTTCACCGTTCCGCAGGGCAGCGTCCTCGGCCTCCTCGGGCCCAACGGTGCAGGCAAGACGACGACGGTGCGGATGATGACGACGCTCACCCGGCCGACGAGCGGCACCGCCCGGGTCGCCGGGCACGACGTCCTCACCGACCCGGACGCCGTCCGCCGGAGCATGGGCCTCACCGGACAGGCCGCCACCGTCGACGAGTTCCTGACCGGCCGCGAGAACCTCCGGCTCATCGGGTCGCTCTACGGCCTCTCCCGGGCCGACATCGCCCGGCTGGGCGACGAGCTGCTCGAGCGGTTCTCCCTCGCAGACGCCGGCGACAAGGTCATCAAGAGCTACTCCGGAGGCATGCGACGGCGCCTCGACCTCGCCGTGAGCCTCATCGCCGCGCCGCCCGTCCTCTTCCTCGACGAGCCGACGACGGGCCTCGACCCCCGCAGCCGCGTCGAGCTCTGGGAGGTCCTGCGGGGGCTCGTCCGCGACGGGACGACCCTGCTGCTGACGACCCAGTACCTCGAGGAGGCCGACCAGCTCGCCGACCGGATCGTCGTCGTCGACCACGGCCGGATCATCGCCGAGGGCACCCCGCTCGAGCTCAAGGACCAGTCGGGCCGCGCCAGCATCGTCCTCACCGTCTCGCACGCCGACCAGCTCGAGGAGGCCAGGCGTCTGCTCGCGGCCCACACCTCCGGCGTCCACGTCGACGAGGCCGCCCGCCAGCTCACCGCACCAGCGGACGGCCTGGCGGACATGACGCGCATCGCCGGTGTCTTCGCCGGCACCGACATCGTCCTCGACGACCTCGGCCTCAAGCGGCCGAGCCTCGACGACGTCTTCCTCAACCTCACCGGGCACCGGGCCGAGACGGACCGGGCCCACGCAGACGGCGACACCGCCGAGGAGTCACGATGACCGACTACACCACCGCCGCCACCGCGATTCGCGACGAGTCCCGGACGGCCACCGACGTCCCGCGGTCCACCGCGGCCCCCGCCGTCACCGCACCGCACCTCCACGCGCCGAGCCGCCTGCGCGAGGTGCGCACCATGGTCTGGCGCAACCTCAAGCACATCCGGCGCCAGCCCGAGATGCTCGCCGACGTCACGATCCAGCCGATCATGTTCGTGCTGCTCTTCGCGTTCGTCTTCGGCAGCTCGATCCAGACGCCCGGCTCGGGATACCGCGAGTGGCTGCTGCCCGGAATCATGGCCCAGACGATGGCCTTCTCGTCCTTCGTCGTCGCGATCGGCCTGACGGCCGACATCGGCCGCGGCATCGTCGACCGGTTCCGGTCCCTGCCGATCTCTCGCTCCTCCGTCCTCGTCGGGCGGAGCATCTCCAGCCTGCTCCACTCGAGCATCGGCATCGTCGTCATGTCCGTCACCGGTCTCGCGATCGGCTGGCGCATCCACGAGGGCTTCGCCAAGGCCGTCCTCGCCTTCGGCCTGCTGCTCCTCTTCGGGTTCGCGATGATCTGGCTCGGGATCCTCGTCGGATCGAAGTTCACCTCCGTCGAGGGCGTCAACGGGTTCATGTTCACGACGATGTTCCCGATCACCTTCCTCGCCAACACCTTTGCGCCGACCGACAACATGACCCCATGGCTGCGGACCATCGCCGAATGGAACCCGATCAGCGCCCTGGTCCAGGCGCTGCGAGAGCTGTGGGGCAACGCTCCGGCCGCCGGGCCCGATGCCGCGTGGCCGCTCCAGCACCCGGTGCTCGTGACCGTGGTCTGGTCGGTCGGGCTCGCGATCGTGTTCGCGCCGCTCGCGATCCGCGCGTTCGTCAAGCGCACGGAGGACTGACCGGGGGCCGAGGCGGCCGGCCATTCGCATCGGGGGAGCGAGTGGCCGGCCGCCTCGTGCGTCACCTCGGGAGCTGCCACTCCTGCCACGTCGCGACCTGGCGGAAGCCGAGCCCCGCATAGAGGCCCACGGCCATCTCGGACGACTGGAGGCTCGCCGTCACGGCACCTCGCGCCCGCGCATCGGCGAGCGCGACCCGCAGGACCGCGGAGGCGAGGCCGCGCCTCCGGGCCTCCGGTCGTGTCGCGACCATCGAGACGTTGACGTCGTCGTCGCAGCGGAAGAGGGCGGCACACGAGTCGCCACCTCGGTCGGTCCACACCTCGAGGCCCTCGACGCCCGCGAGCAGGTCCGGGTCGAGCCCGTTGAGCTCGTCGACCACGTCGACAGGCCGGCCGCCGACCACGGCTGACCGGTCCGCCTCTGTCGGGGGCGGCGCGTCCTCGATCCGGCACACCATCGGGTGCGTCACCTCGGAGCGGGCGAACCCGGCCGCCTCGACAACCGCCGCGCACCCGGGCGAATGGGTCCACACGGCATACGCGCTCGTCGGCGGATAGAGCTCGCGCAGGCACGGCAACGCACCCGGCTCGAGAAGGATCGCGTTGTCGAGCACGGGGTGGTCCGGGACGCGCGAGGCGACGACACCCTCGTCCTCCACGACCCACGACCCCGGATGCGGGGCCGCCATGGCGCGCCACGACGCGGCGAGCGTCCGGATGTGGCGCGAGAGAGGCCCGTCGGCGTCGTCACGCATGGCGGCAGCGTAGTGGCGGCGTCGGCCGGATGTGGTTGGCATCCCGCCCGATGGGTAGGGCACGGGGGACGGACATCCGCGTTGGCCCCGTGCTCGCCCAACCGAGGGCGCGCATCTCGGGTCCGACGCCCGGCCTGAAAGGGGCTCACGCCCATGACCGAACGACACCACGAGACGCAGGAATCCACGCAGCAGGTCTCGACGTGGGACCCGGTCGACGACACCGGCATGCCTGCAGCGCAAGGCGGCTCGACGGCATACTCGACGGCACACCCGACGGAGTACCCGGCGGAGTACCCGGCGGGTGGCCGCACCGACACTGCGCCCCACGTGACGCGGGAGTACCCGGAGGCGGCGACTGCCACCGCGCAGCCGCCGGCAGGAGAGGGCACCGCGGCCGTCGTCAAGGACGAGGCCGCCTCGGTGGCGCAGGACGCGAAGGCCGGAACGGCGCGGGTGGCCGACACCGCGAAGTCCGAGGTGAAGGACGTCGCCGCCGAGACGACCGCACAGGTGAAGCAGCTGCTCATGCAGCTGCGCACCGAGCTCAACGACCAGGCCTCCACGCAGAGCGGTCGGGCGGTCGGGGGCCTTCGCTCCCTCGCCGACGAGCTCGGCCAGATGGCTTCCGGCACGAGCGTCGAGCAGCGCGGCATCGCCACCGACCTGGCGGAGCAGGCCTCGTCGAAGGCCCGTGAGCTGGCCGGCTGGCTCGAGCGCCGTGAGCCCGCCGAGCTGCTCGACGACGTGCGGTCCTTCGCGCGCCGCCGGCCGGGCACCTTCCTCCTCGCGGCGGCCGCGGTCGGCGTCATCGGAGGCCGGCTGACCCGCGGCCTCACCGCCGACGGGGACGAGCCGACCACCGGCTCGGGGACCTCCGGAGCGACGGGGTCCTACCCCGCTGCAGGCACCTACGGGGCCACCGACCCCTACGCGGCAACGGACCCCTATGCGAGCACCGACCCCTACGCGGGAACGGACCCCTACGCAACCACGGGTGGCACCCCGGCGCCCAGCACCTACACCGCCGAGGACGCGTACCCGGCCTCGAGCACCTACACCGCGGAGAACGCCTACCCCGCGACAGCGACGTATCCGGCCGTCGACGAGGACGACAGCCTCGGCATCTTCGACGAGGAGCGCCGATGACCAGCACATGGAGCGGCGGCCAACCCGTCCCACCGCCGGAGTCCTACCCCGCCGGGACCCTGCCATCGGACCCGGTGCAGTCGGAGACCTATCCGACTGACTCGATGGGCACCGGCTCGATGGGCACCGGCTCGATGGGCACGCACCTGGGCATGGAGACGGCCGAGGAGAAGGCGCAGAGCGCCTCGATCGGCGAGCTCGTCGGCGACATCACCAGCGGGCTCTCGACGCTCCTGCACCAGGAGGTCGCGCTCGCCAAGGCCGAGGCGCGGGAGACCGCCACCAGGGCCGGCCGGGGGGCGGGGATGCTGAGCGGCGCCGCCGCCGCCGGGTGGTTCACCCTGCTCTTCCTCTCGTTGGCCGTGTGGGAGTGGTTGTCTCGCGCCATCGACGACCGCGGCTGGGCCGCCGTCATCGTCATGGTCATCTGGGCCGTGGTCGCAGCCGTGCTCGCCATGGTCGGGCGCCGCGACATCAAGCAGATCCAGGGAATGCCGCGCACCGTGGAGACCGCCAAGCAGGTCCCCGGTGCGCTCAAGGGACACGAGGAGCAGCTGTGAGCACCGAGATGAGCAGCCCGACCGGCGGCCGCACGACCGACCGAGATGACGTGCTGGCGACGACGGGCATGCGGACCGACCCGGATGCGATCCGCGCCGACATCGAGCGGACCCGGAGCGAGCTGAGCCGGGACGTCAACGCGCTCGGCGAGGCCGTCACCCCGGGCAACGTCGCACGCCGTCAGGTCGACAAGGTCCGCGACGCGGCGGGCAGCGTGAAGGACCACGTCATGGGCTCGGCCTCCGACCTGGGCGACTCGGCCACCGGGATGGCCTCGGGAGCCGCATCGGGCGTCGGCGATGCCGCCCACGACGCGAAGCAGGCGGCGGCCCGGCGCGCGAGGGGCAACCCGCTGGCCGCGGGGTTCGTCGCCCTCGGGGTCGGCTGGCTCGTCGGCAGTCTCCTGCCCGCCTCCGCGAAGGAGCGCGAGCTGAGCGAAACCGTCAAGGACCGGGCCCAGCCCGCACTGGACGAGGCCAAGAGCGTGGCGAAGGAGTCCGCGGAGCACCTCCGTGAGCCGGCCCAGGCGGCCGTCGCCGAGGTCAAGGACCGCGCCCAGGCCGCGGTCGAGAACGTCACGGACGAGGGGCGGCAGGCGGCCGACGACGTCCGCGCCAGCGCCGCTGAGTCGAGGGACGTCGTGCAGGAGCAGCGCCACGGCTGACCCCTCCGCGACGGAGCGCACGTCCCGGGGACCGTGTCCCCGGGACGTGCCCGTCAGAGGCCCCTTGGTGGCCCGGACGGGTGGCCCGGACGGGTGGCCTCGGCGTCAGAGGTTGTGGTGGAAGTCCATGTGGTGCGTCCCGTCGGCATCGATCCGGAGGGCGACCGTCCCCGTGATCCCCTCGAGCTCCTCGGTGCCGCTTCCCGGCACGATGAGGCCGTACTCGTTCGCCCGGTCGGAGCCGCTCGTCGAGGCGGCGTGGACGAAGTTGAACGCGCCCCGCCTGCCGTCGACCGTCCCCTCGAAGGACTCCATGGCGACGTACGTCCCGACCCCGGTGCTCTGGTCGAACGCCGACGTGAACTGCGTGATGCTCCGCCCGACGACGTCACCGGCATACGTCTTGCTCATGCGCAGGTGGCCGGTCGGCAGGCCGGTCGTGATCGCGGGGACGTAGTCGGTGACGTCGAAGTCGGACGTCGTGAAGGTCGCGCTGCTCGTCATGACGCGACAGTATGCCGCCGGGCAGGGAGGCGCTTGAAGGTTCCCGACAGCGTCAAGATGCCGTCAAGACGCCGAACGGGATCGGTGTTTCGAGCCCCAGGGCGACTTCGCCGTGGTTGCGTGGAGGCATGACAACCGAGTGGCTCACTCTCCACCGGGGTGCCGTCCGGTGGGCTGCCGCGCTGGTCCCGCTCGCCCTGGCGGGGCTGCTCGCCCTCTTCCGGGACTCGATGTCGCAGAGCACCCAGGCGATGCTCCTCGTGCTGCCCGTCGTTGCGGCGGCCGCGACCGGCGACCGCGTCGCCGGCGTCATCTCCGCGCTCGCTGCCGCGGGCGGGTTCGACTTCTTCCTCACCGTTCCCTACCTCAGCCTCTCGATCCACCAGCGGGACGATCTCGTGCTGGCCGTCGCGCTCGTCGTGGTCGGCCTCGCCGTGACCGAGCTGGCGCTGTGGGGGCATCGGGCGCAGGCCGCTGCCCAGCGCCGAGACGGCTACCTCGCCGGGATGCTCGAGCTGCTCGCGATCGCTCCCGACTCGGAGGGCAGGGCGCTGCCCCGGGCCGTGGCGAAGTCGATGACGAGCCTGCTCGACGTCGACCGGTGCGAGTGGGTCGAGGGAACGCCGTCGCCCGACGACGCGGTCGTCGACAGCCAGGGCCGGGTGACGGTCCGCGGACACGACCTGCGCGTCGGGGTGGTTGGCCTGCCGACCGACTCGTGGACGGCGGTCCCCGTCGACGAGGCCGGCCGGACCGTGGGGTACTTCCGCGTCGCCGCCGCCTCGCGGGTCGTCCGTCCGACCCCGGACCAGCTTCGGGCCGCGGTGCTCCTCGCCGGCCAGGTGCTGCGGGCCGGTCCCTCAGGTGGGGGTCGGAGCCGAAGCAGCCCCGGCCCGAGCTCGCCTCAGCAGGGGTAGGGCGCCGGGCTCACTCGACCTGCGAACGGAGCCAGGCGATGTCGGCGCGCTGGCCCTCGAGGCCACCCGGGGTCTCGCAGACGACCGGTGCGCCGGCCGCCCGGATGACACCAGCAAGGGCGTCTCCGGCGATGTGGCCGGACCCGAAGTTGGTGTGCCGGTCTGCGCCGGAGTCGAACTCGTCGCGCGAGTCGTTGGCGTGGACGAGGTCGATCCGGCCGGTGATGGCCCGGATCTCGTCGACGACGGAGCCGAGGTCGTTGCCGCCGGCGTGGGCGTGGCACGTGTCGAGGCAGAACCCGACGGTGTCGCCCCCCTTGGCCCGGCCGATCGCGTCCCAGAGCCGCGCGATCGCCTCGAGCCTGCGGGCCATCGCGTTGTCGCCGCCGGCGGTGTTCTCGATGAGGAGGCGCACGGGCATGTCGAGGCCGTCGATGCACTTGCGCCAGTTGTCGAAGCCGACCGCGGCGTCCTCGTCCTTGCCGAGGTGGCCGCCGTGGACGATGACCCCCTTGGCGCCGATCTCGGCGGCGGCGACGAGGTGCTGCTGGAGGAGCTTGCGTCCGGGGATGCGGATCCGGTTGTTGGTCGCGGCGACGTTGATCGGGTAGGGCGCATGGACGTAGAGGTCGATGCCTGCGGCCTCCGCGTCGGACTTGAGCGCCTCCGCTCCTCCGGCGTAGCGCACGACGGGCCCCTTGTAGCTCTGGGGGTCACCGAGGAAGAACTGCGAGAGCGTCGCGCCCCGCGCCTTCGCCTCGGCGATGGGGTCCTCCTGGTCGACGTGCGCTCCGATGTGCAGGGTGGCCATGCGGCCCACTGTATGCCGCGGGGCCGACGCCGCTGTCTGGTGTCGAGACGACCTGGTGCCGTTCGACGTCGTGGTGAGACACCGCTTCGGACCACCTGGAGGACGACATGAGCACCACGGACCGGGACCCCATCGCGGCCGCCGCGCCGACCGCGGTCGCGCCGACCGCCCCGGCCACGAGCCCGCGTCAGTGGCTCGCCCTCGGGGTCCTCGCCCTGACCGCACTTCTCCTCTCGCTCGACGTGAGCGTGCTCTACCTGGCCCTGCCGGAGCTCTCCGCCGACCTGGGCGCCACCACGACCCAGCAGCTGTGGATCCTCGACATCTACTCGTTCGTCCTGGCCGGGTTCCTCGTCACGATGGGAGCGCTCGGCGACCGGATCGGCCGTCGAAGGCTCCTCCTCGCGGGCGCGGCAGGCTTCGGCATCGCGTCGGCGTGCGCGGCCTACGCCACCTCGCCCGGCCAGCTGATCCTCTGGCGGGCCGTGCTCGGCATCGCGGGGGCGACCCTCCTGCCCTCGACCATGGGTCTGCTCCGGACGATCTTCACGACGGAGCGCTCCCTCACGACGGCGATCGGCGTGTGGTTCAGCTGCTTCATGGGAGGCATGGCTGCGGGACCGCTCGTCGGGGGCGTGCTCCTCGAGCACTTCTGGTGGGGCTCGGCGTTCCTCCTGGGCATCCCGTTCATGGTGGTGCTCCTCGTCGCAGGTCCGCGGCTGCTCCCGGAGTCCGATCGCCACGTCGGCGGCCCGGTCGACATCGCGAGCTCGGTGCTGTCCCTGCTGACGATCCTGCCGGTGATCCACGCCTTCAAGGAGGTCGCGCGCGGAGGGAACCTCTGGGCGGCTGCGGGCTCAGCGGCATACGGCATCGTCATGGGAGGGCTCTTCCTCCGCCGCCAGCGGCGCATCGCCAACCCGCTCGTCGACCTGACGCTCTTCCGCGGCCGGGTGTTCTCGACGGCGCTCGCGGTCATGCTCGTCGGTGGGGTCGTCATGGCCGGGATCTCGTTCGTCAGCTCGCAGTGGCTCCAGCTCGTCGCGGGGCTCGACCCGCTCGGCGCCGGCCTGTGGATGCTGCCGGCGAACCTCGCCCTCCTCCTCGGCTCGGCGTCGAGCGCGGCGATCGGGCGTCGCCTCGGCGCCGGCCGGACGATGGCCCTAGGCCTGATGATCTGCGCTGCGGGCCTCGCCATCCAGACGCAGGTCGGGGTGCTGGCCGGGGTCGGGCTGCTCGTCGTCGGCATGGCGCTCGCGTCGTTCGGGATCATGCTCCCGTCGACGTTGACGATGTCGGTCATGATGGAGTCTGCGCCCCGTGAGCGGGCGGGCTCGGTCGCCTCGCTGTCCGAGACGTCGGGCGAGCTCGGTGTCGCTGTCGGCGTCGCCGGGCTCGGTTCGCTCGCCACGTTCGTCTACCGCGACCAGCTCGCTCCGTATGCCGCCCAGCACCCGTCCGACGCCGGCTCGGTCGCGCTCGACAGCCTCGCCGGTGCCGTGCACGGGGCCGTCTCGGTCCCGGGCGGGGTCGGGCGCGGTCTGCTCGAGGCGGCCCGGGAAGCCTTCACGACGAGCCTCGAGGTCGTCGCCGGGGTCGGCGCCCTCGTCTTCGTGGTGGTCGCGGTCGCCGCGTGGCACGTCCTGCGCGAGCGCGCGTGAACGGACCGGCGTCGTTGGGGCGCCCGAGGGGGAGGGTCCGCATCGTGAGCGGGCTTGTATAAGCCAGCCTTATGTGATCAATAATGTAGGCATGAGTTCCTCGCGCTTCCCGGCAACCGTCGACGACGTCAACGCCCGTCTCATCGCGGCTGTCGTCCTCGTCGTGGGCGTCATCGCCCTCGCGACCCAGCAGTGGTGGCTCTACGCCGTGCTCGCCGTCGACTTCACCCTGCGTGCGTCGGTCGGTCCCAAGGCGAGCCCGATCGCTCGGCTCGTCCAGCGGTGGATCCGTCCCGCCGTCGCCACCGCCCCGCGACCGACGGCTGGAGCCCCGAAACGCTTCGCGGCGGCCATCGGCGCCGTCATGACGTCTGCGGCGACCATCCTCTGGGTCGTCAGCCTCGTGACCGGCGGGTCGGCCGCCCTCGCAGCGGTGGTGGTCATCGCCGCGATCATGGTCCTCTTCCCCGCGCTGGAGTCGATCCTCGGCCTCTGCGTCGGCTGCAAGCTCTTCGCCGTGCTCATGCGCCTCGGGGTCGTGCCCGAGGAGGTCTGCCTCGACTGCGCCGACATCACCCGGCGCGCCCGGGTCCAGACCGCCGCCTGACCGGTTCGGCCGGGGGCCGGTAGACCGCTCGACGTAACCAAAAGGGTGTGGCGATCGGCCGGCGCGGGGGTACGGGACATGGGCACGTCGCTGCCTCGCAGCGTTTCCCGGCATCAAGGAGTCACACCGTGTCCAAGAAGGTTGCGTTCCTCGTCGCGTCCGAAGGCATCGAGCGGGTCGAGCTGACCGAGCCGTGGCAGGCCGTCCTCGACGCGGGACACGAGGCCGTCCTCGTCAGCCCGAAGCCGGGCGAGGTGCAGACGTTCGACCACCTCGACAAGGCCGAGAAGCGCCCGGTCGACCTGACCGTCGCGGACGCGAAGGTCGACGACTTCGACGCTCTCGTCCTGCCCGGCGGCGTCGCGAACCCGGACGCCCTGCGACTCGATGCGGCCGCGGTCGCCCTCGTCAGGGAGTTCCTGACGTCGGGGCGGCCGGTGGCCGCCATCTGCCACGCGCCGTGGACGCTCGTCGAGGCGGGGGTCCTCAGCGGTCGTCGCCTGACGTCGTGGCCGAGCCTGCAGACCGACATCCGCAACGCCGGGGGTGAGTGGACCGACGAGCCCCTCGTCGTCGACGGGAACCTGATCACGAGCCGCAAGCCCGGCGACCTGCCGCAGTTCTGCGGCGCGCTGGTCGAGGCCCTGGAGCACGGGGCGGCGGCCGCCAGCGCCTGATCTGCTGGCCGTGCGCCGGCGCGCAGCGGCAGCGGGCCCAGCGGCATACGGGCTCGTCTGCGCGGGGGTCGGCTCAGCCGAAACCGTGGCGGGCGAGAGGGTGGAGCAGCTCTCGCTCCTCGTAGGCGAGGTGGGACAGGAGCGTGTCCGTCAGCAGGTCGAGGGCCCGCTGGAGCTCGTCGAGAGCGGCGTGCCCGGACGCCCCGTAGGGGTCGGCGGAGACGATGCCGACGAGGGCGCGGTCGACCTGCTCGAGGACGTCGGCGATGACGTGGTGTTCCTCCTGCAGGCGGTCGAGGACCGGAGCGAGGTCAGGCTGTGCACGGCGCAGGTGGGTGAAGACGCTTCGGTCCTCGAGCGTGTGGTGGCCGGTGACGGCGCGGCAGTAGGACTCGCAGTATGCGCCGAGGGTCCAGCTGTTCTGGCGCATCGCCATCGTGTTGATGACCGAGCGCGCCGCGCCTGCGCTCATCAGCCCCTGGCGCACCTGCCCCACGACGTCGCGCACCTGCGCGAGCTCGCTCCGCAGGTGGTCGTGGATGTCGACGAGGTGCTGGGGCACCGCCTGCTCGTGGGCGGTGTATGCCGCTGACTCGGGTTTCGCCGCGACCGGGCGGTCGTCCTCGGGCCAGGGCATCGACGGCGAGAGCCGCGTGCCGTCGTCGGGCGTGGGCTGGACGGTGAGCGGGTGGGCGTCGGGGGAGGGGAGGCGCAAAGGCAGGTCCTGACTCCCCGGCCGTGCCCCGCCGACCCCGCCGCTGCCACCCTCGACGGCTCGGCGCGCCCGCTCGACCTCGACGAGCTCCCGGACCGCGGGGGCCACCTCCTCGGCGAAGCGCCGCACGTCGTCGGGGTCGTCCGTGCCGAGGATGAAGGTGCTCATCCCCTCCGTCAGCGTCAGCTCGGCGAGTTGCTCGGCCCAGTCGTCGGCCGTGCCCTGGAGGAAGCCGGCGCCGGTTCCGAAGTGGCCGGAGATGTTGTACATCCGTCGGATCGCCTGGGGCCCGCGGCCGGCGCGGTCGGCTGCTTCGTCGATGGCCGCGTTGAGGCCGGCCAGGCTCTCGGGCGGGGCGTATCCCTGGCTCGGCAGCCATCCGTCGGCGTACCGCGCCGTGACCCGGAGCATCCGGGGCTGGTAGGCGCCGAGCCAGATCTCGACGCGGTGGACCGGGCGCGGGCCGACGTGCAGCCCCATGACGCGGTAGTGCTCTCCCTCGACCGAGACGCTCCGCTCGTCCGCGTGCTCGGGGTCCTGGCCCCAGACTCGGCGGATGATCCGGATCGCCTCGACGAGAGCGGCGACGGCCTCGCCGGGGGTTCGACGAGGGCCCCCTGCAGCGACGATCGCGTCCCAGAAGGCGCCGGTACCGAGCCCGAGCTCGGCCCGGCCCCCGGTGATGATGTCGAGGGTTGCGATCGACTTCGCGAGCTGGGCCGGTGGGCGGAGCGGGAGGTTGGCGACGTTGGCGGCGACCCGGACCGTCGACGTGCGGGCGGCGATGACCGACAGCAGTGTCGAGGTGTCGAGGTGCCTCGCCTGGTAGGGGTGGTCCTGGATCGTGACGAGGTCGAGACCGGCGACGTCGGCGAGCTGTGCCAGCTCGAGCGTGGCGTGGAGCGCCGTCACGTCGGGGCTGGGGAAGAGCCCGAACTGCAGGTCGTGTCCGTAGTCCCTCACGCGTCCTCCTTGTCGCCAGGCTCCGTCGCCAAGCACTCCGTCGCCAGGCGCTCGGACCATCGAATCACGGGGTGGGTGGGCGTGTCGGGGAATGCGCGCGCTCAGGAGAGCAGCTCGAGGACCGCCTTCTCGAGGCTGGCCTGGCGAGCCGCGGGGGTGCGGTGGCGGCGGCGCGCCACCTCCCCGATCGTCGTCCCTGACTCGTAGAGGTCGATGACCCGCGGGTCGATGTACGAGTTCTTCGCGATGGTCGGGGTGTTGCCGAGGTACGTCGACACCTCCCCGATCGCTGCCTTGACGGCGCGCCGACGGGACGCCCTGGTGTCCGCGGGCTCGTCCGATGCGGCAAGCGCCGTGGCGGCGATAACGGTGGCGTGCCAGGTCCGGAAGTCCTTGGCCGTGAGCTCACCACCGAGCAGGTCGGACAGGTAGGCGTTGACGGCGGTCGCGTCGAGGTCGACCCAGCCCGCGGTGTCCCGGTAGGCGAGGACGCGGCGGCTGCGCGACCGCCGCGAGCGCATCCGGTCGAGCACGGCGATGACGTCCTCGTCGCTGATCTCGACGGTGTGCTCGATGCCGGACTTGCCGACGAACTCGAACACGACGCTGTCGCCGCGTCGGCGCACGTGCTGCCTCTCGAGGGTCGTCAGCCCGAACGAGCCGTTCGCGTCGGTGTAGGCGTCGCTCCCGATCCGGAAGTAGCCGAGGTCGAGCAGGCGCACGGCGGCAGCGGCCGCCCGCTCACGCGGCATACCCTCCGCAGCGAGGTCGCGGGCGACGCGACGACGCGCCGCCGGGAGCTTCTCGGCCGCCCGGAGGATCCGGTCGAACTTCGCCCGGTCGCGCTTGGCGCGCCAGTCCGGGTGGTAGAGGTACTGCCGCCGTCCGGCGTCGTCGGTGCCGACGGCCTGGATGTGGCCGTTGGGCTGCGGGCAGATCCACACGTCGTTCCACGCGGGCGGGATCGCGAGGGAGCGGATCCGGTCGACCTGCTCGGCGTCGAGGCGCCGGCCCTCCGCGTCGAGGTAGACGAACCCGCGCCCGGCACGGCGGCGGGTCCATCCGGTCGAGCTCGGCGAGACCGTGCGCAGGCGGGCCATGCCACGGTCATACCCCGAGCGCGGGGGTGCCACACCCGGCTCCCTACGTCACTGCTCCATCTACGGGAGCAGTGGGACCCACTGCTCCCCTACGCGGAGCAGTGGGTCCCACTGCTCCCGTAGATGGAGCAGTGACGTGGGGCCGCCAACGGCACCGGCTACCGGCTGACTCCCCGTTAGCGCGACTCGACGACGACGTGGTCGGGCCAGGGCGGCAGCGGACGTCCGCGAAGGCGCGAGTCGAGCCAGTCGCCGAGGAGCTGCCGGGTGATCGCGAGCTGCGCGTCACGGGTGAGATCGCCCGAGTCGCAGCCGAGCCCGCGACACGCGGCCGAGTCGAGGAACCCGCAGTGATAGCCACCCGTAATCGTCACGAAGGTGGCGGGCGTCGGCTTCGCGGCATACATGGTCCGCGTCGTCTCGGGCCGGACGATCCGGTCGAGCGACCCCACGACGAACAGCGCGTCCGCGCGGATCGCGGCCGCCGCGGCGACCGACGACGGCCGGGTGCGCGCGGCGGCGAACGTCACGACGGTGTCGATGTCCGTATGCCGCTGGGCTGCGAGGAGCGCCGCCCCGGCGCCCATCGAGTGGCCGGCCACCGCGCACGCCGCCGGATCGGCGTGCGGTGACGAGGACCTGGCCCACTCGATCGCGCGCCAGAGGTCGTCGGCGAGGCGGGCGTGGCTCGGCCAGAGCCGCGTCTCGCTGTCGGGCGCGACGACGACGTAGCCACGCGCCGCAAGGCCGGTGAGGATGCTGAGGTAGCGGCCGGCGTCCTGGGCGAAGCCGTGGCCGAACGCGACGACCGGGCACATCGCCCCCGGGTCGGTGGGGCCGTGCTGTCCGACGACCAGCGCACCGAACGGCCGCCCGTCCGACCGGACCGTCACCCGCCGGACCGTCACGTCGTCGGCCTGCCCCATGGCCCAAAGGAACCCCACGCGGGACCGCGCGTCAACGCCGAGCCGGAGCAGCGGCATACGCCACCCGCTCAGATGAGCGGTCCTTCCTCGGGGCGGAGGACCCGGAGCCAGCGGTAGCCGTAGCCCTGGAGCTCGAGCTCGATCCGGCCGTGCGCGTCGAGCTCGTGCTCGTGCAGCCCGTCCAGCAGGTCGACAAGGACGGTCCCCGCGGGCAGGTCGCCGAGCTCGACCGGGACCATGCACCCGTCCGCGCCGAAGTTGTGCAGGGCCACCATCGCCCACCCCGACTCCTTCTCTCGGCACACGTGCGCGAGGACGGAGCGGTGGGGTTGCTTGAGGATCTCCGCGTGGGACCAGCCGAGCTCCGGCTGCTGCCGGTAGGTGTAGATGAGGTTGCGCATGAACCACCAGTGCGAGCCGTGGTCGTGCCGCTGGTCGGCGGCGTTGACCTGGTCCGGCCCGAACAGCCCGCCGGGCATCGGTCGCGTCATCCGGCGCTTCGGCGCCCGCGTGAAGCCGCCGGTCTCCCCGGACGTCCACTGCATCGGTGTCCGGACCGCCAGGCGGCCCGGCACGTCGAGGTTCTCCGCCATCCCGATCTCCTCCCCGTAGAAGAGGACCGGTGTTCCCGGCAGCGAGAACATCAACGAGTAGACGAGCCGGATCCGGCGCTCGTCCCCGCCGAGCATCGACGGCAGGCGCCGGCGCAGACCGCGCCCGTAGAGCTGCATGTCCGGGTCGGGGCCGAACGCGTCGAAGACCTCCTGCCGCTCGTCGTCCGTGAGCTTGTCGAGGGTCAGCTCGTCGTGGTTGCGCACGAAGTTGGCCCACTGGCTCGTCACGTCGAGGCGGGGCCGTCGGCGCAGTGCCGTCGCGATCGGACGAGCATCCCCGCGCGCGAGCGAGAGGTAGATGTTCTGCATCCCGATGAAGTCGAACTGCATGTTGAGCCCGTCGCCGTCGGGCCCCCCGAAGAACGTCTTCTGGTCCTTGTAGGGCAGGTTGACCTCGCCGAGGAGGACCGCGTCGCCGACGCGGCGGGTGACGAAGTTGCGGACGTCCCCGAGGTAGCGGTCGGGGTTGAACGCCTCGGGCTCCTTCACACCGGGCACCTTGTCGCGCGCGAAGAGGAACGGCACCGCGTCGACGCGGAAGCCGGCCACCCCGAGCTCGAGCCAGAATCCGAGCGTCCGCGAGATCTCCTCCTGCACCTTGGGGTTCGCGACGTTGAGGTCCGGCTGGTGCTTGTAGAAGTGGTGGAGGTACCACTCGCCCGTCTTCTCGTCGAGCTGCCAGATGCTGTCCTCCTTGTCGGGGAAGACCACGTCCTTCTTGGTCGACGGAGGCTCGATCGGGCTCCACACGTAGTAGTCGCGGTACGGGTCGTCCTTGCTGCGCCGGGCCGACTTGAACCACGGGTGCTGGTCGGAGGTGTGGTTCATGACGAAGTCGATGACGACACGGATCCCGAGGCCGCGGGCGGTGCGGACGAGCTCGACGAAGTCGCCGTGGGTCCCGAGCACCGGGTCGACACCGAAGAAGTCGGTGATGTCGTAGCCGTCGTCGACGCGGGCCGTCGGGTAGAACGGCATGAGCCAGAGGCACGTGACGCCGAGGTCGTTGAGGTAGTCGAGGCGGTCCTCCAGGCCCCGGAGGTCGCCGGTCCCGTCCCCGTCCGAGTCGAGGAACGTCTGGACGTCCGCACAGTAGATGACGGCGCTCTTCCACCAGAGGTCGCCGGTGTCGCTGATCCTCATGAGGGCACCTCCTCGGCCCCGAGCGGGTCGACCTGGTCGTGCGGGCAGTGCGGTCCGATGACGGTCATAGGGGTGACGTACCCGGCCCGGCCCTCCGGCATACTCTCCGTCCATGTCGAGCACCACCGACGTCGACGTCGCCGTCCGCGCCCTGAGCGCGTGCATCCGCATCCCCACCGTCTCCGACCGGGACCCGGCCAGGGAGGACCGGGCGGCGTTCGGCGCCCTGCTCGACGAGCTGCGCGCCCAGTTCCCGCGCCTCCACGAGGCCTGCGAGGTCGATAGGATCGCCGGCGACGCCCTCCTCGTCCGCTGGCCCGGCACGACCGACGAGGCGCCGGTCGTGCTCATGGCGCACCTCGACGTCGTCCCGGTCGACGACGCAACGGCCTGGACGCACCCGCCGTTCTCCGGCGCGGTCGAGGACGGGTTCGTCTGGGGCCGCGGGGCGCTCGACTGCAAGGGCTCGCTCGTCGCGACGTGCGCCGCGGTCGAGTCGCTCCTCGAGGATGGGTTCACGCCTCGTCGGGACGTGTGGCTCTCCTTCGGCTGCAACGAGGAGGTCTCCGGCCATGCCGCCAAGGACGCCGTCGCCGTCCTGCGCGGCCGTGGGGTCGAGCCGTGGTTCGTCATGGACGAGGGCGGGGCGATCGTCCGCGGAGCGCTCCCCGGCGTCGACGACCCCATGGCGGTCATCGGCGTCTCCGAGAAGGGCACCGTCGACGTCCGCCTCACCGCCCGCGGCGACGGCGGCCACGCCTCCGCCCCGAAACGGATGGGCGCCACGGCCCGGATCGCCCGCGCGGTCCTCCGTCTCGAGAGGCACCCCTTCCCGGCCCGCCTGCCCGACCCGACCGTGACCATGCTCGAGCGCCTCGGCGGCCACGCCCGTATGCCGCTGGGCTGGGTCTTCGCCCACGCGCGGGCCCTGCGCCCCGTCCTCACGCACGTCTTCACCCGGCTCGGCCACGAGACCGCGGCGATGACCCGGACGACGGTCGCCGTGACCCAGCTGAGCGGGTCACCCGGCGCCAACGTCCTCGCCGCGACCGCGACGGCCCACGTCAACATGCGCGTCATGGTGGGCGAGACGGTCGACGGTGCGCTCGAGCGGATCCGACGGGTCGTCAAGGATCCTCGCATCGAGGTCGCCCTCGTCAGCGGCGACGAACCGAGCCCGGTCTCGCCGACGGACGACGCGGCATACGAGCTGATCTCCGACACGCTCGCCGACGTGTTCCCGGGTACGATCCCCGTGCCCTACGTCATGATGGCCGCGACCGACTCGCGGCACTTCCACCGGGTCTGGCCGCGGGTCTACCGGTTCACGCCGATCCGGATGACCGAGGCCCAGCGCGGCGCGATCCACGGCGTCGACGAGCGGATCGGCGTCGACGACCTGCGCGATGCCGTCAGCTGGTACCGCCGACTCATCGAGAGGCTCTGACCCGTGAGCACCGACCCCGTGGGCACCGACCCCGTGAGCGCCGACCCCGTGAGCGCCGACCCCGTCCACACCCCGGTCCTCGGCGACGCCGCGATGGCC
This sequence comes from Intrasporangium oryzae NRRL B-24470, assembly GCF_000576595.1. Taxonomy (GTDB): domain Bacteria; phylum Actinomycetota; class Actinomycetes; order Actinomycetales; family Dermatophilaceae; genus Intrasporangium_C; species Intrasporangium_C oryzae. The sequence continues at coordinate 15,430 of NZ_AWSA01000003.1, read as the reverse complement.
GTCGTCCGCAGCCCGATCACGAAGATCGTCGGCTTCCTCGTCTGCGTCGAGCTCGCGAGCGGCGTCCTGCAGGGCTACTACACGCCGATCTTCACCGACATCGCCCGGCACCTGTCGATCAAGGACGCCGACGTCAACTGGTTCGAGGCGGCGCAGCTCATCGTCTCGGCGCTCGTCGTGCCCCTGCTCGCGCGGCTCGGCGACCTCATCGGTCACCGCAAGGTGCTGCTCCTGTCGACCGTCGTCACGGCGGTCGCGTCCTGGGGGGTCGCGTTCGCCCCGACCTTCGGGACGTTCCTCGTCGCGTGGGCCCTGCAGGGCTTCTACGTCGTGTGGCTGCCGATGGAGGTCGCCATCATCCACCGGCGGACCCGCGGCGAGGAGTCCCGGGTCCGGGGCGCCGCGGGCCTGCTCGTCGCCGGGCTCGAGGTCGGCGTGATCGTCGGTGCGCTGACGAGCGGTGCGCTCGCCGAGTCGCTCGGCATGACCGCGCTGCTGGCCCTGCCGGCCGTCGTCGTCACTCTGGCCCTCGTGGCGATCTGGTTCGGCGTCGAGGAGTCGCCGGCGCTCGCCTCGGGCTCGATCGACTGGCGCGGCTTCGGGCTCATCACCCTCGCGCTCGGGCTCGTCATGGCCGGGCTCGTCATGCTCCGCGTCCTCGGGCCGGGGAGTGCGTGGCCGTGGGTCCTCGTCGTGGCGGGGGCGCTGGCCTTCGTGCCGTTCGCCCGGGTCGAGCTCGCCCACCCCGAGCCCCTCGTCGACCTGCGCATCCTCGGCGGCCGCGGGCAGTGGCCGGTCCAGGCGACGGCGTTCCTCTTCGGCGTCTCGGTCCTCGGCGCGCAGATCCCGCTGTCGACCTTCGCCCGCACCGACCCGGCCGTGACGGGCTACGGGCTCGGCGCCTCGGCCGGGAAGGTGTCGATCATCATCGGGGCCTACGTCCTGTCGCTCGCCGCCGGGGCCCTCCTGCTGCACCTCGTCGGGCGGCGCACCGGGACCAGAGTCGCGATGGTCGGCGCGGCCGTCCTCGTCGCCATCGGCTACCTGCTGTTCCTGCCGTTCCACGGCTCGCTCGCCCAGACACTGACGAACATGGTCATCGCCGGCCTCGGCTCGGGAGCGCTCGTCGCGGGGCTGCCCGCTGCGGCAGCGGCCGCCGCCCCGCCGACCCACACGGGGCTGACGACGGGGATGACGAACACGACGAAGACGATCGGCGGCGCCTTCGCCTCGAGCGTCTTCGCGATCGCGCTCGCCTCGACCGGCTCGGTCGACTCCGAGGCGACGGCCCATGCGTCCCTCGGCGGCTACCTCGTCGTCTGGGCGATCTGCGGCGTCACGGCCGCCGTCGCCGCGGTGTTCCTCGCCGTCGTCCACGCCACGGAGGTCCACGGCAACGCAGCCGCGGCGCGGATCAGGACGCCGAGGGCGTGAGCCAGGCGAGGTCGGCCCGGCCGTAGGCACCCGGAGCCTGCTGCGGGATGGACACGCCGTCGAGCGTGACCGGGGCCGGCGCGTGCACGAGCAGGCCGTGGGTCGAGGGCGTCGTCACGAGGTCGACATCGAGAGTCGCTGCGGTCGCGCCCGGCAGCGGCCCGGCGTCGAGGAGGACGTGTGCCGTGCGCGCCAGGCTGAGAGACGCCGTGCCGGCCTGCCCGGACGCGAGCATCGCCATGGCCGCGGCCGCCATGCCGTACCCGGTTGCGTGGTCGAGCGCCTGGACCGGCAGCGCGCCAGGCACGAAGCGCCCTGTGCCGTCACTCGATCCGTAGACGTGCCCGATCCCCGTGACCGACTGCACGATGCTGTCGAAGCCCCGCTCGCTGCCCCACGGCCCGGTCTCGCCCCATGCCGAGAGGCTGACGTGGACGACGTCCGGGTGCCGCTCGGCCAGGCTCGCCGGGTCGAGGCCGAGGCCTCCGAGCGCGCCGGGGCGATACCCCGTGAGGAGGACATCGGCCCCGTCGAGCAGCTCGTGGAGGCGCGCGGCGACGGCCGGGTCGCGAAGGTCCGCGACGGCACTGCGCTTGCCGAACCCGGTGTCGAGGTGCTGGTCGAGCAGCTCCGGCAGCTGCGGTGGGTCCACGCGCAGCACGTCGGCCCCCAGGAGGGCGAGCAGCCGGGAGCCGGTCGGACCCGCGATGACGCGGGTCAGGTCGAGGACGCGTATGCCGCTCAGCGGGCTTCCGCTCGCAGCTGGCAGTGGGCGCTGGCGGGGATGCAGGTCGACGGCGATCCACGGGGAGGCGTCGACCGCCCGGGCCGGCTCGCTCGTCCGCCAGGCAGCGGGTCTCCGCAGCGCACCCGCGATGCCGCCCGCGGCGCGCACCCGGCGCTCCACGTCGAGGGCCGACAGGTCCCGCAGGACGACGGCGAGGCTGTCGCGGTCGCCGACCCCGAGTGCTTCGCCCAGTGCTGCGGCATGGTGCGGGTAGTTGCCGTGCAACCGGACCCATCCGTCCGCCGTCTCGAAGTAGCCGGACAGGGGAGCGAAGCCGACGGGGGCCCGCCCGTCGATGCGCAGGTGGTCCAGCGAGCCGAAGTTCGCGGCGAGGAGATCGGCCGTGGTCCCGAGCAGCACAGGGTTCCCGCGGCGCTCGGCGAGCCGGGTCGCGGCGGCCGAGGCGAGGGTGACGCTCGCGGCCGCCAGGCCCTCGACGTCGAGCGGGCCGGCCCACCATGTCCGCGGGCCGGACCACGCGACCTCGGGCAGCTCGGTAGCGGGGCCAAGCACGGGGAGCAGGCTCTCGGTGATGTCGACGAGTCGGGAGCTCACCCGGACCAGTCTCGCACCAGAGGCAGCAGAGGCAGCAGAGGCAGCAGGGCTCAGGAGCCGGACGTCAACAGGGTCTGTGGAGCCTCGGCCGTCTCCTGGCAGACATCACCACAAAGTCGGTGGACGGGCGCATTCCGTTCGTTCCATCCTTGGTCCCGCACAGAGGTGGGGTCAGCAGCCTGCGTGGCGTGCCACAGCCGGTCCTGCGTGTCGTCCCCACCCGAGGTGCAGCTGCCTGTACAGCAGACAGGAAAAGGCGCTCTCGGGCGCCGAGGGGTTCAACTCCCTGGAGCGGCGCCGGCCGGGTGTCGTCGTCCCTCGCCAGCGGGTCCGGCTTGTCCGGGCCCCCGCCGGGGTCGTCGCCGGTCGGCGCCGCTCGCACCACCGCACCACCGCACCACCGTCCGATCCCAGCGTGCGCCGCCCGTCGTACGCCCAGCCCCAGAAGGAGGTCGTCCCGATGTCCGTCCTCACCGTCACCGTCGGCCCGCGCGAGTGTGCCCTGCGCTACCGCCGCGGGCTCCTCGAGCAGGTCCTGACGCCGGGACGGCACCGGCGTGGCTGGCGCACGAAGATCGTCCGCGTCGACCTTCGCGAGCACCTGCTGACGCTCTCGCCGCAGGAGGTGCTGACCGCCGACGGCATCTCCACGAAGGTGACGGCGGCGGTTCGCTGGTCCGTCGCCGAGCCGGTCGCCTTCGTCGAGGTCTCGGACGACCCGGTCGCCCGTGTCTACCTGGCCGGGCAGGTCGCGCTCCGTGAGGCGCTCGCGCGCATCACCGCCGACGAGCTGGTCACGCGGGGGACGGCGCTGCCGCGGGAGGAGATCACTGCGGCGACCGCCGCCGTCGCCTCGTCGGTCGGTATCGCCGTCGCGGAGGTCGTCGTCAAGGACGTCATCCTCCCGCCCGAGGTGCGGGGCGCCGCCGCCGAGCTCGTGCAGGCCCGGCAGCGGGGCGCGGCCCAGCTCGAGCTGGCCCGGGCTGAGACGGCAGCCCTGCGCTCGCTCGCGAACGGCGCCCGGCTGCTCGACGCCCACCCGGCGCTCGCGCGCCTGCGGCTCGTCCAGTCTGCACCGGCGGGCACGCAGCTCGTGCTCCACCTCGGGGATGTGGACGCGTCCGCCAAGGGCGTCGCCGGCGCCGCTGACGTGACGGACTGAGCCGCCGTCGTCGGGGAGTCGACTGCGAGACCGGGGGACGGCGGCATACGGCATGGGGAGCCGTATGCCGCCCAGCTCGACGCTCGGTCTCGGCCTTCTCGGCAGGGTGCGATCCGGCGACAGGAGGCGCAAGTCCTGCAAGGATCAGCGCAGACGGCTGACCCCCTCACCCAGGTAGGAGACGCACGATGTCCGACACGGCCCCGGTGACGACCCGGACCCATCTCATCGGGCTGCTGCTCGGGGCGGAGGAGGACTGGCCGCAGGCTTTCGAGCAGCTCCTCGCCCTCGTCGGGCCGATCACGTCCGACGACGGCGTGACCCACGAGCTGACGAGCGAGCGACTCACGATCGAGCCGTTCGACCTGCGCCAGCCGGTGCGGACCGAGCTCGTCATCGACCGGCTCGCGCACTGGTACTACCACCCGCGCGAGTGGCTCAAGAAGGCCGCTCTCATGAACGACACCTACCTGCTCAACAGCCCCTTCACGTTCCAGTCGATGGAGAAGCACAGCGCCTACTGCGCGCTCATGCGGCTGGGGCTCAAGGTGCCCGACACGTGGCTCGTCCCGTACAAGAACCCGGTCGACAACGTCCGGTGGGCGTACACGTCGGCGAAGTACAACCGCCCCTTCGACCTCAAGACGATCGCCAACCGGCTCGGCTACCCGCTCTACATGAAGCCGTTCGACGGCGGAGGCTGGCGCGGCGTCTCACGCATCAACGACGAGCACGACCTCGTCAGGGCGTATGACGACTCCGGCGAGATGCTCATGCACCTGCAGTCGACGGTCGACTACGAGCACTTCGCGCGGGCTCTGTCGATCGGCCCCGAGACGATGGTCATGGACTTCCGTCCCGAGCAGCCGATGCACAACCGGTATGCCGTGTCGCACGGTTTCCTGTCGCCCTCGGCGGGCCACCAGGTCGCGGCGATCAGCCGGATCGTCAACGCGATGTTCGGATGGGAGTTCAACTCGGCCGAGATGCTCGTGACGGGTGATGACGTCTACCCGATCGACTATGCGAACGCCTGTCCGGACGTGGCGGTGACCTCGCTGCACTACTACTTCCCGTGGGCGATCAAGGCGCTCGTGCGGTGGTCGGCCTACTGCCTCGTGACCGGACGGCGGCCTCCTCTCGACCTCACCATGCGTCGCTACTTCGACATCGCCGACCGGGACGACCTCTCCGAGGCGGCGAAGCTCGACGCGTACCTCGCCCTCGCCGACGAGTACTTCGAGACCGAGGCCTACTGGGCCTGGTGCGAGCACCACCTGCCGCACCTCGACCGCGCGGTCCTCGAGTGGGTCCAGTCGGAGGCCTTCCACCACCTGCTCAACTCGACCGTCGTCACGACGTACCCGGCCCACGAGCACGACGTGTTCCTCGCCCATTTCGAGGGACTCATCCGGCTGTGGGTCGCGGACGAGAAGCAGCGCCTCGGCATCGAATGACAGCCCTACGGCACTGCCCACAATGGTTGGGCAGTGCCGTAGGGCGCGGGGCGCGGGGTGAGCCTCAGCGCGGCTCGGCGACCTGGTCGGTGCGGGCGGCTTTGACGCCGGCACCCGAGCGGCTGGTGTCACGTCGCAGCCACAGCCAGGCCAGGACCACGCAGACGAGCCCGTTGAGCATGCCGACGAGCACGTCCGACAGGTGGTGCATGCCCCGGTAGAGGCGGGCGTAGGCGACGAGGAACGGCACGACGAGGCAGACGACCGTGACGACCTGCCGCAGCCAGGCTCGCTCGATCCGCTGCGCCATGAGTGCGAAGGTGACGTAGAGCGCGGTTGAGGCGCCGACATGCCCGCTCGGGTAGCTCGACGTGGGCGGTGCCGGGTCGAGGTGCGGAACCTGCGGCCGGTCGCGTCCGACGACGGTGGTCGCCGCGACGAAGACGCTCGCCTGGGTCGCGATCGCGATGGCGGGGATGACGGCATACCACCACTGCTTGGTCCGCCACCACAGGATGGCGACGACGATGACGCAGACGCCGATGATGATCTCGGTGTTGCCGATGTGCGACCACACGGCGGTCACGGCGTCCCACGTGGCGCTCCGGGTGTCCTGGAGCGTCTTGTTGACGGAGGTCTCGGACTTGAGGTCACCGAGCGGCCCGACGATGAGGAAGCCGAGACCGGTGATGATGGCGAAGAGCACGACGGCGGGTGCGGCGACGCGCAGGCCGAGGTCGCGCAGGGCGGACCCGATGGCGGGCCGGGTTGGGTCGATCTCGTAACGGTGCAGGACGGGATGGTTCACCTGAGGCCTTTCGACGATTCGGGGCCGGAGTGCCCCTCGGGGGGAGGGGTGTCGTTGGGTCGGGCGGGGTTCCATCCGACGTAGCCGAGGTACGAAGCCGTGACGAGCCCGACTCCGAACATGAGTCCGCCGACGACGTCGGACGGGAAGTGGACGCCGAGGAAGACCCGGTCGAGCATCGTGACCAGGACGACCCCCGCGCTGACGCCGATGACCACGCCGCGCGCCCGCGGCGAGCAGATCGGCCAGACGAGCAGGATGACAGCCGTGGCGACGGCCGCGACGTTGGCCGCGTGACCCGACGGGAAGCTGTAGCCCGGAGCGTGGGACACCGGGTCGCTGACGACGGGTCGGGCGCGCCGGACGACCTCCTTGAGGACGAGCTGGAGGTTCCAGGCCACCATCATCGTGACGAACGCCCAGATCGCCCGGCTCGTGAGGCCGTAGCGTCGCCAGACCCAGACACACAGGAGGGTGGCGAGGATGTAGAGCCACCTCGGCTGGGTCATCTCCTGCCAGACGAGCAGGGCGGTGCGGAGCCCGGGGTTGGCCCGCGTCACGTCGGTGGCAGCGATGATCGCCCGTTGGTCGATCTCGATCACCGGCAGGAGCTTCTCGCGCACGACGAAGGCGAGCGCCGTCACCGGAACGGCGAAGAGCAGGCCGAAGCCGATCGCCTTGCGCATCCGTCGCCACCGGCTGCTGCCGGACGTCGCCTGCTCGCGGGCGCGCTGACCCTCCTCGGCTTGCGCCGCACGAGTCGGGCCGTATGCCGCTGGGTCCTGCCGGGCGATCTCCTCAGCCAACGCGCACCACCAGTGACCGGGGCTCGACGCGCACGGAGAGCTCGCGGTGCTCGCCGATGGGGTCGCCGTCGATCTCGACCTCGACTGCCTCCGCTGCCCTGATCCGGAGACGTGCGCCCTTGAGCCGGTCGAGGCGGCGGTGTCCGGCGCGGTGTCGGGTCGCGACGTCGACGAGGACGGAGCCCCAGCCGAGGGCGCCCTTCGGCGCGATGATGACGCCGTCGAGGAGGCCGTCGTCGAGCTGCGCGTCGGGCAGGAGCTCGATGCCGCCTTGAAGAGTGCCACAGTTGCCGATGACCACAGTGCGGGCGTGCCGCCGGAGCGGGATCTCGCTGCCCCCCTCGACCGTGACGGAGAAGCCACGGCTGAAGACCTTGCCCGCGGCAGCGAGGACATAGGCGCCCCAGCCGACGGCCGCCTTCACCTTCTCGCTGGTGCCGGCCATGATCTCGCCGTCGAGACCGAGGCCGGTCATGACGAGGAAGACCTCCTCGGGCTGCTCCCCCACTGCGGCGTAACCGACGTCGATGCGCCGCTCGGAGCCGGTCAGGAGCGCCTCGACGGCGTTCTCGAGCGTGTCGATGGGCAGGTCGAGGTTGCGCGCGAGGAGGTTGCCGGTGCCACCGGGGAGGAGCCCCAGGGCGACCTCGGTCCCGACGAGCGCCGAGGCGACGGCGCGGACGGTGCCGTCGCCTCCCAGGGACGCGACGACGTCGGCGCCGGACTCGACGGCCTCGCGCCCCTGCTTCTCGCCGGTCTCCTCCGCCGTGGTCTCGATCCAGCGGGGGGACTCCCAGCCGTGGAGGGCGCACGCGTCGGCGACGACCTTCTTGGCGGCGTCGAGCTCCTCGACCTTCGTCGGGTTGACGACGACGGTGAGGCTGCGGCGCACGGGTGCGGCAAGGTCGGCCATGTCTCGGATCCTAGGGTCGGGGCGGGCGGCAACGGGGATGCGCGACCACCGATCGACATACCCGATCGGTGGTCCTGCCGACCACGGCCGGGTCGGCGCGGTGGCCGACACCCGGCGCGCGTCCGGCGCGCTCTCGGCTGGCGTTCGGCGAGCGTCCAGCGCGGTCCGATCGACGCGGAGTAGCGTCCGAACGTGCCCACCATCCGCCGGCGGCTCGCAGTCGCCCTCGTCGTCGGCATGATCGCCGGATTCGCGCTTCCGCTCGGCCAGGCGGGAGAGCCGCTCACCCACGGCCTCGCGGGGTTCATCGTGGGAGGCCTCGTCTTCGCCCTGCCCCTGCTCAGGCACGTCATGCGCCATGACGCGCCGTCCACGAGGGAGAAGGTCGCTGGTCGCGACGGTGACGCTGCCTGGTACGACGTCGTCGTCATCCTCGTGGGACTCGCGAGCCTCTGCGGAGTCGGTGCCCTCCTCATCGGCAGCACGGCCAAAGGGACGGCGCAGGTCGTGGATGCCCTCATCGGCGTCGTCGCGGTCGCGGTGGGCTGGCTCTGTGTCCACACCGTCTACCTGCTGCGCTACGCCCGGGTCTATTACGCGAGCCCCAGGCCGCCGATCGACTTCAACCAGGACGAGGACCCGACCTTCTCGGACTTCGCCTACTTCTCGTTCAACCTCGGGATGGCCTACCAGGTCTCCGACACGGACCTCAAGACCTCGGACATCCGTCGCATCGTCCTCGGTCACACGATGCTCGCCTACCTCTACGGCACGGTCGTCATCGCCGCCACGATCAACCTCGTCGCCGGCTTCGGCTCGGGCGGCAGCGGAGGCGGGTAGGCCCACCCCGCGCGCTACGTCACTGCCCAACAACGCTGGGCAGTGACGTAAGGGCCCCGGGAGCGGGCCTGCCGCGCGCTACGGCACTGCTCACCAATCCTGGGCAGTGACGTAGGGCGCTCGGACACCTGCACCCGAGCCGCGCGGCCCGGCGACACCGCCTCGCGCGGTGTCGCCGGGCCGTGACCCGAGGGCAGAGTGCGCTCAGACCTCCGCGTGGCGCGCGCGGCCGAAGCAGTAGACACCGAACGCGATGAGCCCGACCGCGACGAGCGTCAGGAGCAGCTGCCCTGCCGGCGCGCCGAGGAGGTTGCGCAGGGCGCCGTCGAGCCCCCGCGACTCGCTCGGCTTGTGGCGGATCGCGGCGAGGACGAAGAGGCCGCCGACGATCGCCAGGGCGACGCCCTTCGCGATGTAGCCGAACCGACCCGCCTTGACAATGAAGTCGCCCGGGTGGGTCTCGAGGTCGCGCAGGAACGTCTGCTTCCAGCCCTTGACGACGTGGTAGACGCCGACGCCGATGATGACCAGGCCCACCAGCCCGACGAGCCACACCCCGAAGGGCTTCGACATGAGGGATGCCGTGAAGTCGGTCGTCTGCTGCTTGCCCGACGACTTCGTGCCCTGCGCGAACCGGAACGCCGTCCACGAGAGTGCGAGGTAGAGGACGGCCTTGGCTGCGGCCTTGAGCCGGTCGCTCGTCTCGAACGAGCCGGAGATCGCATCGGTGATCTGCCAGACGGCGAGGCCGAGCCAGCCGATGACCGCGACCCACAGCGTGATCCGGCCGAACGTGTTGTCGGAGAGGGCCCCGAGAGCACCGGTCTGGTCTGCGCTCGTCGAGGAGGCGGCCCACGCGAGCTGGAGCGCGATGAGGCCGATCATGATGTGGAGGACCCCGTTGACGGCGTAACCCACCCGCGCGAGGGTCTCGAGTGCTGGGTTGTTGCTGGCCTGCCGCGAGATCTGCTTGACGTCCGACGTGTCCATGCCCGCGATCCTCTCAGCCCACGGTGCATCCGTGGCCCTCCGGACGCATACCCGTTTCGGGGCCTCGCCTCACGGCTCGGCACCCTGCTTCTTCGCCGGGGCGGAGTTGTTGCGTTGGTTCGGGCCTCGGAGAGCCCGCCGAGTCCGCCGGGGCGGAGTTGGTGTGGTGGTGGGGCTGGGCGGTCTCAGGGGTCAGGCGTAATGGCTCAGGAGTTCAGATCGAGGACGCGTCGCACGAGCGGCCAGGCGAGCCGGCCCAGCTCGCGGTCGGCCGCCTCGGTGCCGCCCCGCGCCATCCGCATCCCACCTTCGGCCACGGACTCTCCGGGCAGGATCACGCGGTGTCCCGCCCCGGGATGCGTCACCAGCGTCGTCGGCAGGTCGTATGCCGCTCGCCGGGCCTGGATCTCCCGAGCGAAGTCGAGCGCCGGCCAGACCCGGTCGTCACCGCCGGCGACGAGCAGCACGTCGCCGAAGAACCGCTCGACCGGAATCCGTGCCGCCTCGACCCGGTCGGCGAAGGTGCGCAGGCTGCCCCGGTAGACCGGTTCGAAGGCCGGTGGGTCGGTGTCGACGGCGATGTCGTCGTCATAGGGGACGAAGGGCACCGGCACCCCGCCACGGCTCCATGACGACCGGCACGGGCGCACCGCACCGTCCGCCCCCGGGCCGACGTTGGCCCACGCGACGTGACTCGGCGCGAGCGCGACGACGGCGTCGACGCGAGGGTCGTCAGCGGCATATAGGAGGAAGGCCTCAGCCGTCTTGGAGGCGCCCATGAGGACGACCCGGTCGCACTGCGCCGCAAGGCGTTCCACGGCCCAGGAGAACGACTCGAGGGGGTGCTCGCAGATGCCATCGGGGCCATCCGAGCCGCCGAACCAGCGGTAGGTCAGGGCGGCGACCCCGGCGGCGGCGAGCAGCTCCGCGCGGTCCCGCTCCACCCGTCCGCTCGACCCCGAGAGGACGAGCACCCCGGTGCCGTTGCCGCCGCGGTCGGGAGTCGCGACGAACGTCTCCGAGCCGGGAAGGTCACCCACCGAGCCGCTCGAATCCGGTCACGGTGAGGACGGCCGCGCCGACCTCGTCGCTCGCCGGCAGGTCGACGGTCGCGACGATGCCCCAGTCCTTGTCGCCGTCGGGGTCGACGACGACCTGGCGCAGCCGCCACTCGGTCGGGGTCTTCTCGACCTGGAGCAGCGCGGGGGAGCGGGCCTCCTGGTCGGTCGCGATGGCGTCGTGGTCGTCGTAGTAGGCGCCGAGGGCGTCGTTCCACGCGTCGGCGTCCATGACGACCTTGCGGGGCGGGTCGGTCAGCTCGGCGACCCGGGCCTCGAGCTCCCCAAGCGACTCCCACTGGTCGCGCGACGCGAGCTCGACCCGGTGGAACATCGCGTTGCGGATCATGACGGTGAAGGCGCGCTCGTTGGCGGTGAGCGGACGTGCCGGCGGCGCGACCTCGGCCTGGTGAGCGAGCGCCTCGGACGGGTTGACGAGATCCTCCCACTCGTCGAGCAGGCTCGAGTCGGTCTGGCGGACGAGCTCGCCGAGCCACTCGATGATGTCCTCGAGCTCCTCGGTGCGCGCCGACTCGGGCACCGTGTGGCGCAGGGTCCGATAGGCGTCGGTGAGGTAGCGCAGCAGCAGCCCTTCCGACCGCGACAGCCCGTAGGCGGAGACGAACTCGTTGAACGTCATGCCACGCTCGTACATCTCGCGGACGACGGACTTCGGCGAGAGCGCGTCCGCCGAGAGCCACGGGTGGGTCTGGCGGTATGCCGTGAGCGTCACCTCGAGGAGGTCGGCCAACGGCTTGGGCCACGTGACCTCCTCGAGCCGCTCCATCCGCTCCTCGTACTCGATCCCGTCGAGCTTCATCGCGGCGACGGCCTCGCCCCGGGCCTTGAACTCCTGGGCCCAGAGAACCTGGCGGGGGTCCTCGAGGATCGCCTCGATGACGGAGACGATGTCGCGGGCGTAGGTGTCGGAGTCGGGGTCGAGGGTGTCCATGACGGCGAGCGCGAAGGGCGCGAGCGGCTGGTTGAGGGCGAAGTCGCGCTGGAGGTCGATCGTGAGGGCGTGGCGCCGCCCCGACGCCTCGGCCGTGGGGAGCCGCTCGACGACGCCGGAGGTGATGAGCTCCTTCGCGAGGACGAGTGCGTGCCGCTGGAGGCGCCGCTGGTCCTTGGCCTCGTGATGGTTGTCGGACAGGAGCCGCACTGCGTGGGCGACCGGGTTGCCTTCTCGGGCAAGGAGGTTGACGAGCATCGAGTGCGACACCCGCATCCGCGGCTGGAGCGGCTCGGGCTCGGCCGCGATGAGCCGCTCGAAGGTCTCCTCGGACCAGCCGACGAACCCCTCCGGCGCCTTCTTGCGCGGGATCTTCTTCTGCTTCTTGGGGTCGTCGCCGGCCTTCTCGACGGCGCGGAGGTTGTCGATGACGTGCTCCGGGGCCTGGGCGACGACCCAGCCGCGTGCGTCGAACCCGGCGCGGCCGGCCCGGCCGACGATCTGGTGGAACTCGCGCGCCTTGAGCGTGCGCTGCTTCGTCCCGTCGAACTTCGTCAGGCCGGTGAGCAGGACGGTTCGGATGGGGACGTTGATGCCGACGCCGAGCGTGTCGGTGCCGCAGATCACCTTGAGCAGGCCGTCCTGCGCGAGCTGCTCGACGAGGCGACGGTACTTGGGCAGCATGCCCGCGTGGTGGACGCCGATGCCGTGCCGGACGAGGCGCGAGAGGGTCCGCCCGAAGCCGGCCCCGAAGCGGAACCCGCCGATCCGCTCGGCGATCGCGTCGCGTTCCTCGCGGCTCGTGATCTTGACGCCCATGAGACTCTGCGCCCGCTCGAGCGCGGCCGCCTGCGTGAAGTGGACGACGTAGATCGGCGCGCGGTCCTTCTCGAGCAGCTCCTCGATCGTCTCGTGGAGGGGCGTCACGGCATACGAGAACTCGAGGGGGACCGGGCGCTCCGTGCCGGCGATGACGGCCGTCGAGCGGCCGGTCCGGCGGGTGAGGTCATCGCGGAACATCGTGACGTCGCCGAGGGTCGCCGACATGAGGACGAACTGCGCCTGCGGCAGCTCGAGGATCGGCACCTGCCACGCCCAGCCGCGGTCGGGCTCGGAGTAGAAGTGGAACTCGTCCATGATGACGAGCCCGATGTCGGCGGCCGGGCCCTCGCGCAGGGCGAGGTTGGCGAGGATCTCCGCCGTGCAGCAGATGATCGGGGCGTCGCCGTTGACCGTCGCGTCACCGGTGATCATCCCGACGTTGTCGGCGCCGAACTGCTCGCAGAGCGCGAAGAACTTCTCCGATACGAGCGCCTTGATCGGTGCGGTGTAGAAGCTGACACGATCCTCGGCGAGCGCCGTGAAGTGGGCGGCGGTCGCGACGAGCGACTTCCCCGAGCCCGTCGGCGTCGCGAGGATGACGTTGCTGCCGCTCAGGACCTCGAGGAAGGCCTCCTCCTGGTGCGGGTAGAGCGTGAGCCCCCGCTCGGAGGTCCACTCGGTGAACACCTCGTAGAGGGCGTCGGGATCGGGGTCCCGCGGGATCCGCTCGTTGAGGTTCTTCACCCCGTGAGTATGCCGCCGGGCGGGCACGCGCGACGAACCCGCGGACCAGAAGGGGCGGGGACTCCGGCCCGGCCGTCCGGGCGACGGTCTTCAGGGACGAGGGCAGGGGCGGAACATGCCGACGGGCGGCCGGCCCCCGCTGCCTGGGGCCGACCACCCGTCGGTTGCTTTCGACATCAGAGCCTATTCCGTTGCGACGGGACGCGGAACGGTTCCGCACATCGGGGGCCAGGCCGCGGGCGGGGACGGGGCCCTCGGACTGGGCTCAGGGTGACCTCGACCCGCGCTCAGGAACGGCCCCGGCAACTCCCAGCATCCGTCCGCGAACCTCACAAGCTGCCTGCCTAACCTCGCAGACAGGACACCGCGGGCGCCATCAGCGCCCACGTCGAGGAGGAACCATGGAGCTGACGAGCGGCGCGCTCCTCGCCGTACTGGCGGCGGTCGCCATCATCCTCTTCCTCGTGCTCGTCCTGGGCCTGCCGCGCGCGAGGCGGCGCTGGGTCGGCATCGCAGCGCGGGGGGCCGAGGCGATCGCGCTCAGCCTCACCGTCGTCATCCTCTCGGCGGCGGTCCTCAACGACCAGTACCTGTTCTACATCAGCTGGAGCGACCTTCTCGGAGCCAACGCCACCACGACGTCGATGCACAACGGTGGGACGGCGCGCCAGGCCGTCGACGCGAAGGTGCACGGCGCCGGCCTGACGGAGCTGCACGCGCCCACGGTGCTGCCGCCCCTGCCCTCGCCCGGGCAGCGCATCCAGCGCTACACGGTGATGGGGCCCCGCAGCGGCATACGAGGAGCGGTCATCGTCTACCTCCCGCCGGGCTACGACCCGAGCTCGCCGAAGCGGTACCCCGTGATCATGGGACTGCACGGATACCCAGGGCACCCCGACGCCTACCTCGGGATGATCCACATCGACCAGACGATGGACGCGCTCATCGCCTCGCACCAGATCGCGCCGTCCATCGTCGTGATGCCCCAGATCAACAACCCCGGCTCGCTCGACACCGAGTGCGTGGACGCGCCGGCGCTCTCCGGTCCCCTGGACGAGACGTGGTTGGCCCGCGACATCCCGAGCTGGGTCGTCGGCCACTTCCGCGCCCAGACGACGCGGTCGTCGTGGGCGGTCATGGGCTACTCCTTCGGCGGCTGGTGCTCCGCGATGCTCGGCGTGCGCCACCCGGACATCTTCGGGGCGTCGATCGTCTTCGAGGGCTACTTCCGGCCGGACTTCTCCCGCTCCTACGACCCGATCACGGCGGGCTCGGCGGCCGCGCGCGGCTACGACCTCGTCCACACGGCTCGCACCAACCCTCCGGCCCTCGCCATGTGGGTGATGGCGAGCAAGTCCGACTCGCTCGCCTACCCGACGACGGCCCAGTTCCTGCACGAGGCCCGCCCGCCGTTGTCGGTGACGACGGTCATGCTGAAGACCGGTGGGCACCGCGTCTCGGTGTTCCTGCCCTACGTCCCGCAGGCGCTCACCTGGCTCGGGCAGTCGCTTCCGGGGTTCCGTCCCGCTGCGTGAGAAACCCCTGGGACGGGAGGCGACCGCCGTCCCTACGCTCGGCGCCATGACTCGAGGCGACGCAGACAAACAGCGGGACGGACAGCGGGACGGCCGGTTGGACAGCCCGAACGACGAACGGCTGGCCGACGCGCTCCTCGGGCTCGACTCCGTGGTGGCGGTCTTCCTCGGTGGCTCGCGCGCCACCGGCGTCGACGACGCTCGCTCCGACACCGACCTGTATGCCGTCCACCGGGGCTCGGTCGCACCCGGGCCCGAGCGCGCTGCCGCCCTCGCACCTCTCGCCGACGGAGGTGAGGTCCGCGAGGAGACCGCGTGGGGCCCGGAGGACCACCTCCACGTCGGTGGCGGCCTCGTCGAGGTGGTGCACCTCGAGCTCGGAGGCCTGCGCGACCTCGTCGACCGGGCCTACACGGACGGCCTCGGCGACGAGGGCTTCGCGACGGCGTTCCTCCACACGGTGAACGCGGGCCTCGTCCTGCGCGACCCCGAGGGCGAGGTGGCGGCCCTGCAGGTTCGGCTGGTGACGTACCCGGAGGTGTGATGTCCCGAGACACCGTTGACAGG
>NZ_AWSA01000002.1 GCF_000576595.1 Intrasporangium oryzae NRRL B-24470 | reverse complement strand
AGGTGTTGCGAGGACCGCTAGAACCTGCCCCGAGGAACCCGGCCCAGCGGCATACCGCTCGGTCGTTCGTCGACCGCTGATGGATGGTCCCGTCAGGCGGAGGGGGTCAGCTCGTGCGGGCCGACGTCGATCTTCGCGACCCGGGGGTCGCCCGCGTCGGCGAAGTAGTCCGCGGGGATCGTCTCGTCGGGCCCGTCGCCGACCTTGGCGGCCCGGAGGATCACCGTGAGCACGACGGTGACGAGCAGGTTGATCACGAACGCCGTCAGCGCGATGTAGCCCATCTCGCCGATGCCCGGGATCTCGGCGACCGACCCGCCGAAGTGCGCCTTCGTGACCGGGTTGATCACGTTGTACGCGGCGACGCTGCCGTAGATCATGCCCACGGCCCAGCCGACGAGCAGGGCGCGCCGGTGGAACCACTTCGTGTAGAGGTAGAACACGACCGACGGGAACGTCTGCATGATCCAGATGCCGCCGAGCAGCTGGAAGTTGAGAGCGTTCGTCTTGTCGAGGGTGAGGACGAAGATGAGGGCGAACGCCTTGACGACGAGCGAGGTGATCTTCGAGACCTGGGCCTCCTGCTTGACCGTCGCGTCCGGACGCAGCCACGCCTTGTAGATGTTGCGGGTGAACGTGTTGGCAGCCGCGATCGACATGATCGCCGCCGGGACCAGCGCGCCGATGGCGATGGCCGCGAAGCCGACACCGGCGAACCACGACGGGAAGTAGTCCTCGAAGAGCTGCGGGACGACGAGCTGCGGGTTGGGCTTGCCGTCGAGGCCGATCGGCTTCGTCCCCGCTGCGATCGCGACCCACCCGAGAAGGGCGAGCAGGCCCAGCAGGAAGGAGTAGGCCGGCAGGATCGAGGCGTTCTTGCGGATCGTGTTGCGCTTCTGCGCCGAGAGGGTCGCCGTGACCGAGTGCGGGTACATGAACAGCGCCATGGCCGAACCGAGTGCGAGCGTCGCGTAGGCCCAGTACTGGTTGCTCGCGGGGATGAAGACGCCGACGTGCTTGCCGGTGGCCGGGTTGGTCGACTCCATCTTGTGCTGGGCGGCGTCGAAGATGTGGGCCCAGCCGCCGACCTTCGAGGGCAGGTAGATCACCGCGACGATGATGACGAGGTAGATGAGGATGTCCTTGACGAACGCGATGATCGCCGGCGCGCGCAGACCCGAGGTGTAGGTGTAGAGCGCGAGGACGAGGAACGCGATGAAGATCGGCAGGTCCTTGGCGATCCAGCTCCCGCCGCTGCCGACGCCCGCGACCTCGAGGACCGCCTGGATGCCGACGAGTTGGAGGGCGATGTAGGGCATCGTCGCGAGGAAGCCGGTCACCGCGACGGCGAGGGAGAGGGCGCGCGAGCCGGAGCGGCCCTGGACGAAGTCGGCCGGGGTGACGTAGCCGTGGCGGTGCGAGACCGACCACAGGCGCGACATGAAGATGAAGATGATCGGGTAGAGGATGATCGTGTACGGGACGGCGAAGAAGCCGCTCACGGCCCCGGCGGAGAACATCGCCGCGGGCACGGCGACGAAGGTGTATGCCGTGTAGAGGTCGCCGCCGAGCAGGAACCACGTGATCCACGTGCCGAAGGACCGGCCGCCGAGACCCCACTCCTCGAGGCTCTCCATGCTGGCCGGGCGACGCCAACGGGCGGCCCAGAAGCCGGCTCCCGCGACGACGACGAAGAAGAAGATGAGGACGGCGAGGGCGACGCCGTTGACACCGGTCTGCTGACCGGTCGCTGCCTGCAGGGTGCTCATGACTGACCCCTCCAGTCGGTCGTGCCGTCAGCGTCGCCGGCCTCGTTTCCGGCCTCGTCGAGGAACTCGGTCCCCTCGGGGTTCATGGGCACGTGCGGCCTGGCCCGGAGGACCACGCGGTAGGCGGTGTACGTGAGCGCCGAGCAGATGACGACCCAGAGGAACTGGTACCAGATGAAGAAGGGGAAGCCACCGATGCGCGGCCCGTCCTTGGCGTAGGTGCCGACGAGCATCAGCGCGACGATGGGGATGAGCAGGAGGACACCGGCGAGGGCCAGCAGGCCCTTGTTCGCGGGCGGTGCCTCGTGGCGGTGCGGAGTGGTACTCACGCGTTGACCTCCGTTGGTCAGGGCCGGAGGGGGTCCGGCCATGCGTCGCGGAACTTACTCCGCGCCGGCCCCCAGATGTGGTCTGGGACACAGGCAATCCGCGACCGGTCGGACCTGTTCGCCGACCGGCGTCTGCCGGACGGGAGGGCGTGGTCCGAGGGGGCGCGCGTGCACCGATAGGCTGTCGGCCATGGCTGATTTCGATGTCGTTGTGCTCGGTGCTGGTCCTGGTGGTTACGTCGCGGCGATCCGCGCGGCCCAGCTCGGCAAGAAGGTCGCAGTCGTCGAGAAGCAGTACTGGGGCGGGGTCTGCCTCAACGTCGGCTGCATCCCGAGCAAGGCGCTCCTGCGCAATGCGGAGATCGCCCACATCATCACGCACGAGAAGAAGACCTTCGGCATCGAGGGCGACGCCACGATGTCGTTCGGGCCGACGCACGCGCGCAGCCGCGCGGTGGCCGATGCCAGCGCCAAGGGCGTCCATTACCTGATGAAGAAGAACAAGATCGAAGAGGTCGACGGCTGGGGGACGATCACCAGCGCCACCACGATGGACGTCGCCCTCAACGACGGATCCTCGCGCACGCTGTCCTTCGACAACCTCATCATCGCCACCGGCGCGACGACCCGCCTCATCCCCGGGACGTCCCTGTCCGACCGTGTCGTCACCTACGAGGAGCAGATCCTCAGCGACGAGCTGCCAGGGTCCATCATCATCGCCGGCTCGGGCGCCATCGGCGTCGAGTTCGCCTATGTCATGAAGAACTTCGGCGTCGACGTGACGATCGTCGAGTTCCTCGACCGGATGGTCCCGACCGAGGACGCCGATGTGTCCAAGGAGCTGCTCAAGCAGTACAAGAAGCTCGGGGTCAAGGTCATGCTCTCGACCAAGGTCGAGGCGATCGAGGACACCGGCAGCAACGTCAAGGTCACCGTCAGCCCCGCGGCCGGTGGTGAGCGGCAGGTCCTCGAGGCCGACAAGGTGCTCCAGGCCATCGGCTTCGCGCCCCGCACGCAGGGTTACGGCCTCGAGTCGCTCGGTCTGGCGATGACCGAACGGGGCGCCATCGCGGTCGACGGGCGGGGCCGCACGAGCATCCCCACCGTCTTCGCCATCGGCGACGTCACCGGCAAGCTCATGCTCGCCCACACCGCCGAGGCGATGGGCGTCGTCGCCGCCGAGACGATCGGCGACGCCGAGACGATGGAGATCAACTTCGACATGATCCCGCGGGCGACCTTCTGCCAGCCGCAGATCGCCTCGTTCGGCTACTCGGAGGCCCAGGCCAGGGAGAAGGGCTACGACGTCAAGACGTCGAGCTTCCCGTTCTCGGCCAACGGCAAGGCTCGCGGCATGGCCGAGGGCGTCGGGTTCGTCAAGATCGTCGCCGATGCCGAGCACAACGAGCTGCTCGGCGCGCATCTGATCGGACCCGAGGTCACCGAGCTCCTTCCCGCCCTCACGCTGGCCCAGCAGTGGGACCTCACCGCCGACGAGGTCGCACGCAACATCTTCGCCCACCCCACGCTCAGCGAGGCGATGAAGGAAGCCATCGAGGGCATCGCGGGCCACATGATCAACCTCTGATCACAGGCGTTCCGCTCGCTGCGCCGGTTTCCTGGGCCGTTCCGGGCAGGGAAGAACCCGCCATGCTGCACCCCGGCCGTCCTACGTCACTGCTCCGCCTGTGGGAGCAGTGGGTCCCACTGCTCCCACAGGCGGAGCAGTGACGTAGGGCTCTGGGGCCCATGGCGATCCGCTGGGCGCCGCGCCCTCGAGGGGCACGCCGGAGTGTCGGTGGGCGCCTGCACACTTCCCTCAACGGTCATGGGAGGTGGTCATGGGAGGTGGTCATGGGAGGTGGTCATGGACGACGCGTTCGATGCCAGCCGCTACGTCGTGCGGGCTCGCAGACTGGCAGATCTCAGCCAGCGGGAGCTGGCCGAGCGGCTCGGCCTGTCGCGCGCTGCGGTGGGTCGGCTCGAGTCCGCCCGTGGGCGGATCGCGGTCGACACTCTGGTGAGGGTTCTCGCCATGGCCGGCCTGCGGTTGGCGGTCATCGACTCGGCTGGGCGACAGGTGGATCCGGTTCCCCGGGACGTCCTTCGCGACAACGCCCACCGGCGCTTCCCTGCGCACCTCGACGTCGCTCCTCCCGACGAGGTGCCGCCGCTGCGCGCGCTGATGCCCCGCTACGACCGGGCGCCGGCCAAGGGGTGGTATCGCCTCCGTCCCGAGCGTGACCGACTTCGGGTCGAGGCCGCTGCCATGACCGACCACCCGACACTCCGTGACCTCGACGAGCGCGCCCAGCGAAGCGCTCGGGAGCGTCGCCGGATCGTCCGGCTCCTCCGCGCTGCAGCTCCTCCGGTTCCGTCGTGCACCTGCCCGACCCGGTGCTGGGTCGGCGGGGGCTGCGTCGCCACGTGCTCGTGCCAGTGCGAACCGGGCCCACATCGGAGGCGCGCCTGAGCGGGCGGGCGTTCGGACGTATGCCGCCCATGCCATCCATGGCGAAGGCCCCCACACCGGGGTGCGGGGGCCTTCGTCAGCTGCTGCTCGGAGCGGGGCCGGTCAATACCAGACCTTGCGTCCGGCAACAGGGCGTCCGACGGCGCCGAGCAGGAAGAGCACGGCTCCGACGACCACCAGCACGATGCCGATGGTGGTGAGGATGGAGAGGCTGGTCAGCCAACCAACCAGCAGCAGGATGAGTCCGAGAACGATCATGGTGTCGCTTCGCTCCTTGTTGTCGTGGCTCGAGCCGCTCTGGCTCCGAGTCGACTGTCCCCATACCCAGTCCGCCCCGCGGCCAATCGGGAGCTGCCGGTCCGACCGCTCGGGATGAGAGGAGCGGGGTCAGATCCGACGCGCCGCGCGCCACCCGGTCGAGAAGAAGCGCCCGTCATCGAGAACCGACGCGCCCCCGACGTCGCCCATGGTCGGCCCGTTCACGGTCTCCCGGCTGGAGATGAACCGGTGCTGGCCAGCATCATCGACCCCCATGTAGATGCCGACGTGGTCGAGCTGAGAGACGCTGCCCTCGGTCTGGAAGAACACCAGATCTCCCGGTTGCAGAGCCTCGTAGTCGGTGGCTGTCCTGCCCTTGTCGCGCACGATGGTGACGCCGGGGCCGAAAGCTTCGATCGCGTACGCACGGCGCGGGAGGCCAGGACCGGCGTTGTTGGTGCCGAGGAGCGGGTAGCCCATCCGGTAGCCGTAGACCATGCGGACGAAGCCCGAGCAGTCGAGCGACCCGTAGCGGACCCGCTCGGGGAGGTCGACACCTCGGTCGGGGAAGGTCCACCTGATCCCGAGGTAGTCGTTGAAATCGTTGGACTCGCGCCGCCCCTCGCCGCTGCGGTTGACAGGGCCGAAGGAGGCATCGCCGCGGTAACGACGACCCTTGCTGTCCAAGGCCGTCGGCGCGCCGTCGACGTACTGCATCGCTATCTCGAACATGTCGGGACCTCGGTCCGCCCGAGCGGTCTTGAACCACTCCTGGAACCACCCCGACTTCTCGGCGCCGTTCGACCACGGACGCGGCGCGAGCCGGACCCAGGCGGTGGTCGTCAGAGTCACGTCCGTCGAGGACGGCTCGTCGAAGGTCCGCTCGGGACCGGTCAGCACCACGGTGCGGGCGCCGTCCGTCAGGGTGGCGAGGATCGCCCCGGATGCGTCACGCACGATGGTCCGACCCGGGTCGTCGAGCCGGTCGAACGTCACCACGCCCGATGTGGCGGCAGGCGTCGCGCCCTCGCCCTCGGAGGAGCCTGCACCAGCCTCGGTCATGCGCAGCGTCTCGCCGACCGCGGTGTCCGACCGCTGTGAAAGCCACCAGCCACCCCCTCCGGCAAGGAGCGCGGTCACCAGGACGGCGGGGCCGAGTCGCCGCAGGGAGCCGCCGGGCTGGGTCGGCACAATCATCACCTCTGGTCGTCCGTGGCAAAGGGTGGCAAGGGGGCTGGCTGTGGGTTCGGGAGCGAAAGCACGGCCAGCCACGTCCTGTCTGGGCCCAGCTGCCCCCGTCAGCGTGCCCAGTGTAGGCGACGCCGGGAGAGCGCCTCCCAATTCGCCATCTGCCGACCTCGTGGGTACAGTTCGGGCGTCTCCGCCTTGAGGGGGGCGAAGCCGGCAGCGCCGGATGTCCATACAGCCGTCGCGAGATCGAGGTAGCTGAGTCGTGGTGCCCGCCTTCGACCACCCCAGCCACGACCCCACGGTCGCCGCCCGCTCCGAGGAGCTCGACGACCGGCTTGCGGCGATGGCCCGGCTGGCCGCCGCGGCCACCGGGGCGCCGCTCGGCGTGGTCTGCATCTCCGAACCCCAGGCGGCCCACATCAGCGGACCGGCGGGGCCCGTGCCGGTGGGACCTTC
This sequence comes from Intrasporangium oryzae NRRL B-24470, assembly GCF_000576595.1. Classification (GTDB taxonomy): domain Bacteria; phylum Actinomycetota; class Actinomycetes; order Actinomycetales; family Dermatophilaceae; genus Intrasporangium_C; species Intrasporangium_C oryzae. The sequence continues at coordinate 158,647 of NZ_AWSA01000002.1, read as the reverse complement.
GTCCGGGTCTTTCGCGTGGAGCCTGCTCGCCTCGCGCCTGGTCGAGCACTCCGCCGCCGAGACCGTCATCCCCGACCTGCTCGACCACGCTGTCGCGGCGGGCTTGAGCGAGGGGGACCTCGGTGGGGTGACCTCGTTCGAGGGGGCTCCCGTGCGCGATGACCGGGGTGGGGTCGTGGGCGTCGTCGGTGTCCTCGAGACGACCGTCCGAGGATGGTCGCCGGCCAACCGTACGGTCCTCGACGACCTTGCCAACCTCGTCGCGGCCAGCCTGCGCACCCAGCATTCCGCACCCTCCTGGTCGCCGCCCGGGCGGCTCGGCCAGACCATCGCCGACAGCCTCACGGCCGCCGCCTCGGGGCTCGAGGGGCTCGTCGAACATGCGGGCGCCCTCGACGATCCGGGGCTGCAGCGCCGTGCAGGCGTTGCAGAGCGCCACCTGCGCGCCCTCCGTAGCCAGGGTGCCCGTATCCGATCCGAGCTCTCCGCCGAGGGACCGCCCACGGCAGTCCTGTTCGACCTGTGCGCCGTCGTGCGAGACGTGCTCCGGACCCTGTCCGCCGACACCTACGCCTACGGCCTGCGCAGCCAGCTCCCAGAGGCCGCACTCTCCGTCTTGGGTGACCCGGTCGCGGTGGGGGAGGCCCTCGAGCAGCTGCTCACAACAGCGCTCGCCGTCGCCCCCGCCGAGGCGATCACCGTCCAGCTCGTGAGCCGGGCCGTGTCGACGGACTCCCTCTCCGGGTCCCTCACCGCGGACCTGCACATCGCGATCTCCGGCGTCGCACTCGGTGCCGCCGACCTGTCCCGCGCAGTCTCGGGCATCCTACGCACCGACCAGGACGCGCCGGGTCAGGTGCCGCCGGTCACGATCCGTGTCTCCGGCGCCGACGTGAAGATCTCCGGTCGGGGACTGCGCGCCCGGAGCGGCGACCAGGGGACCCAGATCGCGGTGCGCTGGCCCGTCGACCTGGGCTGAGCGCGAGAACGAAGGGAATGAACAGGGGTGGACCACGGATGGCTCTCCGAGCTCGCCTGGGGTACGGGGGCATCGATCGTCTTCGCCCTCGGCTACGTGCTGGCACGACACCGGTGGAAGGAGGACCATGATGCTCGATCGTTCGGCAGCGGTATGGACTGAGTTCCGCGCCCGCTTCGGCCTGGCCGCCTTCCTCCTCGTGTCGTCCGGGGTGCTCGTCGGCATGGAGCGGGGACGCACCCGGGTTGCCCTCCTCGTCCTCGTGCTCGTGGCAGCCGCGGTCGCGCTCCACGTCGACGGCTTCGTGGGCATCGTCGTCGGTCTCGTCGGCGCAGCCCTCCTCATCGCCGTGAAGCGCACCTCGGGCGACTGGGGCAGCGACGAGCTCCCGGTCATCGCCGCGGAGGTGTCGGTCCTGCTCGTCCTGCCCTGGGTCATCGGCGTCCTCGGTGACCACCTGCGCGCGTCGCTCGCCACGCTCGCCAAGCCCGTGCCCGGATCGCTCGTCCCGGCCCGCAACTCGCTCGGGCTCCTCGACGAGGCTCCGGCGCTGTTCCGGCTCGAGGAGGAGCTGCAACGGCGCCGCCGCACCGGGCAGCCGCTCGGCCTGATGCTCGTCGAGGTCGAGGTGTGGGACCCCGACCTCGACGAGGAGAGCGAGGCGGCGGCGCGTCGTTCGGTGGCCCGGCACGTGGAGACGCTCCTGCGCGACATCGACGTGCCGTTCGCCCTCTCGGGCGAGGTCATCGGCGCGATCCTGCCCGCCACCGACCCGGGCGACGCCTGGTCCCTCCTCGGCCCGCTCCTCGACTCCGCGACGACGGCGACTTTCGCGGACCGCGAGGCCGGGTTCCGCCGCGCGATCTTCGACTGCGCGACGCTCCACGGCTGCCTCGCCTTCGCCGACGATGACACGGAGGACGCCGAAGCCCTGCTCCAGCAGGCGCTCGTGGCGCTCGCGACGTCAAGCGAGCCCCAGGCGACGGCGTCGTGAGGATCGCCCTTGTCTGCCTCGGCATCCTCGGCTTCGTGTCGGTCGGCATCTTCGGCTACTGGCGTGAGGTCGTTCGCGCCCACAACGACCGGCTGCAGCAGCTCGATGTGAGGCTGCACGTCAACGGCATCCGCGGGAAGTCGTCCGTGACCCGGTTGCTCGCTGGCGTCCTCCGAGACGGGGGCTACCTGACCGTCGCGAAGACGACAGGTTCGGCGGCCAGAGTCATCGGCCCGACGGGTGAGGAGTCGCCGATCAGCCGCCGCGGCGCTGCGACGATCAACGAGCAGATCGACATTGTTGCCGAGCACGTGTCCGGCGGGATCGAGGCTCTCGTCATCGAGTGCATGGCCGTCCGGCCGCTCTACCAGCAGTACTCCCAGGACTTCATGGTCAAGTCCGACATCACGGTCATCACCAACGTCCGCGAGGACCACCAGGAGGAGATGGGTGAGACCCTCGAGGAGATCGCCGACTCCATGTCCGTGACGATCCCCTACGGCGGTGTCCTGATCACAGCCGAGGACCGGCCGCACCTGCGTGACCGCCTTCAGGCCAACGCCGAGGCCCGCGGGGCGACGCTCGTCTACGCAGACCCCGCCGCCGTCGCCGACGAGGACATGCAAGGCTTCGACTACCTCCAGTTCAAGGAGAACGTCGCCATCGGCCTGGCCGTCGCCCGGATCCTCGGCATCCCGCGGCAGGCGGCGATCGAGGGGATGTGGAAGTCCGTCCCGGACATCGGCGTCGTGCGCCTGCGCACCTACGACATCCGGGGCCGTCGCGTGCTCTGGGTCCCGCTCTTCGCGGCCAACGACCGCGAGAGCGTCATCGCGACCTTCGAGAACCTTCGGGCCCAGTTCCCGCCGGGAGCGAAGGTCATCGGGATGCTCAACAACCGCCACGACCGCGGGCGCCGGGCGGAGCTCTTCTCCCACATGGTCCCCGACGACCTCTCCACGATCCTCGACGAGGTCATCACGCTCGGCGCGTACGAGGAGACCGTGACGGCCACCATGGTCGAGCGGGGCTTCCCCGCCGAGCGCATCCACGCGCTCGGGGAGACGGTCCGCCCGGATCTCGACCAGATGCTCGACACGATCGCGCAGCTCGTCGACGGCCCTGAGGGCGTGCTCGTCGGCATGGTCAACATCCACACCGAGCAGGCCGAGATGCTCATGGAGCACTTCGCCCACCTGCAGGGCGAGGATCACCGTGAGGAGCTCGACGAGGCGCGCGAGCCGGCGCGCATGCCGGCCGGCGTGGCCCGGATGCAGCGAGCGGCCACGCGGCCGGCGATCCCGCAGGTCGGGCGGCGGAGAGCACTGTGAGCACGTACACCATGACGCCCGAGGTGGTCCGCGTGACCATCGTCGTCGGGGTCATCCTCAGCATCGTCTTCTACGAACGGGTCCAGCTGACGACGGGCGGAGCCATCGTCCCGGCGTACCTCGCCATCGCCGTCGTCAGGCCGATCGCCGTCCTCGTGACAGTGGGAGCCGGATACCTCACCCATGTGCTCGTCACCCGGGTGATCACGAAGCGGCGCATCCTCTACGGGCGGCGCAAGTTCGAGGTGGAGGTGCTGGTCGGCCTCGCGATCATCACCTCGTGCACCCTCTCGGCGCACTTCCTCGGCCGACTCGACCCGGCCCTGCTCGCCTTCGCCGGCATCGGCTTTCTCATCCCCGGCATCATCGCCCACGACATGGGACGCCAGACGCCGAAGCGGACCATCGCCGCGATCGCGATCACGACGTCGATCCTCGCGGTGTTCGCGTACGTCGTGTCCAGCCTGGTCTCGATCGTCCCCGGGGCGAGCACGGCGAGCGCTGCGCTGCTCTCCTCGCGCCTCGGCTACCCGCGTGAGCTGCTCCTCGTCGCGGTCGGTGTGAGCGTGCTCGTCGGCATGTTCGTCTACGACCGGATCGGGTTGCGCTCGGGAGGCTTCATCACAGGCGCCTACCTCGCGCTCGTCAGCCCGCGATGGGCCGACCTCGTCTTCACCCTCGTCATCGCGGTCGCGACCTGGTTCGTCGTCGTGAAGGTCCTCATGCCCCGGCTCCTGCTCTTCGGCCGCCGCAAGGTCTCGACGATGATGCTCGTCGGGGCGGTGATCGGCTGGTCGGGGGAGCTCGTGCTCGCCATCGTCACCCATCGCGAGTACACCCCGTGGCTCGGGCTCACCGTGGCGACGCTCATGGTGCCGGCCCTCATCGCCAACGACGCGCAGCGGCAGGGCTGGCAGCGAACCATCTGGGGAACCACCCTCGTCGGGGTCGGCGTCTTCGCGGCCACCAACCTCATCGCCGTTCCCCTCGAGCTGGGAGGCCTGCTGTGAGGCGCCCCGACCGTTCTCCCATCAACCTCGCCCTGCCGACGGTGGTCACCGCCGTCCTCGTCGGCTCCGTCCTGGGGGTGGCCTTCCAGGCGGACCCCGAGCCGGTGACCGTCGCCGCGCCGGTCCCGACGGCCCAGGGCCTCGTCGTCGACGAGACCGGCCGACCCGTCCCGAAGGCCGTCGTCACCGTCGGCGGGGCGAAGGTCCTGGCCGACACCCGGGGCCACTACTCCGTGGCCCTCAGGGCGCCCGCGCTGGCCTCGGCCTCGGCGACCGGGCACCTCTCGCGCGCGTTCGCGGTCGAGCCGGGCAAGGCGCGCAACGTCGTGCTCACCTCGAACGCGAAGCAGACGCTGTCGCTGCGTTTCGGCGGGGACACGATGATGGGCCGACGCTTCTACGAGGGGTATCGCGGTCAAGCCCCGGCTCTTCCCGAGAACGCCACGCCCGAGGACCACGCTGCGGTCCTGCGCGACATCGGCCCGTTCCTGCAGGACTCGGACCTCACCGTGGTCAACCTCGAGACCGCGCTCCTCGCCGACACGGCGATCGAGGTCGAAGGCAAGCGACGCCCGGGCCTGCACCCGACGAAGGACCTCATCGTCACGAGCGCGACGGCACTGGCCAAGGGCCTCGCCCTGGCAGGCGTTGATGTCGTCTCGCTCGGGAACAACCACACCATCGACGGCCTCAAGCCGGGTCTGCAGTCGACGAACGAGGCGCTCGATGCGGCCGGCATCGCCCACTTCGGGGCGGGGGTCGACGCCGATGCCGCCTGGAAGCCGGCCCTGGTGAAGCGGCGCGGGCAGACGGTCGCCTTCCTCGGGTGCACGACGGTCACGGGTCGCCAGACGAGCATCCCGTACGTCGCGAGCGCGTCCAGCCCTGGTGCTGCCGAGTGCGAGGCCACCCGCCTCGCCGACGAGGTGAAGAAGGCGGCCAAAAGGGCGGACTCGGTCGTCGTCATGATCCACGGGGGAGTGGAGTACCGCCGCAGCCAGACCGTCCAGGTCCGTTCGCTCGCGACCGTCGCGCAGCAGGCCGGTGCTCGCGTTGTCATCGGCTCCCACCCCCATGTCATCGGTGGGCTCGTCAGCACGCAGTCGAACGTCTTCGCCGAGTCGCTCGGGAACCTCGTCTTCGACCAGGAGCTCTGGCCCACGTTCCCGTCGATGCTCGTCCGCGTCGACCTGCGTCGCGGTGTCCCCGTGTCGACGACCGTGGACCCCATCGTCATCGACGCCTACCGTCCCCGACCCGCGATCGGGGAGATGGCCGATGCGATCGCGCGAATCGCGGCCGGCCATGCCGCCGGGGTCTCAACCGGTGCGAGCGACGGCGCCGGCCGCCTCGGCGGGACGTCCGCTGCGCTCGCGCTCGGGCCGGCACCGGCGGCGAAGGTCGTGAAGGTGCCGCTCAAGCTCGGACAGGTACGTCGCCTCGCTTCCGGGTGGTGGTACGCACCACCGGCCACGCCGGGCCAGCCGCTTGTTCGGATGGGGAGCGACCTGCTCTTCGGCACCGGGACCTTCGAGCCGATGGAGATCGGCCGCCGGGCGGCGAACGTGCCGCTCTGGTCGCTCGGAAAGTACGGGTCCGTCACCACCGACGCCGCGTGCGGCCCGGCTTCCGCCGACGGTTCGGCCGGCTCGGGGCTCATGCTCGCGCGAACCCCGCTCAGCACCCGGACCGCATTCGCCTCACCCCAGCACCGCACCCCGGTGACGCCTCGGCAGAAGCTGTCGGTCCTCGCCAGCCTGCGGCAGGCGTCCGAGGGAAGCCAGCTTCAGGTCCACTGGTTCAAGGCCTTCGCGGGCCCGAGCTCGTCCATCTCCTCCATCGAGCTGCCCGAGGGCTCGTGGGACCGGGACTCCTGCCGACGGGTGCGCTTCGACGTGACCGTGCCGAAGGGTGCCGTGGCCGCCCAGGTCTTCGTCCTGCTCAAGCCGCCGGCTGGAGGACAGCGCGTCCGCCGGCTCGCCGTCGACGACGTCTCCCTCGTCGACTGGGCCCCCTCCGGCCGGACCGGCCGACGGTACGGGGTGCTCGAGGTCCTCAAGGACGCGTCCGTCCCGTTCTCCGCCGACGACGGCGGCCTGGCCTCGGCGAGCCCGATCGTGCCGGTGTCGCAGCCCTGAATGATCGCGCGACGAGGGCGCGCGATTAGGGCGCGCGAACGCCCGCTGTTAGTCTTGGGGGGCCGTTCGATCGGCCGCGGATCGATAGCGCCCAGGTGGACATGCCCTGGTGCACCGCGCAACGAGATGAGAAGGAGTCGGTTCATCCATGCCTTTGGACGCTGACGTGAAGAAGCAGATCATGGCCGAGTACGCCACCAAGGACGGCGACACCGGCTCCCCCGAGGTGCAGATCGCGATGCTGACGCAGCGCATCAAGGACCTCACCGAGCACGCCCGTGCCCACAAGCACGACCACCACAGCCGTCGCGGCCTCCTGCTGCTCGTCGGTCGCCGCAAGCGCATGCTGCGCTACCTCGAGGCCACCGACATCGAGCGCTACCGTTCGCTGATCAAGCGACTCGGCCTGCGTCGATGAGCTCCTGACGGGAGGCGGTCACCGCGTTGCGCGGAGGCCGCCTCTCGTCGTAGGTGCCGCCAACTCCACAGCGCCTCACCGGAGAGCCCCCGAGGCTCCCTCCCCACGAACTTCTGTCCGCGCCGCGGGCAGAGCCGGAATCGCTTCCGGCACGGAAGAAAACCCTGCACACAACGACGATGTGCACGGGCACTTGAGAAAAAGAAAGCGAGGGCCCACATGGAGGGTCCAGACATCACCTTCGCCGAGGCTGTCATCGACAACGGCAGCCACGGCACCCGCACGGTCCGGTTCGAGACCGGGCGCCTGGCCAAGCAGGCCGGCGGCGCCGTCACGGCATACCTCGACGACGACACGATGCTGCTGTCCACCACGTCCGCCGGCAAGCAGCCGAAGGACCAGTTCGACTTCTTCCCGCTGACGGTCGACGTCGAAGAGCGCATGTACGCGATCGGCAAGATCCCCGGCTCGTTCTTCCGCCGCGAGGGCCGTCCGTCCACCGAGGCCATCCTCACCTGCCGCCTCATCGACCGTCCGCTGCGTCCGACCTTCAAGAAGGGCCTGCGCAACGAGGTCCAGGTCATCATCTCGGTGTTCTCCCTGAACCCCGACCACCAGTACGACGTGCTCGCGATCAACGCGGCCTCGGCGTCGACCCAGATCTCGGGTCTGCCGTTCTCCGGCCCCGTCGGCGGTGTGCGCGTCGCGCTCATCGACGGCCAGTGGGTCGCCTTCCCGAACTTCTCCGACGCCGAGCGCTCCGTCTTCGACATGGTCGTCGCCGGCCGCGTCGTCACGCACGCCGACGGCTCCGAGGACGTCGCGATCATGATGGTCGAGGCGGAGTCCACCGAGTCGACGTGGAACCTCGTCAAGAACGAGGGCAAGCAGGCGCCGACCGAAGAGGTCGTCGCCGAGGGCCTCGAGGCCTCGAAGAAGTTCATCAAGGTCCTCTGCGAGGCCCAGGCCCAGCTCGCCGCCGCGGCGGCGAAGCCGGTCCAGGAGTTCCCCGTCTTCCTCGACTACGAGGACGACGCGTATGCCGCTGTCGAGGCCGCCGTGTCCGCCGACACCGCTGCTGCCCTGACGATCGCCGGCAAGCAGGAGCGCGAGGACCGTCTCGACGAGATCAAGGACGCCATGAAGGCGCAGCTCGCCGAGCAGTTCGAGGGCCGCGAGAAGGAGTTGTCCGCAGCGTTCCGCTCGGTCCAGAAGAAGCTCGTGCGCCAGCGCATCCTGCGTGACAAGGTCCGCATCGACGGCCGCGGCCTGGCCGACATCCGCGCCCTGGGCGCCGAGGTCGAGGTCCTGCCGCGCGTTCACGGCTCGGCGATCTTCGAGCGCGGCGAGACGCAGATCATGGGTGTCACGACGCTCAACATGCTGAAGATGGAGCAGCAGCTCGACACGCTGAGCCCCGTCACGCGCAAGCGCTACATGCACAACTACAACTTCCCGCCGTACAGCACCGGTGAGACCGGCCGGGTCGGTTCGCCGAAGCGCCGCGAGATCGGCCACGGCGCGCTCGCCGAGCGGGCCCTCATGCCGGTCCTGCCGACGCGCGAGGAGTTCCCGTACGCGATCCGCCAGGTGTCCGAGGCCCTCGGCTCCAACGGCTCGACGTCGATGGGCTCGGTCTGCGCGTCGACGCTGTCGCTGCTCAACGCCGGTGTGCCGCTGCGCGCCCCGGTCGCGGGCATCGCGATGGGCCTCGTGTCCGACGTCGTCGACGGCGAGACGCAGTACGCTGCCCTCACCGACATCCTCGGTGCGGAGGACGCCTTCGGTGACATGGACTTCAAGGTCGCCGGCACCAAGGAGTTCGTGACGGCCATCCAGCTCGACACGAAGCTCGACGGCATCCCCGCGTCGGTCCTCGCCGGCGCGCTGACGCAGGCCCGCGACGCGCGCCTGCACATCCTCGACGTCATGGCCGAGGCGATCGACCAGCCCGACGAGATGAGCCCGTTCGCTCCGCGGATCATCACGGTGAAGGTCCCCGTCGACAAGATCGGTGAGGTCATCGGCCCGAAGGGCAAGATGATCAACCAGATCCAGGACGACACGGGCGCCGACATCTCGATCGAGGACGACGGCACGGTGTTCATCGGTGCGGTCGACGGCCCGTCGGCCGAGGCGGCTCGGGCGGCGATCAACGCGATCGCCAACCCGCAGATGCCCGAGGTCGGCGAGCGCTTCCTCGGCACGGTCGTCAAGACGACGACGTTCGGCGCCTTCATCTCCCTGCTGCCCGGCAAGGACGGCCTGCTGCACATCTCCGAGGTGCGCAAGCTCGTCGGCGGCAAGCGGATCGACAGCGTCGACGACGTCCTCAAGGTCGGCCAGAAGGTCCAGGTCGAGCTCAAGGAGATCGACCCGCGCGGCAAGCTCTCGCTCGCTGCGGTCCTCGCCGAGGGCGAGGGCGAGGCCGCGGAGGCTCCTGCCGAGGCGACCGTCGAGGCCTGACCGGCCGGGTCCGTCCCGGACCGTCCTGGTGTTCGCGTGGCCCGTCACCCCTTCGGGGGTGGCGGGCCACGCGTCGTTCTCCGGGCGTATGCCGCCCGGCTCAGTCGCGCCGCCCGTACCGTCCCGCGAAGCGCGGGTCGGACTCCCACCAGAGCCCGGAGGTCGCCGCCGGGGCGACGCCGTCGGCGGTGCCGTGTTCGGTGCGTGCTTCGGGACTCGACGTCGCGGCCTCCTCGGCGAGCGCGAGCTCCGCGTCGACGGCCCGCGCCTCGCGCTCGTCGCTGCGGACCCACTCGAGGAAGACGGCGGCGATGACGGGCAGGCCGACGACCTCGGCCACGGCAAGGAGCGCTCCGCCGCCGAGCTTCTGGTCCATGGCCGGGGTCAGGCCGCTCGCGCCCGACGCATAGCCCGGGAAGCCGGGCGTCAGCAGCGTGGAGGCGGTCATGATGACGATGCCCGGGACCGCGTCGAGCAGCCCGTCGAAGAACGCGAGGAACGTCCGGACCGGCGGCGTCGCCCATGACGGGAGCAGCTCGTCGGTGAGCAGGGGCAGGACGAAGAGCAGGCCGGTGACGATGAGCACGAAGTAGAGCAGGGCCTCGCTCGCGACCGACCGGGTCGTCGCCTCGAACCACGGCGTGAAGAAGACCACCATGACCGTCATGACGGCGAGGAGCGTGCTCACGGCCGGGAACATCAGGGCCCGGGCGAGTCGCCCCTCGAGGAGGCGAAGGGCCCGGCGCGGGCCGCGCCCTCGCTCGGCGAGCCCGCGAAGAAGCCCGACCGGGTCACCGAGGGCGAGCCCGACGGGGGTGAGCGAGGCGAGGACGCCGACCTGGAGCGCCGCGACCCAGAAGATCTCGGTGCGGTGGACGGCGAGGGGCCCGCACACGGCATAGGCGAGGGTGCCGACGCCGGCGCCGAGGTAGAGGGCGGTGCGCCACCACGGCCACGCGACACCGAGCCGATGGGCGCGGAGCAACCACCCGGCATACGGCAGGACGGCGAGGGCGACGAGCGCGAGGCCGAGGGGCCGCGCGGTCCAGTCGGTGATCAGCGACGTCGGGGTGAACGGGGGCACGCCGGGCATCGTCGTCCCTGCTCCTGACAGCAGGATGGGAACGTCCTGCCCGGAGCCCGGGTCAACGGGTGTTGCCCGTGTGCCCGAGCGAGAAGCGCCCAGGCTGCGGCCAGACGAGCAGGCCGTGTGGCCCCGAGTCGGTCCGGATCCGCGCGAGCAGGCGCCCGTCGGACGTGTCGAGGACGTAGACCTCGGCGCTGTAGCGCCCGGAGAGCCACAGCTCGGTGCCGTCCGCGGTGACGCCGCCCATGTCGGGCGTGGCGTGACCCGGGATCCGCCACGTCGTCTCGGGGGCGTCGGTCGCGGCGTTGAAGACGGTGATGGTTCCGGCGTCCCGGTTGGAGACGAAGACCCGCTTGGCGTCGCGCGACGGGTAGATGCCGTGGGCGCCATGCCCCGTCGGGACGAAGTGGTCGTATCGGAAGGTGGCAGAGTCGATGAACCACACGCCGTTGCGCAGCATGTCGGCGACCATGAACCAGCGGCCGTCCGGGGTGAGGCGCACGTCCTGCGGCATCGAGGACGCGCCGCGGGCCAGTCCCTTGCGGGGTCCCTGCATACCGCCCGCCATCATCGGGTCGGTCGCGTCGGGCGTCGTGATGGAGTTGAGGTCGATGACCTTGCGGACCCGGGTCGCGTCGCTGTCGACCACGAGGAGCCGCCCGTTGAACTCGCAGCTCGCGACGAACGTCGTGAGGTCCGCCGTGAAGTCGGCGTGGTTGACCCCGGCGCACTCCGGCACAGGCAGGGAGCGGATCTGCCGGAGGCTGTGCGCGTCGAGGACGTCGATGGCCCGGAACCGCGACGCCATGACGAGGGCGTAGCGCCCGTTCGGCGTGAAGTAGAGGTTGTACGGGTCACGGACGGTCACCGGTCGGCCGACGAGACCGGTCAGGGGGTCGATCGGCGTCAGGGCGTTGCCACGGTCGGAGTTGATCCACAACCGGGTGAAGTCCCAGGACGGGACGACGTGTTCGGGGGAGCTCGGCACCCGGACCCGCCGGATGACCCGGCGCGTGGCCGGGTCGATGACCTCGAGGGTCCCGGCGATCTGGTTCGGCACGTACACCAGGGGCTTGGCCCGGAGGGCGGCCCCGGTCAGCTCGCCGGCCCCGGTGTGCGCGTACGGGCCCGGGCCCTTGGGCTGCGTTGTCGCCATGGCGTCGGCCGGGCTCGGAGCGGGTGGCGCCGTCGTCACCGCCGAGGATGAGGTGGCCTGGACCGGGGCCGCGGCACCGGCCGAGGGTCCGGTGCAGGCGGCGGTGCCGAGCGCCGCTCCGAGCAGCAGCCCGAGGACGACGAGACGTGGCGACCTCATGCGAGCAGGCTCGTCACGGTGACGGGGGCGAGGGACCGGGCGGCGAGGCCCCCGAGGATCCGGGGGAGAGCGGCGACCGTCCCGGCGTGGCCGAGGTGGAGGCTGACGATCGAGCCGGCCTGAACGCCCGCGAGGGTTCGGTTCACGACGGCCGTCGTGCCGGGGTCCTGGTAGTCGGCCGGGTCGACATCGTAGGAGATGCAGCGGGCGTAGCCGGACGCGGCGGCAGCGGCCCGGATCGTCGGGGTCGACTCGGGTGTCCCGGACGGCCGGAAGAGCAGGGGCGAGGATCCCGCGATGGCGGCGACGGCGCGTGCCCCGTCGGCGATCTCCGTGCGGGCGGCGTCGGCCGACAGCCGGGGAAGGGTGCGGTGCGACCACGTGTGGTTGCCGAGGTCATGGCCTCCAGCGACGATGGCCCGCCCCAGCTCGGGGTTGGCCGCCAGCCAGCGCCCGACGGCGAAGACGGTGACGTGAGCGTGGTGGGCGGCCAGCACGTCGAGGGCGCGGAGCGTCAGCGCCGCCTCGCCGGCGCCGTGGAAGGTGAGCGCGACCGCGGGCGGAGCCGAATCGGCGCGCCGGATGTCCGGCCCGGGGGTGCGGAGCACGGCCGGGACCGTGGCTGCCCCGCCGGCGGAAGCGCCGGGGGCGGACGCCGAGGACGCGGAGGGCGCCGGCGATGCCGTCGGCCCGGTGGGCGCCGAGGACGTCGACAGCGGGGAGCCCGAGGACGACGGGGTGGAGGCGGTCTCGTCGCCCGGGGAACACGCGGCGGCTCCGAGCCCGATGGCGGAGGCGATCCCGCCACGGAGCAGGGCGCGTCGCCCGAGGGTGGGGGTCTCATCCGGCACGACGGTCATCCTCGGCCCCGGACCTGTCCTGTTGCTGGGAGGAGCCAGCACGTGCCCTGAGCACCCGGCGGCATCGTGGCAACCCGCGTCAGGAGCCTGCGTCAGAAGATCGCGTTGACGACGTTCCAGCCGCCGCCGAGCAGCCGGCGGGCCAGCCAGCCGCTCGCCGTGCGCGGGTACAGCCAGAGGTTGCCGGCGCTGTCGCGGGCGACGACGTCGGGGATCCGGTTGCCGTCGAGGTCTCCGGCGCTCATGATCGCCGTCATGGACCCCCAGCCCGTCCCGATGCGGACGCGGGAGAGGAACCCGCCCGCGCCGTTGCCCGGGTAGAGCCACAGGTATCCGGTCGAGCGCTCACGGGCGATCAGGTCGGCGCGGCCGTCGCCGTTGACGTCCCCGGGGCCGATGATCGTGCTCATGCCGTTCCAGCCGGTGCCGATGAGCGTCACCGTGCTCTGGAAGCCACCGGTGCCGTTGCCGCGGTAGAGATAGAGGTCGCCCGTCGAGCTCCGCCGGGCGATGACGTCGACGCGCTGGTCGCCGTTGAAGTCGCCGACGCCGACGATCGGGGTGAAGGCGGCCCATCCACGGCCGACGACGACGGGGGAGCCGGTGAAACCGCCTCGGCCGTTGCCGCGGTAGAGCCAGAGGTCCCCGGTCGACGTGGTGCGGGCGAGGACGTCGAGCGCGCCGTCGCCGGTGAAGTCGCCGACGGTCTCGAGGGCGTTGTAGATCCCCCATCCCGTCGCGATCCGCACCCCGGCCGCGAGGGCACCGCGCCCGTTGCCGGCGTAGAGGCGCAGCGAACCGTCGCTCCACCGGGCCAGCACGTCGTTGTTCCAGTCGCCCGTGAACTCGGCGGTGCTGAACGACAGCGACGACGGCGGGACCGGGAGTGCCGTGAAGGCGTACGGCTCACAGGTCCGGTCGTAGTCGCGGGTGTCGTCCCACCACTGCGAGAGGAAGACGTGCCCGCCGGAGAAGCTCGCCTGGGTGCACCGGTCGAGCGCCTCGTTGGGGTAGTCGAGCCGGCCTGCCGTGGCCCACACGGGCACACCCGGCAGCCGCCAGGACCCGGTGATCTCCTGCCAGCCGGAGGCGTTGGAGTAGAGGCCGTAGGCGTAGCCGGAGTCTCGGAGCCCCCGCATCAGCCCCTCGACGACGAACCGGTTCTCCTGCTCGCGCGCGCTCGTGCCGACCGGCCAGGGCTGAGCGGGGCGCGGCTCGACGTCGATCCAGACGACGGGGGGCCGCCATCCGATCCGCGAGAGGCTGGCAGCCGCATACTTCGCCTCCGAGTACCCGACGTTGGACAGCGTCCCGGCGCGAGTGCTCGAGGACCATGGCCCCTGCGTGCCGTAGGTGCTCAGCTGCGCGGACGTGGGGAAGCCGGCCATCGTGTACGCGTGGGCGGGCTTGGAGTGGTCCTTGACCCACTGGAACTGGGTGGCGAGGCACGGGTTCTCGGTGAACGGCAGGCCCCTGGTCAGCCCGACGATGACGAACTGCGCCGTCGTCGGCGGCATCGGCAGGCCGGAGCCGCCCTGGGCGGTCGGGCACTGCGGCCAGGAGATGTCGTTGCCGAACATGACGGCCGCGTTGGCAGTCGGCGCCGTCAACACCCCCAGGACCAGCGCGAGGGCGGCGAGGGGGACGATCACGAGCCCCCGAAGGCCCTTCCGGACGACATCGACACGGATCGGTGCTGACATGCGAACCACTTCCCTCTGACACGTCCAGTCTGCGCCGCGACCCGAGGGGCGGGGGCGCGATTGCCCGAAGCGGTCCGTATGCCGCCGGGCTCGGTCCGGCGGCCGCGTGACCTGACTACGCTGGCCGCGTGAGCGAGACGGGCGACAGGGCAGGACAGGACCGGGAGATCCGGGTGGCGGTCATCGGCGCCGGCGGGCGGATGGGCTCGGAGGTGGTCCGTGCCGTCGAGGCCGCGCCCGGGCTCTCGCTCGTCGGGGCCTACGGCTCGGGGGATGAGCTCGGCGACCTCGGCGGGGCGGATGTCGCGGTCGAGCTGACGGTCCCGGGTGCATCGCCCGGCAACGTGGCGCACTGCGTCGAGCGCGGCGTCCACGTCGTCGTCGGGACGACGGGCTGGGACGAGGCGCGGCTCGAGGCGCTGCGCGCGCAGCTCGACGACGCCCCGCCGGCCCGGTCGGGCGCGGGCGTGGGGGTGCTCGTCGCGCCGAACTTCGCGGTCGGAGCGATCCTCATGATGTCCTTCGCCGCGCAGGCCGCCCGCTTCTTCGAGTCCGTCGAGATCGTCGAGCTGCACCACCCGGCCAAGGTCGACGCCCCCTCGGGCACGGCCGCCCGGACCGCGGTGATGATCGGTGCGGCCCGCGACGCCGCCGGGCTCGGGGCCGTGCCCGACGCGACCACCCATGACCCCGACGGTGCCCGCGGGGCCCGGGTGGACGGCATACCCGTGCACTCCGTGCGGCTGCGTGGGCTCGTCGCCCACCAGGAGGTGCTCCTCGGCAACGTCGGGGAGACGCTGACGATCCGGCACGACTCGTTCGACCGCGCGTCCTTCATGCCGGGAGTCATCGCCGCCGTGCGCGCGGTCGGGGACCACCCGGGCCTCACCGTCGGTCTCGAGCACTACCTCGGACTCGCCTGAGGCTGCCTGTGGCCATCCCGAAGATCGTCCTCTTCTACTCCTTCCGACCGATCCCCGACCCCGACGCGATCCGCCTCTGGCAGCGCGACCTCTGCGAGGGCCTCGGCCTGCGCGGCAGGGTCATCGTGTCGCCCCACGGGGTCAACGCCACCGTCGGTGGTGACGTGACAGTGCTCAAGACCTTCGTCCGCAAGACGCGCGAGCACGCCGCCCTGCGGGACATCGACGTCAAGTGGAGCGACGGACGCGGGCTCGACCCGCACGGGCGCAGCCTCGACTTCCCGCGGCTCTCGGTCAAGGTCCGTGACGAGATCGTCTCGTTCGGCGTGCCCGACGAGGTGGTCGTCGACGAGCACGGCGTCGTCGGGGGCGGACGGCACCTCACCCCGGCAGAGGTCCACGCCCTCGTCGCCGAGCGGGGCGACGACGTCGTCTTCTTCGACGGTCGCAACGGTTTCGAGGCCGAGGTCGGACGGTTCAAGGGGGCCGTCGTCCCGGACGTGCGGCACACGAGCGACTTCGTGGCTGAGCTCGACTCGGGGCGCTACGACGAGCTCAAGGGCCGCCCGGTCGTCACGTACTGCACGGGCGGAATCCGCTGCGAGGTGCTCACGACCCTCATGCGCAACCGCGGCTTCGAGGCGGTCTACCAGCTGGACGGCGGCATCATCCGCTACGGCGAGACCTTCGGTGACCGCGGCCTGTGGGAAGGGCAGCTCTACGTGTTCGACGAGCGGATGACCGTGGCCTTCAGCGACGAGGCGGTCGACATCGCCGCGTGCCACGAGTGCGGGACCCCGACGAGCCGGATGCACAACCGGGAGGACCTGCCTGGACGCCCTCTCCAGCCCGTCTGCGACGCGCACGCGACGCCCTGAGGAGGGAGTCGGGCCTCGACCGATTCGCGATTGTCGCAGAGGTGCGCGGTTGTCGCAGAGGTGCGGGCTGCAGCACTCACCCTTCCGACAAACCGCACTCCTGGATCGCCGGCAGACAGGCCGAGTCAGATGCTCAGGCGGCCCAGCCGAGGGCGCGGAGGACGGCCGCGGTCGCCGCGCCGAGGACGACGACCACGATGAACGGCGCCCGGAGCAGGAGGGCGACCACGGCGACCGCCACCGCCGCCGCACGCGCGTCGAGGGCCAACGTACCGCCGGGACTGACGAACGCCTGGGTCGCGACGAGCGCGGCGAGGAGGGCGATCGGCAGAGCGGCCGTGACCCGCTTGACGTGAGGCTCGGCGAGGAGCCGCTCGGGCACGAGGTGACCCGCGAGCTTGAGGCCGAAGGCCACGGCGGCCGCGACGAGGATGGCGGTCCACAGCGTCATGGGGCCGATCCCTCCGCCGCCCCCTCCCGCGCTTCCCGTGGTCCCGGTGCCCGCCACGCCAGCAGGGCGGCGCCCGCCGCGACGAGCACCGGCACCCCCGGAGGCTGGGACGGGGCAAGGACCACGGCGACGACCGCTGCGACCGCGGCGATCGCGCCCGCCTGCCGGTTCCGCAGGCGCGGCCAGAGCAGGGCCGTGAACGCCGCACACGCCGCGGCGTCGAGGCCCCAGCGCCTCGGGTCGCCCAGGGCGTTGCCGAGAATCGCGCCCGCGAGCGTCGTGAGGTTCCACAGGCCGAAGATCACCGCTCCGGTGACCCAGAAGCCGAGGCGCGAGGCCCGGACGTCCTGCTGGGAGACCGCCACGGCGGTCGACTCGTCGATCGTCAGGTGAGCGGCAGCCAGCTTGCGCGGACCGCGCAGCCCGAGCAGCTGCGTCAGCTCCAGGGCGTAGAGCATGTTGCGGACGCCGAGCAGCGAGGACGCCGCGATCGCCGCGGGCGCGGCGGAGACGCCCCCGGCCACGATCCCGACAAAGGCGAACTGCGAGCCGCCCGTGAACATGAGCAGGGACAGGGCCATGGCCTGCCAGACGTCGAGCCCGGCGGCCACGGCGAGCGCACCGAAGCTCACGCCGTAGAGACCCGTCGCGATGCCGACCGAGAGGCTCTCCCGGATGACGAGCCGGCGCGCCTGCGGGTCGGGCTCGCAGTCGGTCACTCGGTGGTCATTCCGTGATCACCGACGCGGCGAGCCGCACCTCCCGGAGGGTGTCGTCGTCGTCCGAGACGATCCGCTCGCGACGCGCACCGTCCGCCTCGAGACCCGCCGCCTCGAGGAAGGCCCGCGTGTCGTCGGCGCCGGCGAGGACCCACGCGGTGAGCGACTCCCGGCCCCGACCGCGCGCCGTGTCGACGGCCGCGTTGAGCAGCCGCGAGCCGTGGCCCTGGCGCCTGGCGTCGGGGTGGACCCCGAGGACGAGCAGCTCGGCCGCGTGCTCGTGGACATCGGGGTCGGGGGAGGGCCCCACGGCCGCGAAGCCGACGACCTGCTCCCCGGCGCAGGCGACGAGGAGGACGTGGTCCCCGGAGGGGGCGTCACCGAGCGAGGCGCGCCAGGCGTTCGTGAACGCCTGGGGCTCGAACTGTTCGACGAGCTCCGGAGCGAGGTGGGCGGCATACGCCTCGCGCCACACGACCGCCTGGACGAGCCCGACCGCGGGGGCGTCAGAGATCCGCGCGACGCGCACGCTCGCGTCGGCGACGGGGCCGTGCTCGTGCTGGTGGTCGTGCTGGTGGTCGTGCCCGTGCGGTGCTCCGGAGGTCTCCACCCGAGCATCCTCTCAGGCGGGGGTGACGGCTCGACGACCCCCTCCTTTGGCGGCTCACAGGGTGATCTCGCATACTGGACACATGTATGGCAATGACGTCATCGACCCGGACGAGCGCCCGTCTGTCGACCCCACGGTGCCGCTCAACGCGGCCGAGACGGAGGCCTACGACACGGCGCTCGCACACGACGACCAGCGGGAGCAGGTCGGCAGCGACTTCGATGCCCTCATCGCCGCGGACCAGCGGATCGAGCCGCGCGACGCGATGCCCGACACCTACCGCGAGACGCTCATCCGCCAGATCGCGCAGCACGCCCACTCCGAGATCATCGGCATGCAGCCCGAGGGCAACTGGATCACCCGGGCCCCCTCCCTGCGCCGCAAGGCGATCCTCATCGCGAAGGTCCAGGACGAGGCCGGCCACGGGCTCTACCTCTACAGCGCCGCCGAGACCCTCGGCATCGACCGCGCGGAGCTGCTCGACCGGCTCCACAGCGGCAAGCAGAAGTACTCCTCGATCTTCAACTACCCGACCCTGACGTGGGCCGACTGCGGCGCGATCGGATGGCTCGTCGACGGCGCTGCGATCATGAACCAGGTGCCGCTCTGCCGGTGCTCCTACGGCCCCTACGCCCGTGCGATGATCCGGGTCTGCAAGGAGGAGTCCTTCCACCAGCGGCAGGGCTTCGAGATCCTCTGGAACCTCATGCACGGCACCGAGTCCCAGCGGGCGATGGCGCAGGACGCTGCGAACCGCTGGTGGTGGCCAGCCCTCGCGATGTTCGGGCCGCCTGACACCGGCGAGGCCGCCAAGGGCGGCCACACCGAGCAGTCGATGGCCTGGGGCATCAAGCGCTTCAGCAACGACGACCTGCGCCAGAAGTTCGTCGACATGACCGTCCCGCAGGCCCAGAAGCTCGGCCTCACCCTGCCCGACCCCGACCTGCGCTGGAACGACGAGCGCGGCCACTGGGACTTCGGCGAGGTCGACTGGGACGAGTTCTGGCGGGTGCTGCGCGGCGACGGCCCGTGCAACGCCGAGCGCATCGAGCACCGCCGCCGCGCGCACGAGGACGGCGCCTGGGTGCGTGAGGCCGCCACCGCGTATGCCGCAAAGCAGGCTTCCAAGCACAAGGAGAGTGCCGCGTGAGCGGAGACACCACGACGACCGGTGCGGGCGCGCCGGCCGCGAGCCCTGACACGCCCGAGCGGAGCTGGCCGCTCTGGGAGGTCTTCGTCCGGGGCAAGCGGGGGCTCTCACACGTCCACGTGGGCTCGCTCCACGCCCCCGACGCCGAGATGGCCCTGCGCAACGGCCGCGACCTCTACACCCGCCGACAGGAGGGCGTCTCGATCTGGGTCGTGCGGGCCGACGACATCACGGCGAGCAGCCCCGACGAGAAGGACTCCTTCTTCGACCCGGCCGCCGACAAGATCTACCGCCACCCGACGTTCTACGACGTCCCCGAGGATGTCGAGTACCTGTGACCACTCCGACGGACCCCGTGACCGACCCTGCCACCGACGATGCCGGCGTGGCCCGCGAGGCCGGCTCGGCGGCATACGTCCTCGCCCTCGCCGACGACGCGCTCGTCTACGCGCAGCGACTCGGGGAGTGGATGACGAATGCCCCGCAGATCGAGGAGGACATGGCGCTCGGCAACATCGCGCTCGACCTCCTCGGCCAGGCCCGAGCGCTCTACCCGCACGTCGGGGTGCTCGACGGCACCGGCCGGGGCGAGGACGACTACGCGATGCTCCGCGACGAGCGGGCCTTCCGCAACGTCCATCTCGTCGAGCAGGAGCGCGGCGACTTCGGCCAGGAGATGGCCCGGCTGCTGTGGTTCTCCGCGTGGCAGTGCGAGCTCCACGGCCGGCTGGCCGCCGGTTCCGACGAGGTCCTCGCCGGCGTCGCCGGCAAGTCCCTCAAGGAGGTCCGCTACCACCTCGACCACGCGCGCCAGTGGGTCGTGCGCCTCGGCGACGGGACCGCCGAGTCGCACCGCCGCATGCAGGCCGCGCTCGAGTGGGCCGCCCCCTACGTCGACGAGCTCTTCGACGACGAGCCGGCGGCGGCTGCCGTGGCCGCCGGCGTGCTGACGGCGCCTCCGTCGAGTGTCCGCCCCTCCGTCGAGCGCGCCGTGGAGGAGGTCGTCGCCACGGCGACCCTGACCATGCCCGAGACCCCGCGATGGCGGTCCCGGGGCGGGCGCGACGGCATCCACTCCCGACCGATGGGCTCCCTGCTCGCCGAGATGCAGCACATCGCGCGGTCGCACCCCGGGGCGACGTGGTGAGCGTCGCGGCCCCCGCGCCGACCCTTGCCGAGCGGATCGCGGCCATCCCCGACCCGGAGGTCCCGGTCATCTCGATCGCCGACCTCGGCATCCTCCGGTCGGTCGAGGTCGACGAAGGGGCCCGTGCCGTCGTCGTGACGATCACCCCGACGTACTCCGGGTGCCCGGCCATCGAGGCCATCTCCGACCGCATCCGCTTCGAGGCGCACGCCCAGGGGTATGCCGCAGACGTGCGCACGGTGCTCTCGCCCGCCTGGACCACCGACTGGATGACGGACGAGGGTCGCGCGGCGCTGGAGCGCTTCGGCATCGCGCCGCCCGGGCCCGCCACCGCCCCGCGCGCCGGCGGGCCGGTGCCCGTGACGCTCTCGCGCCACGTCGTGGCGTGCCCGCGGTGCGGCTCCACCGACACGACCGAGATCGCCCACTTCGGCTCGACGGCCTGCAAGGCGCTCCGGCGCTGCGAGGTGTGCCGCGAGCCCTTCGACGAGTTCAAGGCCCTGTGAACCCATGACCGACCTGAGCACGACCGACTCCGTCGCCGCGGCAGGAGCGGAGGGCCTGCCCGGCACGCCCTCGGCGCGCCACCGTGCCCGCTTCCACCCGCTGACGGTCGCCGCCGTCGAGCGGCTCACCGACGACGCCGTGGCGGTGACCTTCGAGGTCCCCGACGAGCTCGTCGACGAGTACGCCTTCGAGCCCGGCCAGCACCTCACCGTCCGGGCCACGATCGGGGGCGAGGAGGTGCGCCAGTCCTACTCCATCTGCCAGTCGCGCGGCGCCGCAGGGATGCGGACGCGCCGGCGTGTTGCGGTCGCCCGCGTGCCCGACGGCCGGATGTCGGGCTGGTTCAACGACGTCGTCACCGCGGGCGACGTCGTGGACGTCATGACCCCGCTCGGGTCGTTCACGTGCGCGACCGAGCCGAGCGGCATACGTCATCACGTCGCCATCGCGGCGGGCTCGGGCATCACGCCCGTCATCTCCCTGCTCACGACGGCGCTCGAGGAGGAGCCCGAGTCGCGGGCGACCCTGCTCTTCGGCAACCGGCGGACGAGCTCGATCATGTTCCTCGAGGAGCTCGAAGACCTCAAGAACCGCTTCCCCGGCCGCTTCCACCTCGTCAACGTCCTCTCCCGCGAGGCCCAGGACGTCGAGCTCTTCCACGGGCGCCTCGACCGCGACCGGCTCGAGCGGCTCTTCGCCACCCTCGTGCCGGTCGACCAGGTCGACGAGTGGTACCTGTGCGGGCCGTTCGCGATGGTGACCGGTGCGCAGGAGCTGCTCGAGGAGCGCGGGGTCGACCCGCGCCACATCCACCACGAGATCTTCCACGTCGACGACGGGACGGCACCGGTTCGCAAGGTCGTCGTCGACGAGTCGGCGCCGCCCGAGGCCGTCGTCACCGTCAACCTCGACGGGCGAACGACGGTCATCCCGATGCCGTCGCGCGAGGAGACGATCCTCGACGCGACGCTGCGGGCGCGGCCGGACGCCCCCTACTCCTGCACCGGCGGCGTCTGCGGGACCTGCCGCGCCCGGCTCGTCGCGGGAGAGGTCCGGATGGACCGCAACTACGCGCTCGAGCCGGAGGAGGTCGCGGCCGGCATCGTGCTGGCGTGCCAGAGCCACCCGGTGACCGACGAGGTCAGCCTCGACTACGACGCCTGACGATGGCCGGCGGACGGGACGACTCGAGACCGGTCCTCGCCCGTGTCCCCGTCGCCATCGTCGTTGCGCTCACCCTCGTCGTCGGGGCGACGTGTCTGGCGGTGGGTGTGGGGCTCGCGCCGCACCTGGCCAAGGAGGGGCTCACGTCGACGTCGGCCGTGGCTGTGCTCGCAGCCCTCGCGGGTCTGGTCCTCCTCGTCCTCGGATTCCGCTCGATGTGGCGCACCGGCCACCCCGTGGCCCGGCTGGTCGCCGCGCCCCTCGTCATCGTCCTCGTGGCGACCGCGGCGCTGACCCTGGGCCAGGCGGTGGCCGCGACGGTCGTGCCGCGCGCCGCGCTCGGCGACCGGACCCCCGCGAGCCTCGGCCTGCGCTACGAGGACGTCACGGCCCGGACAGCCGACGGTGTGCGCCTCGCGGGTTGGTACGTGCCCTCGGCGAACGGCGCGGCTGTCGTGCTCTGCCCTGGCGCAGGGTCAACGCGGTCGAGCGTGCTCGACCGCGCGGCCGTGCTCGCGAAGTGGGGCTACGGCGTGCTCATGGTCGACGCGCGAGGCCATGACGGCAGTGAGGGCCGGGCCATGGACTTCGGCTGGTACGGCGACCAGGACATCCGCGCGGCGGTGGATCTGCTCACTCGGCGGTCGGACGTCAAGGGTGCGCGCGTTGCGGTCGTCGGCCTTTCGATGGGCGGTGAGGAGGCCATCGGCGCCTTCGCGTCCGACGCTCGGATCAAGGCCGTGGTGGCCGAAGGGGCGACGAACCGGGTCGCCGGGGACAAGGCATGGCTCTCCGACGAGCTCGGACTGCGCGGGCTGCTCCAGGAGCAGCTCGACCGCCTCACCTATGGCGCCACCGACCTGCTGACTCCGGCTTCACCTCCGCCCACGCTGCGTGCGTCGGCGGCCACGGCGGCACCCCGCCCGCTGCTGCTCGTCGCTGCGGCCGACTCGTTCGAGGAGGTGGGCGCCGCCCGGTTCATCGCGGCCGGATCGCCCGGGTCCGTGACAGTGTGGCTCGCCCCGGGCGGCCACACCGGGGCCCTCGCCGCCGCACCCGTCGAGTGGCAACGTCGAGTCGTCCGGTTCCTGGACGCGGCACTCGGCGTGGCGCACTGATCTCGTCGGGTTCCGGCTCCGGCTGGCACGCGCGCGAAACGCGGGGCGAAAGTCCCTCCTCGCGCCGTCGGGACACCGCCACACTGAGGGTCTAGGCAAGGGGAAGCGGATGAGCAACAGCGGCAGCAACGCGGGCGCCGCCGGTGGTGGCGCGATCTACGGTCTCGGCATCTTCGGTGCGCTGGTGTACTTCTGGCAGCAGGCGGACGTCTTCTGGGAGTACGTCCTGGCGGTCTTCAAGGGGCTCTTCTGGCCCGCGTTCATGGTCTACGAGGTCTTCGCGGCGCTCGGCCACCACTGATCGTTGGGCACCACTGATCGCTCGGCCGAGCGCCGGTTCTCGACTCCCGCACGCCCGGTCGCACGCCGTCACACGGGTGAGGTCTCGGTCGCGGTCCCGGTGACCGTGCCCGAGGCAGTGGTGGGCAGGGTGTGCGTATGGGCCGCTGCCGCGGCGGCGGCATCGCCCAGGGTGCCCTGTGCCTCGCGGTAGCGCCGCCCCATGAGGAAGGCGGCGAGGAAGCCCGCGAAGCTGATGCCCGCCATGACCCACGACGCAGCCCCGAGGCCCGACGCCATCGCGTCGGAGGCGGGCAGGCCCTGGGCAGTCCGGTCGGCGATGACCGTGCCGTAGATCGTGGCCGCCAGCGCGGTGGCCACGGAGGCCCCGACATAGCGCGCCATGTTGGAGACGCCGGAGGCTGACCCGACCTGGTTCTCCGGGACGCAGGCCGTGGACGCGGACGAGGCCGGACCGTTGGACAGGCCCATCCCGACCGCCACGGCGACGAGCGGAAGGAGGAACCGGCCGTAGCGCCAGTCCGGGTCGACGAGACCGACGAGGGCGAAGCCCGCGCCGCTCAGCAGGAAGCCGACGGCGACGAGCTGGCGGCCGCCGATGCGCGCCGCCAGCTTCGGCACGAACGGCGCGATGGCGACGAGGCCGGCGGTGGCGGGGAGCGTGGCGAGCCCCGCCTGCAGCGGGCTGAAGCCGAGCGCGTCCGGGTTCTGGAAGTAGAGGCTCACGAGGTACATCAGCGCGTTGATGGTGCCCGCGCCGATGAGGATCGCGATCGTGGAGCCCACGAGGACCCGGTTGCGCAGCAGCGCCAGGTCGAGGAGCGGCACCGACACGCGCCGCTCCACCGCCACGAACGCGAACGCCGAGGCGACGGAGAGTGCCAGGCACCCGAGGGTGGCCACCGAGGCCCAGCCCCACGCGCTGCCCCTGCTCATCGCCAGGATGAGGGGGGCGAGGGTGAGGGCGATGAGCACGGTTCCCGCGTAGTCGATCGAGTGGGAGCGGTTGGGGTCACGCGACTCGGCCACCGTTGCGTACGTCATGACCATGCACACGACGGCGACGCCGGCATCGATCCAGAAGAGCCCCTGCCACCCGGTCAGCTCGACGAGCACGCCACCGAGCAGGGGGCCTGCCGCCGCGCCCACGGCCGCCGCCGCACCCCACAGGGACACGGCCCGCAGCTGCGCCTCGCCCTCGTTGGCGACCGAGAGCAGGCTGAGGCCACAGGCGAGGATGGTCGACCCGGCGGCGCCCTGGATCAGGCGGCCGACGATCACGCCGGCACCGGAGGTCGACAGGGCGATGAGGATGCAGGACGCCACGAAGAGCAGCAGGCCGAGCTGGAACACGCGCTTGCGCCCGAAGACGTCGCCCAGGGAGCCCGAGGTGATGATGCACGCGGCGCCGACGAGCGAGTAGCCCGTCACCGCCCACTGGAGCGTGGTCACATCGGTGCCGGTGTCGGCGCTGATCGCCGGGAGCAGGATGGTCACCGCCGACGTGTTGGCGTTGACCACCAGGGTGGACAGGCACGTTGCCGCGAGCACCCCGCCCGCGCGGGACGCGGTCGGGGCGCCACCCCCGGGCACGCCTCGTGGACCAGGGGTCGAGTCGGTCCGAGTCATCGTTGCCTCTCCTTCGCCAGGGATGGTTCGTGCAGCCGACGTCCTCATGCAAGCAGCGCCACTCGGCCCGCCGCCTCACCCCGGACGGACGAGCCGTCGGGCCGTCGGGCCGTCGGGCCGTCGGGCCGTCGGTCGCCGGTGTTAGGTTGCCGGGGTGCGGCAGTATCTCGACCTCCTCGACCACGTCCTGACCCACGGGCAGGAGAAGTCCGACCGGACCGGGACCGGCACGCTGAGCGTCTTCGGCCACCAGATGCGCTTCGACCTCGCCGACGGCTTCCCCGTCGTCACGACGAAGCGGCTGCACCTGCGCTCGATCATCGGCGAGCTGCTGTGGTTCCTCCGCGGCGACACCAACGTGCGCTGGCTCAACGAGCGCGGCATCACGATCTGGGACGAGTGGGCCGACGCCGACGGCGATCTTGGCCCGATCTACGGCTACCAGTGGCGGTCGTGGCCGACGCCCGACGGGCGACGGGTCGACCAGATCGCCAAGGTCATCGACCAGATCCGGACCAACCCCGACTCGCGGCGCCTCGTCGTCTCGGCCTGGAACGTCGCCGACGTCGACACGATGGCCCTGCCGCCGTGCCACACCATGTTCCAGTTCTACGTCTCGCCGCCCGGTGCGGACGGTCGCCGCAGGCTCTCGTGCCAGCTCTACCAGCGCAGTGCCGACATCTTCCTCGGCGTGCCGTTCAACATCGCCTCGTACGCCCTGCTCACCCAGATGATCGCCCAGCTGACCGACCTCGAGCCGGGGGAGTTCGTCCACACGCTCGGCGACGCGCACCTCTACCTCAACCATCTCGACCAGGCGAGGCTGCAGCTCTCGCGGGAGCCGCACCCGCTCCCGACGATGCGGATCACGCCGGGCAAGCGCTCGATCGACGACTTCGACCTCGACGACTTCGAGCTCGTCGGCTACGTCGCGCACCCGTCGATCAAGGCCCCGATCTCCGTCTGAGCACCACGCGCCCACGCATCTGGGAGGCTGGGTCCATGACGAACGTGACGATGATCGTCGCGATGGGCCGCAACGGCGTGATCGGTGACGGCGAGCGGATGCCCTGGCACCTGCCGGAGGACCTCGCCTACTTCAAGGCCCGGACGATGGGGCACGCCATGATCATGGGCCGGCGCACGTTCGACTCGATCGGGCGGGCCCTGCCGGGCCGCCGCTCGATCGTCATCACGCGCCAGCACGACTGGTCGCACGCCGGGGTCGAGACCGCGCACTCGCTGCCCGACGCACTCTTCCTCGCCGGCCCCGACGAGGTGTTCGTCGTGGGCGGGGGTGAGGTCTACCGCGAGGCCATGCCGTATGCCGCTCGCCTCCTCGTCACGGAGGTCGACCAGTCCCCGGAGGGCTCGGTCACCTTCCCGCCGATCGATCCGTCGGCGTGGGTCGAGGTCGATCGCGTCCCGGGCGAGGGCTTCGCCTGGGTGACCTACGAACGCCGCTCCTGAGGCGGTCGCCCGGCGGTACCGCAAAGTTTCTCCGCCGGGTCTGTAACGGCGGCCGAGGTGGCCCGATGGAGTAGGTGCGAGGCACTACTCGGACCCCCGAGCGAGTAGTGCCTCGCATGGTGCTCCGGCCCGCTCACGCCGGTGCCGGTCCGGTGTCCTCCCGCTCGTCACGGCATCGCGGTGCTCGCGCAGGTCTGCGTGGATGGCCGCGTCGCGGCCGCCGTCCCGGGCGCTAACCTTGGCCCCATGGCTGCCGCTCCCGCGCTCGGACGTGTTCTCTCCGCGATGGTCACGCCCATGCGGGCCGACGGTTCGCTCGACCTCGACGAGGCCCAGCGCCTCGCCACCCATCTCGTCGACCAGGGACACGACGGACTCGTCGTGTCCGGGACGACGGGGGAGTCGCCGACGACCTCGGCCGCCGAGAAGGACGAGCTGCTCCGGGCCGTCATCGACGCCGTCGGTGACCGTGCCGTCATCATCGCGGGCGCGGGGAGCAACGACACGGCCAAGAGCATCGAGTCCGTCCGCCTCGCCCAGAAGGCCGGGGCCGACGCGGTCCTCGCCGTCACGCCCTACTACAACAAGCCGCCGCAGGCCGGGCTCGTGGCCCACTTCACGGCCCTGGCCGACGCGAGCGACCTGCCCGTCATGGTCTACGACATCCCCGGCCGCACCGGCACGGCCATCGCCCGCGAGACCTATCTCCGGATCGCCGACAACGAGCGCATCGCGGCCGTCAAGGACGCCCGCGGCGACCTGTGGTTCGCGAGCGAGATCATGCAGGCGACCGGTCTCGACTGGTACTCCGGCGACGACGCGCTCAACCTCGCCCATTTCGTCAACGGCGCGGTCGGCTTCGTCGGCGTGACCTCGCAGGTGGCCCCAGCGGCATACCGCGAGATGGCCGACGCGGTGCTCGAGGGCCGCTGGGACGACGCACGGGCCGTCCACCGTCGCCTGACACCGCTGGTCAACGCCGTCATGAACGTCACGCAGGGCGCGATCATGGCCAAGGCCGGCCTCGCCCTCCAGGGCGTCATCTCCACGCCGACGGTGCGACTGCCCCTCGTCGAGGCCGACTCCGAGCAGACCGCGCTGCTCCGGGGCGTGCTCGCCCCCACCTCCACCGACAGCATCCCCGAATGACAGGACACCCGTGAGCCACCCTCACCCCGAGCTGACCGCACCGCCCGCACTCCCCGACAACGGCCTGCGGGTCGTCGCGCTCGGGGGGCTCGGCGAGGTCGGCCGCAACATGGCCGTCCTCGAGACGAAGGGCCGCCTGCTCGTCATCGACTGCGGCGTGCTCTTCCCCGAGGACCACCATCCCGGCGTCGACCTCATCCTCCCGGACTTCTCCTACATCGAGGACCGGCTCGACGACATCGAGGCGATCGTCCTCACGCATGGCCACGAGGACCACATCGGTGCCGTGCCCTACCTGCTCCGGCTCAAGGGCGACATCCCGCTCATCGGCTCGACGCTCACCCTCGCGCTCGTCGAGGCCAAGCTCAAGGAGCACCGGATCCGGCCGTTCAGCATGGCCGTGCGGGAGGGCCAGCGCGAGCGCCTCGGGGTCTTCGACCTCGAGTTCGTCGCGGTCAACCACTCCATCCCCGACGCCCTTGCCGTGTTCGTCCGCACCGAGGCCGGCACGCTGCTCCACACCGGCGACTTCAAGATGGACCAGCTGCCGCTCGATGGCCGCCTGACCGACCTGCGGGCCTTCGCGCGGCTCGGTGAGGAGGGGGTCGACCTCTTCCTCACCGACTCGACCAACGCCGACGTGCCCGGCTTCACGACGCCCGAGCTCGAGATCGCGCCGGCCATCGACAAGGTCTTCCGGCATGCCGAGCGGCGCATCATCGTCGCCTGCTTCAGCAGCCACGTCCACCGCGTCCAGCAGGTTCTCGACGCCGCCGAGAAGGCCGGTCGCAAGGTCGCCATGGTCGGGCGCTCGATGGTCCGCAACATGGGGATCGCGGCCGAGCTCGGCTACCTCCACGTGCCCGACGGCATCCTCGTCGACATCAAGCGGATCGACTCGTTGCGCGACGACGAGGTCGTCCTCATCTGCACCGGCTCCCAGGGTGAGCCGATGGCGGCCCTGTCGCGGATGGCCAACCGCGACCACCGCATCGACGTCGGCCCCGGTGACACGGTCCTGCTCGCGAGCAGCCTCATCCCCGGCAACGAGAACGCCGTCTACCGCGTCATCAACGGGCTCATGCGCCTCGGCGCGACCGTCGTGCACAAGGGCAACGCGAAGGTGCACGTCTCCGGCCACGCGAGCGCCGGTGAGCTGCTCTACTGCTACAACATCGTCAAGCCCCGCAACGTCCTTCCGGTCCACGGGGAGTGGCGGCACATGTACGCCAACGCCCAGCTCGCGATCCAGACGGGCGTGCCCGAGGCCAACGTGGTCCTCGCCGAGGACGGCGTCGTCGTCGACCTCGTCGCGGGCAAGGCGGCGATCGCCGGCTACGTCGAGTGCGGCTACACCTACGTCGACGGCAGCAACATCGGCGGCACCGACGAGGCACTGCTCAAGGACCGCCGGATCCTGCGCGACGAGGGCTTCATCACGTGCATCGTCGTGCTCGACGCCGCCACCGGCAAGATCGCGTCCGGCCCCGAGATCACGGCCAGGGGGTTCGTGGAGGACGAGGAGGTCTTCCAGCAGGTGATCCCCAAGGTCGAGCGGGCCGTCGAGGAGGCCGTGGCCAACGGGGTGCGCGACGACCACCAGCTCCAGCAGGTCATCCGCCGGGCCGTCGGGTCGTGGGTCGGCGGCAAGATCCGCCGGCGGCCGATGATCATCCCGGTCGTCCTCCAGGCCTGACGCGTGCGCCGTCGGATCGACGTCGGGCTCGCCGTCGTCCTCGTCGCGCTGGCCGCGGTCGGGGGGCTGCGCTACCTCGACGTCACCGTCCAGCCGGTCGTCGTTCTCCAGACGGCCGGTCCGTTCGTCGCGATCGGGCTGCTCCTGCTGCTGGTGCTCACGCTGGTGCTGAGGCGGTGGTGGATGGCCGTCCCGGTGGTGGTCGCGCTGGGGGTGGCGGCGAGTCTCGCTGTGCCGCAGTTCTTCTCGCACACCTCGCCGAAGGTGGAGCGCGACCTCACCGTCATGTCGGCCAACCTGCTCTACGGCGGGGCGGATGCACAGCAGCTCATGGATGCCGTGCGCTACCACGGAGTCGACGTGCTGGTCCTGACCGAGGTGACCCCGGAGTTCGTCGACCGCTTCGTCGAGGTCGGCGGCGAGAAGTACTTCACGTCCGAGGCCGGTGAGCCGCGCGCGAAGAGCTTCACCGGGACGATCGTCTACTCGCGCTACCCCATGACGGCCGTGGCGGGCGCGGGCGAGCAGCCGGTCACGGGTTCGACGAGCCTCGAGCCGGAGGTGACGGTCCGGGTGGCTGGTTCGGAGGTCCGCGTCAAGGCCGCCCATCCCCTGGCGCCCCTTCCCGGTGACACCGACGAGTGGCGGTCCGGCCTCCGGGACCTCGAGGCGTGGAAGGACCGGCAGACCGGGTCCGAGCCCATCGTCCTCGCCGGTGACTTCAACGCCGGTTTCGGACACCCCGGCTTCCGGTCGGTGGCCGACGGGATGGTCGACGCGCAGCGGGCGGCGGGGCAGGGCTGGGTCCGTACGTGGCCGTTCGTCGGGCGCCGGATCGGCCCCTACGTCCAGCTCGACCACGTCCTCAGCCGGGGCCTCACGCTCGTCGACGCGGGACAGGTGGCGATCCACGGGGCCGACCACGCCGTCGTGTGGGCGGCCTACGCCGTCCCGAAGGGCTGACGCCGTATGCCGCTGGGCCGCGTCACCAGGGGCGCGTGACCTCGACGTCGCGCGGGTCCGCCCCCTCGACCGCCCAGCCGCGGGCGCTCTTGGTCCAGGTGGCCGTGGTGCCCTCCTCGACGAGACGGCGGACACCCCGGACAAGGCGGTCCACGGCCTCCGCCGTCGTGCCGAGGCCGATGCTGGCCCGGACTGCGGTGGCAGCCCGCTCGCCCCACGGGTCGGCGAGCAGCTCGTCGACGAGGACGTGGGCGCAGAACTTGCCGTCGCGCACCCCGATCCCGTGCTCGACCGAGAGGACCTGCGAGACGAGCGAGGACTCCCATCCGTCGACGGTGAACGCGACGACACCGACGCGGTCGTGGTCGTCGCCGAAGATCGAGAGGGTCTCGACGCCGGGGATCTCCTCGAGCCCCTCGCGCAGGGCCCGGAGCAGCGCTGCCTCGTGCGTCTCGATGGCCTCGCGGTGGGTGCGGATCGCGCATGCCGCGGCGGCGATGGCGATGGCGCCGATGACGTTGGGGCTGCCTCCCTCGTGGCGGGCCGCGCCGGTCGCCCACGTCGTCGCGTCGTCGGTGACGGACGTGGTCGCCCCGCCACCGAAGAGGTAGGGGGTCCCGGCGTCGAGCCAGTCGCTGCGGCCGGCGAGCACGCCGGCGCCGAACGGTGCGTAGGTCTTGTGCCCGGAGAACGCGACGTAGTCGGCGCCCCACCCGGCGAGGTCGATCGGGCGGTGGGCGGAGAGCTGGGCGGCGTCGACGGCGAGCCGGGCGCCGTGCTCGTGGGCGACACGGGCGAAGCGCTCGACCGGCCAGATCTCGCCCGTGACGTTCGAGGCGGCGGCGACGACGACGAGGCGGTGGCGGGTGGGGCTCTCGGCGAGCGTCTCGTCGAGGAGGGAGAGCGCGTCCTCGATCGTCTGGGGGACGGGCAGCCTCACGGTGCGCCCGCGCCCCCACGGCAGGAGCGTGGAGTGGTGCTCGGTCCCGAAGACGAAGACCGCCGTGCGGCTCGGGAGCGCCTTGGAGAGCAGGTTCCACGAGTCGGTCGTGCTGCGGGTGAAGATGACGGTGTCGTCCTCGCGGGCCCCGACGAAGTCGGCGACCTCGGCGCGGGCCTGCTCGTACCACCCGCTCGTGAGGCGCGACGCGTGGCCGGCGCCGCGGTGCACCGAGGCGTAGGTCTCGAGGGCCCGGTCGACGGCGGCCTTGACCGACTCGAGCGCCGGGGTGGAGGCGGCGTGGTCGAGGTTCGCGTAGGGGACCGGTCCGCTCACGGTAGGCGCGAGCAGCCCGGCGCCGACGACCGGCGGCAGGCTCTCGCGGTGGGGGACGACGTGGAAGGCACGGGTGCGAAGGACCGGCGCGGCGGCCCCGCCACAGGCGGTCGTGCGCGGGGTGCTGGCAAGGACCGACATGGTCTGCTCCTGGGGTCGGGGGACCCACCGGGTGCAGGTCCGCGCTTGCCGGGCCTCGACGTCACGAACGCGTCGGGGATCGGCCAGGTCGTCACCCGGAGCACCCCACCGCGGAGGAGGGTTGCTGACCAGCGAGCCGGGGCTTGTCACTGGCACTCATGACCTGCCAGAGAAGATAGGGGGCAGGCGCCGCGGGTGTCCACCCCTCGGCCGCCCGGGACCGCCATCTGAGACGACGGCGGCGGCCCGGCCGGCCCTCGGACGGGGCGTGGATGGGGCTCCGGGTGGGGCTCGGTGGGACGCGCGTGGGGGTCCTTCGCACACGGGGTTTCCCCTGTTGCGCGTGTGACACGTGAGTTCAGCGTGGCGTTGACGTACGGTGCGAACATGGCGACACGTCCGTCCAGCAGCACGCGCTCGAGCTCCGGCACCACGGCCCGCGCCAAGGGGTCCGCGGGCGGCTCGTCGTCGCGCCGCCCGGCCGCCCGGTCGACCCGTCCCGCGACCCGCAAGCCGGCCGCTCGCCGCTCCTCCTCCCGCACGCGCGAAGGGGGGCTCCCGTTCCCGTTCCGCGCCGTGCAGTCGACGTGGATGGGCGTCTCGCACCTGGCGGGGAGCGCCGTGCGTCGCGTCGGGACGAGCGCCAGGGAGCTCGAGCCGGAGCACCGGCGCGACGGCCTCGGCTTCACGTTCATCGCGCTCGCGGTCGTCGTCGCGTCGCGCGAGTGGTGGGGGGTGTCGGGCGTCTTCGGCCAGGCGGTCCACGCCGTGTTCGCGGGCACCTTCGGTCGCATCGCGTATGCCGTCCCGCTGGTGCTGCTCGTTCTCGGCCTGCGCCTCCTGCGGGCGCCGCAGGATGATGCGGCGACCAACCGCATCATCGTCGGCACGATCGCGCTCACCTTCGCCGCGTGCGGGCTGGCCCACATCAGCGACGGCATCCCCAACCCGCCCGACGGTGCCGACGGGATGCGCGCGGCGGGAGGCATCCTCGGCTTCCTCGCCTCGAGCCCGCTCGCCGCTGCGGTGTCCGTCTACGGCGCGACCTTCCTGCTCTGCCTCCTCGGACTCTTCGGACTCCTCGTCATCACCGCGACGCCGGTCAACCTCATCCCGACACGGCTGCGCCAGCTGCGCGCGCTCGTCCTCCACCGCGAGCTCGAGCCTGCGGACGCGGACGACAGCGCAGACGGGTCGGCTCCCGAGGCCGCCCTCAAGCGGGCCCGGCGGCGCGCCGTCGACCTCTCTGACCGGGACGGTGACGAGGCCTTCCGCAAGGCGGCCCAGGTGCTCGCCGACGAGGAGCCGACGACCCGCCTGCGCCCGGGCGAGAAGCGGCCCACGGCTCCGGGCGTCCTCGCGCCGCGGCCCGCCGGGACGGCCTCGGGCGTCGACGCGACCGACCCCACGACCCACGGGGCTCCGGTGACGCAGGCGGCCAGTCCCAAGGCCGAGCTCGTGCCCCCGCCGGTCTCCGAGCTCCCCGCCCGCGCAGAGCAGCTGTCGCTGGGTGGCGACATCACCTACCGGCTGCCCGACCCGACGATGCTCACGCCTGGCCCGCCGCACAAGACCCGGAGCGAGACCAACGACCGCGTCGTCGAGTCGCTGACCGGCGTCTTCGACCAGTTCGACATCGACGCGGCGGTCACGGGGTTCACCCGCGGTCCGACCGTCACCCGCTACGAGGTCGAGCTCGGGTCCGGCACCAAGGTCGAGCGCGTCACCGCGCTGTCCAAGAACATCGCGTATGCCGTCGCGTCGGCCGACGTCCGCATCCTCAGCCCGATCCCCGGCAAGTCCGCCATCGGCATCGAGATCCCCAACCTCGACCGCGAGAACGTCGCGCTCGGCGATGTCCTGCGCAGCCAGACGGCACGGAGCAACGCGCACCCGATGGTCATGGGTGTCGGCAAGGACGTCGAGGGGGCCTTCGTCATCGCCAACCTCGCGAAGATGCCGCACCTGCTCGTCGCTGGTGCGACAGGCTCCGGCAAGTCGAGCTTCGTCAACTCGATGATCACCTCGATCCTCATGCGCTCGACGCCGGAGGAGGTCCGGCTCATCCTCGTCGACCCCAAGCGCGTCGAGCTGACCGCCTACGAAGGCATCCCGCACCTCATCACCCCGATCATCACGAGCCCGAAGAAGGCCGCCGAGGCGCTGCAGTGGGTCGTCAAGGAGATGGACCAGCGCTACGACGACCTCGCGGCGTTCGGGTTCAAGCACGTCGACGACTTCAACAAGGCCGTCCGCGCCGGCAAGGTCAAGCCGCTCCCGGGCTCCGAGCGCCAGATCACGACCTACCCCTACCT
Organism: Intrasporangium oryzae NRRL B-24470; assembly: GCF_000576595.1. Lineage (GTDB taxonomy): Bacteria > Actinomycetota > Actinomycetes > Actinomycetales > Dermatophilaceae > Intrasporangium_C > Intrasporangium_C oryzae. Next base: position 124,740 of record NZ_AWSA01000002.1, on the reverse strand, counting down.
GCTCGTCGTCGTCGACGAGCTGGCCGACCTCATGATGGTGGCCCCGCGCGACGTCGAGGAGTCGGTCGTGCGCATCACCCAGCTCGCTCGGGCCGCTGGGATCCACCTCGTCCTCGCCACCCAGCGCCCTTCGGTCGACGTCGTCACCGGCCTCATCAAGGCCAACGTCCCCTCGCGGATGGCGTTCGCGACAAGCTCGCTCGCCGACTCCCGCGTCGTCCTCGACCAGCCCGGCGCCGAGAAGCTCATCGGCCAGGGCGACGCGCTCTTCCTGCCCATGGGTGCGAGCAAGCCGATGCGCGTCCAGGGCGCCTGGGTCAACGAGTCCGAGATCCACGAGGTCGTCAAGTTCGTCACGACCCAGCTCAAGCCCAACTACGTCGAGGACGTCACCGTCGCGGCCCCGAAGAAGCAGATCGACGACGACATCGGCGACGACCTCGACGTCCTGCTCCAGGCGACCGAGCTCGTCGTGACGACCCAGTTCGGCTCGACCTCGATGCTCCAGCGCAAGCTGCGCGTCGGCTTCGCCAAGGCCGGCCGGCTCATGGACCTGCTCGAGTCGCGGGGCATCGTCGGCCCGAGCGAGGGGAGCAAGGCCCGTGACGTCCTCGTGCGGCCTGACGACCTGCCCCAGACGCTCGCGCTGCTCCGGGGCGAGGACGTGCCCCACCCCAACGAGCCCGCCGACGAGGTCGAGCCGTCCGAGCCGTACGCCCCGCCACCCGTCGAGGTCGAGCCCTCGACGGAAGCCGACCCGGCGGCATACGACGGCGAGGGGAACGCGCACCAGCGGACGGCGTCCCTCGTCGCCGAGCGCGGCGAGCGGCGTGACACGCCCGCAGCCGGCGCCGGCTGGACGCCCGGCGACCTGACCCCGGTCGTCGACGAGGACGACGAGGAGTCCGAGGATGCCTGGTCGCTGACGGACCGTCGCGACGAGCGTTACTGAGGCCTTCTCGTCGACCGGCCCACTCGCGGGGTCAGAGGACGAAGCGGTAGCCCAGGCCCGGCTCGGTGACGAGGTGGCGCGGCGCGGCCGGGTCCGGCTCGAGCTTGCGGCGGAGCTGGTTGGCGTAGACCCGGAGGTAGTTCGACTCGCGACCGTACGACGGTCCCCAGACCTCGCGCAGGAGGTCCTGCTGGAGCACGAGGTGCCCGGGCTCGCGGCAGAGCGCCTCGAGCAGGCGCCACTCCGTCGGCGTGAGCCGGACCTCCTCGCCCCCGACGCTCGCCCGTCGCTCGGCGAAGTCGAGCCGGATCCCGTCGGTGCTAACGACGCCGATCCGGCGACCGGCGTCGCCTCCGCGTCGGATCGCCGCCCTGACCCGTGCCAGGAGCTCCTCGACCCCGAAGGGCTTCGTGACGTAGTCGTCGGCCCCGAGGTCGAGGGCCTCGACCTTGTCATCCGACTCGTGACGGGCCGAGAGCACGATGACCGGGACGGCCGAGGTTGCGCGGATCCGGCGCAGGACCTCGGTGCCGTCGAGGTCGGGCAGGCCCAGGTCGAGGATGACGATGTCGGGTGGACCGTCCTCGCCCATGACCTGGAGGGCGGTGCGCCCGTCCGCAGCGCTCAGCACCTCATGGGAGTGCGCCCGCAGGGCGATGGACAGCGTCCGGCGCAGGCGGGCGTCGTCGTCGACGACGAGGACGCGCGTCATCGGACGGGCTCCTGCTCGTTGTCGGTCGACGTCCTCTCGTGCGACTTCGTCTCATGCGACCCCGTTTCCGGCGATCCGGCCACGGGCAGCTCGATGACCATCGTCAGTCCCCCTCCCGGGGTGTCCTCCGCCGTCAGGGACCCGTCCATGACCGCCATGAGACCACGGGCCACGGCGAGCCCGAGGCCGATCCCCTCCCCTTGGGGCGTGTCGCCGACCCGCTGGAACGCGGCGAAGATCCGCTCCCGGTCGCCCTCGGCAACCCCCGGGCCGCGGTCGATGACCCGGATCTGGACGGTGGCCCCGATCCGTCCCGCGGTGATGCGCACCTCGGAGTCGCCGCCGTGGCGCAGGGCGTTCTCGATGACATTGGCGAGCACGCGGTCGAGCAGCCCGAGATCGGCGCGGACGAGCGGCACCCCGGCCCCGGTCGCGATCTCCACCCGGCCGGGCTCCGACGTCGTCCTCACCGTCGACACCAGGGCGTCGAGCACGTCGATGTCGTGCGCGTGGGCCCGCACCGTCCCGGTCTCGAGCCGGGAGAGGTCGAGCAGGTTGCCGATCAGCGAGTCGAGCCGGTCGCTCGAGTCCTCGATCGACTCCAGCAGCTCCGCCTCGTCCTCGGGCGGCAGCACGACCCCAGGTTGGCGCAGGATCGACACGCCTGCCTTGATGCTCGCGAGTGGGGTGCGCAGGTCGTGCGAGACGGCCGCCAGCAGCGTGGTCCGGGCCGCGTTGTCGCGGGCGAGCCCGGCTGCCTCCCTCGCAGCAGCCGCGAGGCGTTCGCGTCCGAGCACGATCGTCGCGTGGGCGGCGTAGGCGCTCACGAGGCGCTGGTCCTGCGCCGCGACCGGCGGGCCGGCGAGGAGCAGGTGCGCCCCCTCGTCGACGGGTTCGTCGATCGACCACGTGACTCCGTCGGGGACGGGCGCGCCCGGCCGCAGCGCCGGGTCGGTTGACGCGAGCACCACAAGGTGGTCCGGGCCCTCGCGAGGACCCGCGATGATGGCCGTCTTCATCGACAGGGCACTCCGGGCCTTCTCCAGCAGGGCCGGGAGGGGTTGGGGCTCGGCGAGCAGGTCGCTGCTGAGGGCCGCGAGCGCCGCCGACTCCCGTTGCGCGGCCACGGCCTGCTCGGTGCGCCTCGCGGCGACGTGGACGAGCGAGGACACGGCCATCGCCACGAGGACGAAGACGGCGAGGGCGAGGGCGTTCGGCGGGTCGCTGATCGTGAAGGTGCCGACCGGTTCTGTGAAGAACCAGTTGACGACGACGGAGCCCGCTACCGCGCAGAAGAGCGCCGGCCAGATCCCACCGACGAGGGCGCACGCGACAGTGAGCGCGAGGTAGAGGAGCAGGTCCAGGGAGAGCGAGTGGCGTTCGCGGGTGGCCACGAGCACGGCGGTCAGCACTCCCAGACCCACCGTGGCGAGCAGCCACCCCGCGATGCGGCGTCTGCCGGACAGGGCGCCGAGACGCCGGCCGCCTCCGCGGCGGGCGGCTCGGCGTCCGGCGTGGCCATCCTCGTGCGAGACGAGGTGGACGTCGATGTCGCCGGACCCGTCGGCGACCTCGGACGCGATGCTCGGTCGGAGCAGGGACTGCCATCGGCTGCGCCGGCTCACCCCGACGACGATCTGGGTCGCGTTGACTCCGCGCGCGTGGTCCAGGATCGCGTTGGCCACGTCGGAGCCGGTCACGTCGTGGAAGTCGGCGCCAAGGTCCTCGGCCAAGCGGTGCAGTCGGGTGAGTGACGTGGGATCGGCGGAGGCAAGGCCTTCAGCCGGTCGGACGTGGCAGGCGATGAGGTCACCACCGGCCGCGCGGGTCGCGATCCGGGCTGCACGACGGAGCAGAGTCTCGCTCTCGGGGCCCCCGGTCAGGGCCACGACCACGCGCTCGCGGGCCGGCCACGGCTCGTGGATCCCATGGTCGGCGCGGTAGCGCTCGAGGGCCTCGTCGACCCGGTCGGCGAGCCAGAGGAGGGCGATCTCGCGCAGCGCAGCGAGGTTGCCGACGCGGAAGTAGTTGGCCAGGGCCGCGTCCACCTTGTCGGGGCCGTACACGTTCCCGTGGGCCATCCGCCGCCGAAGCGCCTCGGGAGTCATGTCGACGAGCTCGACCTGGTCGGCCCGGCGGACCACCTCGTCGGGGACAGTCTCGCCCTGGCGCACCCCGGTGATGGCCTCGACGACGTCGTTGAGCGACTCGAGGTGCTGGATGTTGACCGTCGTCAGGACGTCGATGCCCGCGTCAAGCAGGTCGTCGACGTCCTGCCAGCGCTTCTCGTGACCTGATCCGGGGACGTTCGTGTGCGCGAGCTCGTCGACGAGCACGACCTGCGGGCGCCGGGCGAGGACGGCCTCCGTGTCGAGCTCGGCGAGCTGGGCCCCCCGGTACTCCACCGCGCGTCGTGGGAGGACCTCGAGCCCCTCGAGCATCGCCGACGTGTGGGCTCGTCCGTGCGTCTCGACCAGCCCGACGACCACGTCGGTGCCGCGCTCGGCCCGACGGTGGGCCTCGTCGAGCATCGCGACCGTCTTGCCGACGCCGGGCGCCGCCCCGAGATAGATGCGCAGCTGTCCACGCCTCATACGGCGATCCTTTCAGGTGAACCTGCCCGTCGAGCCCTTCCGGTCAACCTGGAGCCCTCAGCCGGGGCGAGAGGCGACGAGGCGGTCGAGGGCAAGGTTGAGCTCGAGGACGTTGACCCGCGGCTCGCCGAGGAAGCCGGCCACTCGCCCCTTGGTGTGCGCGGCAACCAGGTCGGCGACCTGCTGCACGGGTAGGCCACGCGCCCCGGCGACCCGGGCGACCTGCGACTCGGCATACGCAGGGGAGATGTCGGGGTCGAGGCCGCTGCCGGATGCGGTCAGGGCATCCGCGGGGGCGCTGGTCGGGTCGAGGCCCACCGCCGACGCCCGCTTGGCCACCTCCTCGGACAGCGCGCTCCCGGAGAGGTTGGAACCGCCGCTGGTGTCGCCTGAGTAGGCACTCGCCGAGGGGCGGCCCCAGAACCACTGGGCCCCCGTCCACTGCTGCCCGACGAGGGACGACCCGACGACCGTGCCGTCGACGCTGACGAGTGATCCGGTGGACTGGTCACGGGCGACGACCTGCCCCACGCCCCAGACGATTGCTGGGTAGAGCAGACCGAACAGGACGGTGAAGACGAGCATGGCGCGCAGGCCGGCCCAGGACTGCTTGACGAAGGCGTTCAGGGTGCTGTTCACGACGGATCACATCATTCCGGGAAGGTGGCTCACGACCAGGTCGATCAGCTTGATCCCGATGAACGGGGCCATGATGCCGCCCAGGCCGTAGATGAGGATGTTGCGGCGAAGGAGCGCGGTGCTGCCGACTGCGCGATAGCGAACTCCCCTCAGCGACAGAGGGATCAGCGCGATGATGATGAGCGCGTTGAAGATGACTGCCGAGACGATTGCTGATCTCGGCGAGGCGAGGCCCATGATGTTCAGCGCGTCGAGCCCGGGAAAGAGGACGACGAACATCGCCGGGATGATCGCGAAGTACTTCGCGATGTCGTTGGCGATCGAGAACGTCGTCAGGGCTCCGCGGGTGATGAGCAGCTGCTTGCCGATGGAGACGATGTCGATGAGCTTCGTCGGGTCCGAGTCGAGGTCGACCATGTTGGCGGCCTCCTTGGCCGCCGACGTGCCGGTGTTCATCGCGACGCCCACGTCGCTCTGGGCCAGCGCCGGCGCGTCGTTCGTGCCGTCCCCGGTCATGGCGATGAGGCGGCCGCCGTGCTGCTCGAGCTTGATGAGGGCCATCTTGTCTTCCGGGGTCGCCTCCGCGAGGAAGTCGTCGACCCCCGCCTCGGCCGCGATCGACTTGGCGGTCAACGGGTTGTCGCCCGTGACCATCACGGTCTTGATGCCCATGGAGCGCAGCTGCGCGAAGCGCTCCTTCATGCCGGGCTTGACGACGTCCTTGAGGTGGATGACGCCCAGCACGCGTGGCGGTTGGCCCGCCTCCTGCACCGCGACGGCGAGCGGGGTGCCGCCCGAGGTCGCGATGCCGTCGACCTCGGTGAGCACACCGCTCGGCATCTCGCCGCCGAGGCCTTTGACCCAGCGGGCGACCGAGTCGGCGGCGCCCTTGCGGTAGGCCGTGCCGTCGGGCAGGTCGGCGCCCGACATCCGGGTCGCGGCACTGAACTCGACGAAGGTCGCTCCGGCCTGGGGCAGCCGATCGAGCGCCTCGCGTGAAGGCGTGTCGAGCGCCGAGGCCGCCAGCTCGACGATGGAGCGCCCCTCGGGGGTCTCGTCCGCGAGTGAGGAGACGTATGCCGCTCGGGTGACCCCGTCGTTGCCGAGGCCAGGGGTGGCCAGCAGCTCGGTCGCGCGTCGGTTGCCGTACGTGATGGTGCCCGTCTTGTCGAGCAGCAGCGTCGACACGTCACCGGCGGCCTCGACGGCGCGGCCGGACATGGCGAGCACGTTGTGCTGCACGAGGCGGTCCATGCCGGCGATGCCGATCGCCGACAGCAGCGCGCCGATGGTGGTCGGGATCAGGCAGACGAGCAGGGCGACGAGCACGACGGGTGACTGCGGCTGGCCTGAGTAGATCGCCATCGGCTGCATCGCCATGACGGCCAACAGGAAGATGATCGTGAGCACGGTGAGCAGGATCGTGAGCGCGATCTCGTTCGGGGTCTTCTGACGCGAGGCCCCTTCGACGAGGGCGATCATCCGGTCGATGAAGGTCTCGCCGGGCTTGGTCGTGATGCGCACGGTGATCCTGTCCGACAGCACGGTCGTGCCCCCGGTGACGGCGCTCCGGTCCCCGCCCGACTCTCGGATCACCGGGGCGGACTCACCGGTGATGGCCGACTCATCGACGGTGGCCATGCCCTCGACGACGTCGCCGTCGCCGGGGATGATCTCGTTCGGTCGGACGACGACGAGGTCGCCGATCGCCAGGTCCGAGGCCGCGACGGTCTCCAAGGAACCGTCAGCGAGACGACGCTCGGCGGTGGTCGTCTTCCGCGTGGCCCGCAACGTGGCCGCCTGGGCCTTGCCACGGCCCTCGGCGACGGCTTCGGCCATGTTGGCGAAGAGGACCGTGGCCCAGAGCCAGACGGCGACGGCCCAGGCGAACCACGAGGGATCGACGACGGCCTGCACGGTCGTGACCACCGAGCCGACCCACACGACGAACATGACGGGGCTGCGCCAGACGTGGCGCGGGTCGAGCTTGGCGACGGCTTGGGGGAAGGTGGTGACCAGCTGCCGCGCGAGCTGCGCGTACGTCGTGCTCGTGCGGCCGGGCCGGATGAGCGCCTCGCCGCGGGCGTGCCGGGACCGGGCTGCCGGTCCGCTGCCGGGCGTGGTGCGTGACGACTGCGTCGTCGACGAGGGGTTCATGAGAGTGCCTCCGCGAGGGGACCGAGGGCCAGGGCAGGGAAGAAGGTGAGACCGCCGACGATGACGGCCACCCCGACGAACAGGCCGATGAAGGTGGGGGTGTGGGTGGGGAGCGTGCCGGCGGTGACCGGCCGGCGACGTTGCGTCACGAGGGAACCGGCGAGTGCCAGCACGAGGACGATGGGGGCGAACCGGCCCAGGAACATGCACAGCGCAAGCGTGAGGTTGGTGTAGGGAGTGTCGGCGGAGAAGCCCGCGAAGGCGCTGCCGTTGTTGTTCGCCGCGGAGGTGTACGCATACATGACCTCGGTGAGCCCGTGCGGACCCGTGGCGAGCATCTGCGACGAGACGAGCGGCGCCACCATCCCGATGCCGGTGAAGGCGAGGACCAGGGTCGGCATGACAAGGACGGCCAGGGCGGTCAGGGTGATCTCACGACGCCCGATCTGCTTGCCGAGCAGCTCGGGCGTGCGCCCGACCATGAGACCTGCGAGGAACACCGTGAGGATCGCGACGAGCAGCGCGCTGTAGAGGCCCGTGCCGACGCCACCGGGCGACAGCTCGCCGAGCATCATGTTGAACAGGGCGCCCCCGCCCCCGAGCGCTGAGAAGCTCTCGTGCATCGAGTTGACCGCGCCGGTCGACGTGGCCGTCGTGCTCGTCGCGAAGAGCGCCGAGGGCCACACGCCGAAGCGGAGCTCCTTGCCCTCCATCCCGCCCAGAGGGCCCGACGCCGCGTGCACCTCCGACCAGGTGACGACCGTGAGCATGAGGACCCACAGGGTCGTCATGAAGCCGAGCACGGTCCAGCCCTGGCGACGGTCGCCGGCCATGACGCCGTAGGTGCGGGGCAGCGAGAACGGGATGACGAGGAGCAGGAAGATCTCGACAAGGTTGGTGAGGGGGTTCGGGTTCTCGAAGGGGTGAGCTGAGTTGGCGTTGAAGTAGCCACCGCCGTTCGTGCCGAGCTCCTTGATCGCCTCCTGCGAGGCGACCAGGCCGCCCTGGACAACCTGGTGCCCGCCCGAGAGGGTCGTGACGGTCGTCGGCGCGGTGAGGTTCTGGATGACGCCGCCGAGCAGCAGCACGACCGCGCCGATCAGGGCGATCGGCACGATGACCCGGAACAGGCCGCGCACGAGGTCGACCCAGAAGTTGCCGAGCTCCGAGCCGCTCGAGCGCACGAGGCCGCGCACGAGGGCGACCGCCACGGCAAGGCCGACAGCAGGGGAGACGAAGTTCTGGACCGTGAGTCCCACGGTCTGCACGAGGGGTGAGACACCCGACTCACCGGCATACGACTGCCAGTTCGTGTTCGTCACGAAGGAGACGGCCGTGTTGAGGGCGGTGTCGACGTTCATCGCCGCACCCCGCGCGAAGGGGAGCACGCCCTGCAGGAGGATCATCGCGAGGAGCAGGACGATCCCGACGACGGAGAACCCGATGACCGCGACGGCGTAGGTGACCCACCGCTGCTCGGACCCGGGGTCGACCCGCACGAGACGGTAGACGATGCGCTCGATGCGCCAGTGCTTCGTGTCGGTGAAGACTCTCGCCATCCAGGTGCCCAGGGGTACGTGGACCACGGCGAGGGCGGCAACCAGGACGGCGATGGTGAGCAGGCCGCTGACGGTGTCGCTCATCAGAAGCGATCCGCGTGCAGGAGGACGTGGACGAGATAGCCGAGCACGGCCAGTGCCACGAGGCCCAGGAGGATGTTGGTGACCATGACCCGTTCCTACGGGGTCGGGGCCGGCGCACGCCGTGCCGTTGACGCCCGACTGACGCCTCTTGACGCGTTCTTGACGACGCTCGCACTAGGCTCCGGCAGGTGAGTGCCTCGCTCGAGCTCTGGCCGTCCACTCCCCGCCGGGCGGGCCCGCCGACCCGCCTGGACCGTCTCCGGCGCAAGCTCGTCGAGCTGCCGTGCGCGCTGCTCCTCTTCGTCCAGCTGACCGCGCTCCTCGTCTACCCGTACCTCGAGACGGCGACCATCGGCAACTGGCGTGACGCGGGCCGGGCGCTCTTCGGGATCGTGGGGATCCTCGTGCTCTTCCTCGCCGTCCGCGCGGTCCGGGCGACGCCGGCCCTCACCTGGGTCGCTGCACTGCTCGGCGTGCCGGTCGTCCTGCTCACGGTTGCCGAGGCAGTCTGGCCCGACAGCGCGTCGATCGAGTTCTGGAGCGCGCTGCTCCACGCCCTCTTCTACTTCTACACGGGCTACGGCCTGCTCCGGTACATGTTCGCCGACAACTGGGTGACCCGCGACGAGCTCTACGCCACCGGCGCGACGTTCACGGTCGTCGCCTGGGGCTTCGCCTACCTCTATCTCGCGGTCCAGTTCATCTGGCCCAACTCGTTCACGATCTACGGCGAGGCCGACCCCGGGATCCGATCGTGGTACGAGCTGCTCTACCTGTCGATCACGACGATGACCTCGACGGGCCTGTCGGACATCTACGCCGTGACCCCGCACGCCCGGTCGTTCGTCCTGCTCCAGCAGATCGCGGGGATGCTCTACGTCGCGCTCGTCGTCGCCCGCCTCGTCGGCCTGACCATCGCCCGCTTCCGCCAGTAGGTCGACCCGCCCCGCTCTCGGTCTTCTCCGAGTGAACGCGGTGTTCGTTCACGAACACCGCGGTACACCACTGCGTTCGTGAACGAACGCCGCGTTCGGTGAGCGAGGGGGAGCCCGTATGCCGCCGGGCCGGGTCGCGTCGAGCGCTCGGCGCGACCAGGCGGGCCGGCGCTCAGCCGTCGAGCTCGGTGATCGTCCGGAGGCTCGGCGCCCGGGTCGTCTGGAGGTCACGGGCGACGGCCTCGACGTCGCGCATGACGCGGAGGGTGTTGTCGCGGACGAGCTGGGCGAGGTCGGCGTCCGACCACCCCCGGTCCATCAGCTCGGCGACCAGGCGCGGGTAGCCGCTCACGTCCTCGAGGCCGATGGGGTAGGTGTCGGTCCCGTCGTAGTCGCCGCCGAGCCCGACATGGTCGATGCCGGCGACCTCACGCACGTGGTCGACGTGGTCGGCGACCTCGGCGATCGTCGCGTCGGGCTTGGGGTGCGTCTTCGCCCAGGTCGTCGAGAACGTCCCGAACGCGACCCAGTCGCTCGCGTCGACGCCGACCTCCGCGGCGGCAGCCGCTGCCTCGACGCGCCACGCAGCGGTGGCTCGGGACACGAACTCCGGCACGAAGGTCACCATGCAGACGCCGCCGTTGGCGGGCAGCGCGGCGAGGACGTCGTCGGGCACGTTGCGGGGGGTGTCGCAGAGGGCCAGGGCGGAGGAGTGGCTGAAGATGACCGGCGCGTCCGTGGTCTCGAGCGCCACCCGCATCGTCGTCGCGGCGACGTGGCTGAGGTCGACCATCATGCCGAGGCGGTTCATCTCACGGACCACCTCGCGGCCGAAGTCGGTGAGACCGCCGACCCGCGGGACGTCCGTCGCGGAGTCGGCCCACGCGGTGTTGTCGTTGTGCGTCAGGGTGAGATAGCGCACACCGAGGACGTGGAGCAGGCGCAGCGTCGCGAGGGAGGAGCCGATCGAGTGACCGCCCTCCGCGCCGAGGAGCGAGGCGATCCGGCCCTCCTCCCGAGCCCGCTCGACGTCGTCCGCGCTCCGCGCGAGGGCGAGGTCGGCGGCATACGTCCCGATCATGCGGTGGACGCCGTCGATCTGCTCGAGCGTGGCGATCACGGCGTCGCCCTCGGGAAGCGTGCTGGGCACGAAGACCGACCAGAACTGGCCCCCGACCCCACCGTCGCGCAGACGCGGCAGGTCGGTGTTCGTCGTTGCGACGGGATGGGCGATGTCGAGCCGGTCCCAGTCGTAGCGGGTCTGCTCCCGGGCCTCCCACGGGAGGTCGTTGTGGCCGTCGATGAGGGGCTGGTCGGCAAGCAGGGCCCGCGCCCGGCGGACGAGGTCGGTCGGGGGCGTCGTGTCGTCGGGGGCGGTCTCGAGCATGTCGGTCATTGAACACCCGTCCCTCTAGAGTGGACGCATGACCCCGCCGGACAAGAGCGTCGCCCTCGTCACCCTCGGGTGCACCCGTAACGAGGTCGACTCGGAGGAGCTCGCCGGTCGGCTCCTCGCCGAGGGGTGGCGTCTCGTCGACGACGCGTCCGAGGCAGACGTCGCGGTGGTCAACACGTGCGGGTTCGTCGAACAGGCCAAGAAGGACTCGATCGACGCGCTGCTCGAGGCGTCCGACCTCAAGCACGACGGCGGCCGCACGCAGAAGGTCGTCGCCGTCGGCTGCCTCGCGGAGCGCTACGGCGAGCAGCTCGCCGAGCAGCTGCCCGAGGCGGACGCCGTGCTCGGGTTCGACTCCTACCGCGACATGCCGGCCCACCTCCAGACGATCCTCGCCGGCGGGCACGTCCCGAGCCACACACCCGGTGACCGGCGGCGCCTGCTGCCGCTGACGCCTGCAGCGCGCCAGGGCGAGGCGGCCCGGGTCGCCCTCCCCGGTCACGGTGACGGCTCGGGTGGTGGCCTCGCCGAGGCCGTCGATGACGGTGTGCCCGTCCCGGCGAGCGGCCCGCGTGTCATCCGCGCCAGGCTCGACGGCCGCCCGTGGGCCCCGCTCAAGATCGCATCGGGCTGCGACCGACGCTGCGCGTTCTGCGCCATCCCGATGTTCCGTGGCGCCTTCGTCTCCCGCCGCCCGGCCGACGTCATCGCCGAGGGCCGCTGGCTCGCGGAGCGCGGCGTCAAGGAGCTCTTCCTCGTCTCCGAGAACTCCACGTCCTACGGCAAGGACCTCGGCGACCTCGGCCTCCTCGAGAAACTGCTCCCCGAGCTGACCGCGATCGAGGGCGTCGAGCGCGTGCGCGTCTCCTATCTCCAGCCGGCCGAGATCCGGCCCGGGCTGCTCGCGGCGATGGCCCAGACGCCCGGCGTCGTGCCCTACTACGACATCTCCTTCCAGCACGCCTCCGAGCCGCTGCTCCGCTCGATGCGGCGCTTCGGCTCGCGCGAGGCCTTCCTCGACCTGCTCGCGCGGATCCGGGCCACGTCGCCCGAGGCCGGGGTCCGCTGCAACGTCATCGTCGGCTTCCCCGGCGAGACCGAGGCCGACCTCGACGAGCTCGAGGCCTTCCTGACCGAGGCCCGCCTCGACGTCGTCGGCGTCTTCGGGTACTCCGACGAGGACGGCACCGAGGCCGAGACGTATGCCGGCCACCTCGCCCCCGAGGTCGTGGCCGACCGCGTCGACCGCTTCACGCGGCTCGTCGAGGAGCTCACCGCGCAGCGCGCCGAGGAGCGTGTCGGCGAGCTCGTGGCGGTCCTCGTCGAGGAGATCGATGACGAGGGCACCTGCACCGGCCGCGCCGCGTTCCAGGGGCCCGACGTCGACGGCGTGACCCATCTCCATCTCGGTGACGGCGCCCCGGCGCCCGAGGTGGGTGACATCGTCACGGCGGTCGTCGTCGCCACAGAGGGCATCGACCTCATCGCGGAGCCGCGATGAGTCCCCATGCCGGAGAGGGGCCCGCGCCCCGCCCCACCGACTGGAACCTGCCCAATGCGCTGACGGTCCTGCGAATCCTGCTCGTCCCGGTCTACGGGGTGCTGCTCCTCCACGACGACGGGTCCCAGCCGTGGTGGCGCTTCTGGGCGTGGGTCGTCTTCGCCGTCGCCGCGGTCACCGACGGGGTCGACGGCAAGCTGGCTCGCAGCCGGGGCGAGATCACCAACTTCGGCAAGATCGCCGACCCGATCGCCGACAAGGCGTTGACCGGGATGGCCTTCATCGGCCTGTCGATGCTCGGCGTCATCTGGTGGTGGGTGACCGTCGTCATCCTCGTGCGCGAGTTCGGCGTCACACTCCTACGGTTCCTCGTCATCCGGCACGGCGTCATGCCCGCCGGGCGTGGCGGCAAGCTGAAGACGATGCTCCAGACCTTCTCGCTCGGGGCGCTGACGTTCCCGCTCTGGGTCCTGCCCCTGGCCGAGCTCTGGCGATGGGCGGCCTATGCCGTGCTCGGCGCAGCCCTCGTCGTCACCGTCGTGAGCGGCGTCGACTACGTCTTCAAGGCGGTGCGCCTGCGGGAGACGAGCGAGCGGACCCGGCGGCGGCGCGCGGCTCGGGCGACCGGACGGGCCGTCCCCGGCGCCACCGACACGACCGTGCGGGTCACGGAGGCCGACGCGACCGCCACGACCGCCACGACCGCCACAACCGCGGACAGCACTCCGGACGCGGGTCAGGGAGCGACCCCCGCAGCCGCTCCCGACGTCGTTCCGAAGGTCACCCCGAAGGACTGACATGAGTGCCTCGTCCCGCATCGTCGCCCACCTCACCGAGACGGGCCAGACGCTCGGGTGCGCCGAGTCGCTCACTGCTGGTCTCGTCGCGGCCGCGGTCGCGGACACCCCGGGTGCCTCGCTCGTGCTCCGCGGCGGGATCGTCGCGTATGCCGCCGACGTCAAGGTCGCGCTGCTCGGTGTTCCCCAGGAGCTCGTCCGGCGCGTCGGGACGGTCGACCCCGAGGTGGCCCGGGCCATGGCCGAGGGCGTCCGCCGGCGGCTCGACGCGACGTGGGGTCTGTCGACGACGGGTGTGGCAGGCCCGGGCCCGGCCGAGGGCAAACCGGCCGGGACGGTCCACGTCGCCGTCGCCGGCCCGTCGGGAACAGTGACGCGGTCCCTGCGGTTGAACGGGTCGCGGGCCCAGGTGCGCGCCGCCACGGTCGAGGCCCTGCTCGAGCTCGCGGCCCTGACGATGGGCGCACCGGACCAAACCGCTGCGACGCCGACGGACCCTCGGGGTACGGTAGGCACATCGGCACCGGCGCCGCCGGAGTCCCCGACGCGAACGACGACCTGAAGGAGGACGGCATGACCCTGTTGCGACGTGAGCTCGGTGACGTCCTCCGCGAGCGCCGGAGGGCCCAGGGGCTCACCCTGCGCGAGGTCTCCGCCACGGCGTCCGTCTCCCTCGGCTACCTGAGCGAGGTGGAGCGCGGCGAGAAGGAGGCCTCGTCCGAGCTGCTCGCCTCGATCTGCGGGGCGCTCGACCTCCCGCTCTCCAAGGTCCTCATCGACGTCTCCAGCCGGATGGCCGAGTCCGAGGGTCTCGCCACGACGGTGTCGCTGCCGGTCCCCGCGGCGGACGTGGTGTCCGCCTCTGCTGCGTGACCCGTACTCTTCTGCCGTGATCTCCCCGTCCTTCGACGATCTCGACGCGCGCCTCGACGCGGTCACCCGCAACGGCGGAACGGTGTCGGTGTGGCTGGGCGACCTCGACGGTCGCGCCCGCTGGACCCGCGACGCCGGCGTTCCCCACTACGCGGCCTCCACGATGAAGCTGCCTCTCGTCGTCGCCTTCGAGCGGCGGGTCGTCCGCGGCGAGCTCGACCCGGACACGCCGGTCGAGGTCCGGAACCTCTTCCACTCGGCCGCCGACAGCTCGCCCTTCACGATGGACGAGGCTGACGACCAGGACCCCGAGACGTGGGCCGCGGTCGGAGGGACCCGGACGTTGAGGCAGCTCGCCGAGCACGCGCTCACCCACTCGGGCAACCTCGCGACCAACCTGCTCCTCGACGCCGTGGGCCGCGACGAGGTCGCCGTCGTGCTCGCGGCCGCCGACTGCTCGCCGGCCACCGTCGTCGCCCGCGGGATCGAGGACGTCGCCGCCCGCGAGGCCGGGCTGACCAACACCGTGACCGCGGCCGACCTCGGAGTCCTCCTGTCCGCGGTCGCGCGTCGTGACGAACGGCTCGGGGGCGAGGCGGTCTGCGGACCCGTCGAGGAGATCCTGAGCCGCCAGGTCTGGCGCGACCAGATCCCCGCGGGCCTTCCCGAGGGGACCTGGACGGCCAACAAGACGGGCTGGGTCACCGGGGTCTCCCACGACGCCTGTCTCGTCCGGCCGGCCGACCGCGACCCGTTCGTCCTCGTCGTCTGCACCACCATCGACCTCGGCGAGGAGGACGCGGCTCGGCTCGTCGCCTCCGTCGCCCGCGACGTGTGGGCCACGGTCGCTCTCTCCGGCGAGCCGGCCGGGCCTGCCGTAGCGTCGCCCGCCGAGCGGTCGGCCTGACCTCGCCGGCAGGCCACCGAAAAGACCCACCCCACTCCCGAGAGACGAGGCACGCCACCGTGACCCGCATCGAGAGTGTCACCACGACGACGTCGTCGGTGCCGCTCCACACCCCGTTCGTCACCGCCCTGCGGCGGACCGAGACGGTCGACACCGTCGTCGTCGAGGTCACCGACAGCGACGGCCGCACCGGCTGGGGCGAGGCGCCACAGGTCTGGCAGGTGACGGGGGAGTCGCTCGCGAGCGCGACCGCCTGCATCGAGTCGATGCTCGCGCCCGTCCTCGTCGGGCACCCGCTCGACGACCGTGACGACCTCGCGGCCGCGGCGGCGCAGGTCCAGCGGGCCGTGGCCCGCAACTTCGGCGCGAAGGCCGGCATCGACGCCGCCCTGCACGACCTCGTCGCCCGTGCGGAAGGAACCTCGGTGGCGGCGCTCCTCGCAACCGCGCCCAGCGGCATACCGCATGCTCTCGAGACCGACGTCACGCTCTCTGCGGGTGCGGCCGATGCGCTTGCCGAGGCGGCGCGCGCTCGCGTCGAGGGCGGCTTCACGACCCTCAAGATGAAGGTCGGGACCGACGCGGCCACCGATGTCGCGCGCGTGGCTGCCGTGCGCGCTGCCGTCGGCGACACCGTGGCGATTCGGCTCGACGCCAACCAGGGGTGGTCCCGGGAGGACGCGGTCACCGTGATCCGCGCGATCGAGGACGCCGACCTGGGCGTCGAGTTCGTCGAGCAGCCCGTCGTCGCCGACGACGTCGAAGGACTGGCCTGGGTCCGCGAGCGCGTCGGGGTGCGGATCATGGCCGACGAGTCATGCTTCGGACGGCACGACCTCGAGCGGATCATCCGCCTGGGCGCTGCCGACCTCGTCAACGTCAAGCTTGCCAAGTGCGGTTCCCTAACGGTCGGGAGGGACCTGCTCCGCCGCGCCCACGAGGCTGGTCTCGGCACGATCGTCGGCTCGATGATGGAGAGCCACATCGGCGTCGGCGCCGCCGCGGCGCTCGTCGCCGCCGAGCCGACGTCCGAGGTCAGCGACCTCGACGCGGCCTGGTGGTCGACCGCATCGCCGGTCCGTGGCGGGATCAGCTACGACCGCAACACGATCCGTATGCCGTCGGGCCCGGGCAGCGGCATCGACGGCTGGGCGGCCTCGCCCGCCTCCTGAGCCCGGTAGCCCGTCGAGTCGCCCTGATGCGCAGACAGGAGAAGGGCCCCGCCGGAGCGGGGCCCTTCTCCGGTTCGAGCGTGGTGGGTCGTCCGGTCAGTTGGCGACGACGCGGAGCGAGAACGTCGCCTCGGTGCTGCTCGTCGCGCTGACGGTGAAGCCGACGGCCTTCATCGCCTCGACCGCGGCACGGGCGTCGCCGTCGATCCCGTCGAGGTAGCTCTTCTCGATCCGGTCGAGGTTGACGAAGAGCGCCAAGTTGTCCTTGCTCACGTCGCCGACTGCCGAGGTGAACGCGTCGCTCGCCCCGAGCTTTCCACCCTTCTCGAGCGCGGCAGCCCACTCCGGGGTGGTCGCGACGAAGAGGTGGTCACCCGTGACCTTGTGCGTCAGCACCCCGGTCCCGCCGGTGGCATCCTCGACCGTGCTGATGACGTCGTCGGCCCGGGTGGCGTCGCTCGAGACGACCTTGGCGCCCATGGTGATCTGCTCGCCGCCCAGGTCCTGAGCGGGCATGGCGAGGGTGAGGGAGTGCCCGAGCAGGGCCTTGAGGTCGTCGGGCAGCTTGAGGCCGAAGGCGTCCTCGATGTCGGCGACCGGGTCTGCGCCGCCGTCGGCGCCGGCCAGCTGCGCGATCTGCTTCTTCAGGGCCGGCCAGTTCTTCTCGATGGCTGCGTCGGCGTCCGAGATGTGCAGGGCGGCAGCCGTGTCATCGGGAAGGCTGGCCATCTCGGTCCCCTTCGACGTGGGCGCCTTGACGTCCTTGGCCCCGCGGACGATGCCGGAGAGCTCGATCGACGCGGGCTCGAAGCGGAGGGCAGCAGCGAACCGGCCCGCGGAGCCCGCGGTCTCGTCGGCCTTGAGGCCGCCCAGAGCCCCGAGGCCGCCCAGGCTCGTGACGTCGGGACCCAGGTTGGAGATCTCCTTGACGGCTACGGCGGAGTCGGCCCACATCGAGGCGATGCCCTGCTCGCCGAGCGCCGCCATGTCGCCCTGGAAGGTGGTGTTGCCGGCCAGGGTGCCCTTCTCGATCGCGGCCATGGTCGCGTCGCCGGTCCCCCCGGGCATGACGAGGGCGTAGCCGTCCTTCGTCCGGACGTCGGTGGGGGCGCTCGTGTCGCAGGCGAACAGCTTGGTGAGAGTCTCCTTGGCCGCCGCCTCGTCCGAGACCTGGACGGCGACGGCGAGGTTGGGTCGATCGGCGGTGCCGCCGGGACGCACGGCGAGCCCGGCGCGCTCGCCGAGCCAGGGCGCGATGTCCTTGTCGTAGTTGAACTTCGCCAGGCAGCCGTCGCTGGAGCTCTTGGTCGCGAGATCCCACAGCTGCTTGCGGCCGTCGCCCGCTCCGAATGCCTTGATGTCGGGCAGCTTGCTCAGGAAGCGCACCGCGGCCACCTTCTGGCCCGCGGACGGGTCGACGTCGAGGCGCAGGTAGGCGAACGCGTCGCCCGGCAGCACCTCAGCCGGCTGCGCGCCGCCGCCGCTCAGCTGCTGCGCCGCGTAGACCCCCGCGCCCCCGAGGACGAGCAGGCCGGCCAGGCCGCCCGCAACGATCGCGGTCCGCTTGCCGCCCCGGCCCGAGGCCGGAGGGGTGGTGGAGGGGTCGTCGGACAGGGCGACGCCGGCCGCGGCGTCCGTCGAGTCCTCGGGACCGGAGCTCGCAGCGGGTCCGGCCGATCCGGCTGATCCGGCGGCGTCGGGGGAGGGCTGCTGGTAGGAGGACGTCGCGTCGTCGCCGGCGCCCGGCTGCTGAGCTGCGGTGCCGTCGGTCTGTTGAGTCATGAGGTTTTCCCCTGAAGACGTGGTCGAGCTCGCGGCTGTCGCGAGCCCGAGCGAGGCTACCGGCCACCTCCGACGTCGAAGGCGTCGAGCGGTAACACTTCGACGACGATTCGCTGCCCTCCCGGGATGAGGCCGTGGCCGCGGACGGTGGCAGACTGCCGGTGTGCGCATGAGCCACTTCTGGACCCTGCTGGAGGACGAGTTCGGCCCGACGTATGCCGGGTCGCTCGCTCGCGACCACGTGCTCGGTGCCCTCGGCAACCGGACGGTTCTCCAGGCCCTCACTGACGGTGAGCCGCCACGTGCCGTATGGGACGCCCTGTGCGAGGACATGGGTGTGCCCGAGGAGCGCCGGCTCGGACGCTCGACGCGCGTCGCCCGTGGTGCCCCCGGCGGGCAGGGCCGATGACGGCCGCGAGCTGGGAGCGGATCACGCTCCGGCTGGGCGACATCACGACGGATGCCGAGGCCGACGCGATCGTCAACGCCGCCAACTCCTCGCTTCTCGGGGGTGGCGGCGTCGACGGTGCCATCCACCGGGCGGCTGGACCCGAGCTCCTCGACGAGTGCCGCCTCCTCGGCGGGTGCGACACGGGTGACGCCAAGCTGACGGGCGGCGGGCGCCTGCCCGCGCGGCACGTCATCCACACCGTCGGCCCCGTCTGGCGTGGGGGCCACTCCGGCGAGGCCGACCTGCTCGCCTCGTGCTACCGACGCAGCATCGAGCTCGCTGCGGTCGCCGAGTGCTCGGTCGTGGCCTTTCCCGCGATCTCGTGCGGGATCTACGGCTACCCGGTCGACGAGGCCGCCGGAGTGGCCGTGCGGGCGCTGGCCTCCGCCCTGGACCGGCACCCGACGGTGCTCGACGTGCGTTTCTGGCTCTTCTCGGAGGGCACGCACCGAGCCTTCGCGGCCGCCCTCGAGAACCTTGGTGCCTGACGATCCGGCACGTGCGAGGGCTGGTGCCGCGCGCGGCGTGTCGGTGCACGCGTCGAACATCTGTTCGGTAGGGTTGCCCACAGGTGGGGCGCCGCGAAGACATCGTCCACAGGCCGTCTCGTGGGTCAATCCCGATGTCGGTGCCGCCATCTAGCGTCTGACCCGACAGCACAGCTCAGGACGAGCCGTGCCTGGAGGGTCGCAGGTAGACGACCGCAGCGCAGACGGCAGATAGGTGACCGACATGGCATCGGTGCAGGACAAGGACAAGGCCCTCAGCTCGGTGATGGGCCAGATCGAGAAGAGCTTCGGCAAGGGCGCGGTCATGCGCCTCGGTGACGACATCCGTCCGCCGATCGAAGTGATCCCGACGGGGTCGATCGCGCTCGACGTCGCCCTCGGCATCGGCGGTCTGCCGCGCGGTCGCATCATCGAGGTCTACGGCCCCGAGTCCTCCGGTAAGACGACGGTCGCGCTCCACGCGGTCGCCAACGCGCAGAAGGCCGGCGGTATCGCGGCGTTCATCGACGCCGAGCACGCCCTCGACCCCGACTACGCCAAGAAGCTCGGGGTCGACACCGACGCGCTGCTCGTGTCGCAGCCCGACACGGGCGAGCAGGCCCTCGAGATCGCCGACATGCTGATCCGCTCGGGCGCACTCGACATCATCGTCATCGACTCGGTCGCCGCCCTCGTGCCGCGCGCCGAGATCGAGGGCGAGATGGGCGACAGCCATGTCGGCCTGCAGGCCCGCCTCATGTCCCAGGCGCTGCGCAAGCTGACCGGTGCGCTCAACAACACCGGCACGACGGCGATCTTCATCAACCAGCTCCGCGAGAAGATCGGGGTGATGTTCGGCTCGCCCGAAACGACCACCGGCGGCAAGGCGCTCAAGTTCTACGCATCGGTCCGGCTCGACGTGCGTCGCATCGAGACCCTCAAGGACGGCACCGAGCCGGTCGGCAACCGGACCAGGGTCAAGGTCGTCAAGAACAAGGTGTCTCCGCCGTTCAAGCAGGCCGAGTTCGACATCCTCTACGGCCACGGCATCTCCCGCGAGGGTGGGCTGCTCGACATGGGCGTCGAGCACGGCTTCGTCCGCAAGGCCGGCGCCTGGTACACCTACGAGGGCGACCAGCTCGGTCAGGGCAAGGAGAACGCCCGCAACTTCCTCAAGGACAACCCCGACCTGGCCGACGAGATCGAGAAGAAGGTCAAGGAGAAGCTCGGCGTCGGTCCCCGGGTCGACCAGCCTGCCGACGTCGCGGACGTGCCCGTCGAGTTCTGATCGTGGTGTCGGCCTTCGACGGCCTCGACCGTGAGCCTGCGGAGCCGGGGGTCGAGGACCCAGACCTGCACGAGCGGCTGGCCCGCGCCGCGGCAGCCCTGGCGAGAGCCGAGGGAGTGGTGGGGGCGCGAGCAGGCTGGCCGTCCAGTGGATCAGCCCCGGTCTGGGCCCCTCCACCTGCCGACCCCGCAGCCACCCCGACGGAGGCCGACCCAGACTCGGTGGCGCGCGCCATCGTGCTGCGGCAGCTGAGCCTGGCTCCCCGGAGCCGGGCCCAGTTGGAGAAGAAGCTGCGCGAGCGTGGGTGCGACGACGACGTTGCCAGTCGAGTGCTCGACCGTCTCACGGAGGTGGGCCTCATCGACGACGAGGCCTATGCCGAGATGCTCGTCCGCTCGAAGCAGTCAGGCAGGGGTCTCGCGCGCCGAGCCCTCGCCCACGAGCTGCGCAAGCAGGGGATCGACCAAGAGATCGCCGACGAGGCGCTCGGCCAGGTCCGGTCCGACGACGAGCGGGCGCGGGCGGAGCAGCTCGTCGCCAAGAAGATGCGGACGCTGCACGGCCTCGCGCCCGAGGTCCAGGCGCGGCGACTCGGCGGGATGCTGGCCCGGAAGGGATACTCCGGCGAGATCGCCTGGCCCGTCATCCGCGACGCCATCGACGGCGCCATCGAGCACCAGCGCGACTGACCGTGCCGTGCGACCCCGTCCACGGCGCGACCCGGCGGTGCCCCCGCGAGCAAGCCCGGCGGCATACGGCCCTTCGTGACGTCGGGGTCGTCCCGCTCCGGATGCCGCGAGGGGGTGAGGACCATGGCGGTCCTCACCCCCTCGGGTGCTCAGCTCAGGCTCAGGCCTGGGACGGGGCCTGAGCGATCGCGGAGACATCGAACTCGAGCTTGACCTTCTCGCTCACGAGGACGCCACCGGTCTCGAGGGCGGCGTTGAACTTGAGGTTCCACTCGGTGCGGTCGATCGTGGTTCCACCCTCGAAGCCGACGCGGGTGTTGCCGAACGGGTCCTTGGCCGAGCCGGTCTCCTCGAAGGGGATCGTGACGGACTTGGTCACACCGTTGATGGTGAGGTCGCCGGTGATGTTCCACTCGGTGCCATCGCGCTCGACGTCGGTCGAGACGAACGAGATCTCGGGGTAGTTCTCGACGTCGAAGAAGTCGGGGGTCTTGAGGTGGCCGTCGCGCTGCTCGTTGCCGGTCGTGACGCTGGCGGCCTGGATGAGGACCTTGACGGAGGAGTTGGCCGGGTTGGCGGTGTCGACGTGGGCCGTGCCCTCGTAGGTGCCGAAGTGGCCGCGGACCTTCGTGACCATGGCGTGCCGGGCGGTGAAGCCGATCGTCGTGTGCGCCGGGTCGAGCACGTAGTCACCGGAGATGTCGTCGATGGCGACGGAGGCGCTCTCGAGCGTGGTGTCGTCGGGCGTGGTGCGGTTGAACAGTCCCATGAGTGCGATTCCTTCGGTTGTATTTGAACTTTCAACGATCATGAGGGTAGGTCGTTGAATTGTCAAGCAGTTTGGACAACGTCGCTGGCGTCCCACGTATTCCACCGCGTCTCGGCGCACGTGACCACCCGAGGCCCAGTGGGTGACCACCCTCGTGCACGGGCCACGGCGCGATGACGGCGCGTTCCCGGCTGGCGCGGGCGCGCACGGGGAGGCCGTACCCTAGACGGTGCGATGAAGACCTATGACGTGCGCACCCACGGGTGCCAGATGAATGTCCACGACAGCGAGCGCCTCGCCGGCCTGCTCGAGACCGCCGGCTACGTCGACCTCGCCAGCCTGCCCGCGGGGGAGCGCCCCGAGGTCGCGGACGTCGTCGTCTTCAACACGTGCGCCGTGCGCGAGAACGCCGACAACAAGCTCTACGGCAACCTCGGCCAGCTGCGTCCCGCCAAGCAGAAGAACCCCGACATGCAGATCGCCGTCGGCGGCTGCATGGCCCAGAAGGACCGCGGCCTCATCGTCGAGAAGGCGCCCTGGGTCGACGTGGTCTTCGGCACCCACAACATCGGCTCGCTCCCGGCCCTGCTCGACCGCGCCGCCCACAACCGGCGGGCCGAGGTCGAGATCCTCGAGAGCCTCGAGGTCTTCCCGTCGACGCTGCCGACGCGCCGCGACTCCGCCTACAGCGGCTGGGTGTCGATCTCCGTCGGCTGCAACAACACGTGCACCTTCTGCATCGTGCCGAGCCTGCGCGGCAAGGAGCAGGACCGCCGCCCCGGCGAGATCCTCGCCGAGATCGAGGCCCTCGTGGCGCAGGGCGTCGTCGAGATCACGCTGCTCGGCCAGAACGTCAACACCTACGGCGTCGAGTTCGGCGACCGGCTCGCCTTCGGAAAGCTGCTCCGGGCGTGCGGCGAGGTCGAGGGGCTCGAGCGGGTCCGGTTCACCAGCCCGCACCCGGCCGCCTTCACCGAGGACGTCATCCTCGCCATGGCCGAGACCCCCAACGTCATGCCCAGCCTCCACATGCCGCTCCAGTCGGGCTCGGACAAGGTCCTCAAGGACATGCGCCGCTCCTACCGCAGCACCAAGTTCCTCGGGATCATCGACCGGGTTCGCGACCACATCCCCGATGCGGCGATCACGACCGACATCATCGTCGGCTTCCCGGGCGAGACCGAGGAGGACTTCCAGGGCACGCTCGACGTCGTCCGCGAGGCGCGCTTCTCGAGCGCCTTCACCTTCCAGTACTCCATCCGTCCCGGCACGCCCGCCGCGACGATGTCCGATCAGGTGCCCAAGGAGGTCGTCCAGGAGCGCTTCGACCGGCTCATCGCACTCCAGGAGGAGGTCAGCTGGGCCGAGAACCGCCTGATCGAGGGCCGCGAGGTCGAGGTGCTCGTCGCCCCTTCAGAGGGACGCAAGGACTCCGCGACGAAGCGGATGTCGGGCCGTGCCCGCGACAACCGGCTCGTCCACTTCGCCGTGCCGGAGGGCGCCGAGGTGCCGCGGCCCGGTGACGCCGTCACCGTCGGCGTGACGTACGGCGCGCCGCACCACCTCGTCGCGGACTCCGGGATCGAGGGCGGGACGTATGCCGTCCGGCGCACGCGCGGTGGCGACGCCTGGTCGGCGCTCCAGGACGTTCCCCACGGTTCGGGGAAGCCCGCGGTCAGCCTCGGGATGCCCTCGATCGGGCGCCCGGCGACAAAGCCGGTCACGCCGGCCTGTTCGGTGCTCTGAGCCCTCCTGGCCGGCTGGGGCGATTCGGGAGTGAGCACGGCTCCGTGCTTGACTTGGCCCATGTCCGTGCGTCCCATCGTCATCACCGGTGAACCTGTACTCCACCGGTCAGCAGCCCTCGTGACGGAGTTCGACGACGACCTCCGCACCCTCGTCGCCGACATGGTCGAGACCAACGACGCCGCCAACGGCGTAGGACTCGCCGCACCGCAGATCGGGGTTGGCCTGCGCGTCTTCATCTGGAAGATGGCCAACGACGACGGCGTGCCGGAGTCGGGCCACATCATCAACCCGATCGTGACGACCTCGCGCATCCCGCAGGAGCGCCCCAACCCCGACGAGGACACCGAGGGCTGCCTGTCGGTCCCGGGCGAGGCGTTCCCGCTCAAGCGGGCGGACCGGGCGCACGTCGTCGGCTTCGACCTCGACGGCAACCGGCTCGAGTTCGACGCGACGGGCTGGTTCGCCCGCTGCATGCAGCACGAGTACGACCACCTCAACGGCACGCTGTACGTCGACCGCCTCGACGAGCGCCAGTCGAAGAAGGCGCGCAAGGCCGTCAAGCGCAACGGCTGGGGCACCCCCGGTCACACGTGGCACCCCGGCGTCGACCCCGACCCGTTCGGCCACGGTGAGGACGACCACGCGGACGAGCTCGTCGGGTGACCCTGCCGGACGACCTCGGGACGGTCGTCGCCGTCGTGGGTCCGACGGCATCCGGCAAGTCCGACCTCGCGCTCGACCTCGCGGAACGTCTGGCGGGTGAGGTGGTCAACGCCGACGCGATGCAGCTGTACCGCGGCATGGACGTCGGCACGGCCAAGCTGCCGCCGAAGGAGCGGCGCGGGATCCCGCACCACCAGCTCGACGTCCTCGCCGTGACGCAGGAGGCCACGGTCGCGGCATACCAGGCTGCCTCGCGCGCCGACATTGCCGCCATCAGGGGCCGCGGTCGCACGCCGCTGCTCGTGGGCGGTTCGGGACTCTACGTCCGCGCGGCACTCGACCGCCTCGACATCCCGCCCACCGACCCGGCGGTCCGTGCAGAACTCGAGGCCGAGTCCGAGCGGGCCGGCGCGGCAGCCATGTACGAACGGCTCAGAGAGGTCGACCCGGCAGCAGCCGCGCAGATCCAGCCGGCCAACGTGCGCCGGGTCGTCCGAGCGCTGGAGGTCATCAGGCTCACCGGCCGACCGTTCAGCGCATCCATGCCGATCCGTGAGTTCGTCTCTCCCACAGTGATGCTCGGTCTGCGTGTTGCCCGCGAAGTCCTCGACGAGAGGATCGACCGCCGCACCGCGCGGATGTTCCACGACGGCCTCGTCGACGAGGTCAAGGCCCTGCTCGCGCACGGCCTGCGTGACGGTGTGACGGCCAGCCGGGCGATCGGCTACAGCCAGGCCATCGCGGTCCTCGACGGCGCGACGTCCATCGAGGAGGCGATCGAGGACACGGCGCAGGCCACGCGGCGCTATGCCCGGCGCCAGGAGTCGTGGTTCCGGCCCGACCCCCGGATCACCTGGCTGGACGCGACGGACGGCAACCGCGACCGGCTGGTGGAGCGCGCCCTCGAGGCGATCGCGGCCGCATAAGCCGCTGCGCGCGATCGGTCGCAACAACTCCACCCGGGCGGAGGTTGGTGGGCGTTTCGAGGCGGATTACCGCAGCAACTCCGCCGGGGCGGAGGTCCTGTGCGGTGCCGGTGCCGATCGGCCGCAGCAACTCCGCCGGGGCGGAGGTTGGGTGGGAGAGCCGGAGCGGAGGGGTCTTCCCGATCAACAACATGACTTGATAATGTTCGCAACTGAACAAGACGTTGTGGAAAGGTCAGCCCATGAGTGTGCCGCTCTACCAAGCCAAGGCGGAGTTCTTCAAGACGCTGGGTCATCCGGCGAGGATCCGGATCCTGGAGCTGCTCTCGGAGCGCGACCATGCCGTCCACGAGCTCCTCGAGCGCATCGACATCGAGCCGAGCAACCTCTCCCAGCAGCTCGCGGTCCTGCGACGCACGTCGCTCGTCACGTCGACCCGGCAGGGCGGAGAGGTCGTCTACTCGGTCAGCGTCCCGGAGGTGCGCGACCTGCTCATGGCGGCACGGAGCATCCTCTCCGGACTCATCACCGTCCGGGGCGAGCTCGCGCCGGAGCTGACCGCGACGACCACATCGTGACGGGGGCGCTGGGTCGGTCGCGTCCGAGCACATGGGCCCTGGAGCAATGGGCCCGGGTGAGGGCCCTCGCTCCGCGGCGGTCGGACTGGGCGTCGGTGCACCTCGGCCGGGACCTGCCGGCCGGCCTCATGGTGGGCCTCGTCGCACTACCGCTCGCCCTCGGCTTCGGGGTGAGCTCGGGCATGGGTGCCACGGCCGGGCTCATCACGGCGGTCGTCGCCGGCGCGGTCGCCGCGGTCTTCGGCGGCAGCCGCGTGCAGGTCAGCGGACCGACCGGAGCCATGACCGTCGTCCTGGTCCCGATCATCGCGGCACACGGTGCCAGCGGGGTTCTCGTCGTCGGGCTGCTCGCGGGACTCATCCTCGTCGGCCTCGGGTTCATGGGAGCGGGCCGGTTCATCCGCTACGTGCCCGTCCCCGTCGTCGAGGGGTTCACGCTGGGCATCGCCGCCATCATCCTGCTGCAACAGGTCCCGGCCACCCTCGGCGTGCACGTCGAGGCCGAGAAGGTGCTGGCCCAGGCGGTCGGCGCGGCCGCCGAGTGGGCTTCGCATCCGCAGTGGCCGCCGGTCGCCGTTGCCGTCGCGGTCACCGCGGGGGTCCTCGTCCTCGCACGGGTCCGTCCCGGGGTGCCGTGGGCGCTCGTGGTGGTCGCGCTGGCCACGGTCGCCGACTCGGTGCTCCACCTCGGCCTGCGGACGATCGGGACGATCCCCGCCGGGCTGCCGGCCCCGTCGCTGCCCGCGGTCCCGTACTCCGACCTCGGCTCCCTGCTGCTCCCGGCCGTCGCCGTCGCCGCACTCGCCGCCCTGGAGAGCCTGCTGTCTGCAACCGTCGCCGACGCCCTGAGTGTCGGACAGCGCCACGACCCCGACCGCGAGCTCGTCGGGCAGGGGCTCGCCAACCTCGCGGCCCCGCTCTTCGGAGGCATCCCGGCGACGGCGGCCATCGCCCGGACGGCCGTGAACGTGCGCTCGGGCGCGACCTCGAGGCTCGCCGCCCTCGTCCACGCCGGCCTGCTCCTCGTCGTCGTCCTGATCGCCTCGCGGTGGGTCGGGCTGATCCCCACCGCCGCGCTGGCCGGCGTTCTCGTCGCCACAGCGGTGCAGATGGTCAGGGTCTCGAGCCTGGGAGCGCTGCTGCGCTCGTCGCGCGGCGACGCGATCGTGCTCGTCGGCACGGCGGCGGCCACGGTCCTGCTCGACCTCGTGATGGCCGTGCTCCTCGGCCTGGTCATGGCCGGCTTCTTCGTCCTCCAGCAGGCCGCGCGCTCGGTCCGGCTCGAGGAGGTCCCGCTCGACGACACCGACCACTCCGACGAGGAGAAGGCCCTGCTCGACGAGCACATCGTCGCCTACCGGATCGACGGCCCGATCTTCTTCGGCGCCGCCCACGACTTCCTGCTCGAGCTCACCGAGGTGAGCGAGGTCCGGGTCGTCGTGCTGCGCATGTCGCGGGTCACCGTCATCGACGCCACGGGCGCGACCGTCCTCGCCGACACGATCGCCCGGCTCGAGGGCCGGGGGATCACCGTGCTGCTGTCGGGCGTCAGGCCGCAGCACGAGCGGATCCTGCGCGAGCTCGGGGCCTATGACGGCCTGGCCCACGAGAGGCACCTGTTCGCGACGACCCCCGACGCGATCGAGCACGCCCGGCTCCACGCGTCCAGGGTGGTGCACCAGCCCGACGACGCTCCTGCGGGCGGACGCCGGGCATGACGGCGAGGTGACGCGCGGACCGCGGGGACCAGGCGCAACGGGCCCAGCGGCATACAGGACAATGACGCGCATGACGCGTTTCACGAAGGGCCACGGCACCGAGAACGACTTCGTGCTCGTCCCCGACCTCGAGGGCACCCTCGAGCTGACCCCCGCCCAGGTGCAGCGCCTTGCCGACCGGCACGCCGGCCTCGGGGGCGACGGGGTGATCCGCGTCGTCCGAACCGAGCACGCGGTCGACGACAGCGTGCGGGCGCTCGCCCCGGCTGCCGAGTGGTTCATGGACTACCGCAACGCCGACGGCTCCCTCGCCGAGATGTGCGGAAACGGCACGCGCGTCTTCGCCGCCTACCTGCGTCGCGAGGGGCTCGTTACGGGTGACAGCTTCACCATCGCCACCCGGGCGGGCGTCAAGACGATCCGCGTCACCCCCCAGGGGTATGCCGTCAACCTCGGACCGTG
This sequence comes from Intrasporangium oryzae NRRL B-24470, assembly GCF_000576595.1. Lineage (GTDB taxonomy): Bacteria > Actinomycetota > Actinomycetes > Actinomycetales > Dermatophilaceae > Intrasporangium_C > Intrasporangium_C oryzae. The sequence goes on along the minus strand of NZ_AWSA01000002.1, from coordinate 96,899 downwards.
GCGCCTGACCGACGAGGAGGGGGCCCGGCGCGACGGGTTCGACATCATGGTCCGGCCGCACCACGGCAAGCCGGTGCCCGCGCTCTCGCTCGACCTCGGCAACCCGCACGCCGTCGTCATGCTTCCCGAGGGCATCGCCCTCGAGAACCTCGACCTCACCGAGGCGCCGGAGATCCATCCCGCGCCGACCGGCGGTGCGAACGTCGAGTTCGTCCGGCCGGTCGGACCCGGCCACATCTCCATGCGGGTCCACGAGCGCGGCGTCGGCGAGACCCGGTCCTGCGGCACGGGGGCGGCCGCGGCCGCCCTGGCGACCCGCTTCTGGTCCGGCGTCGAGGACGACCGGCCCTGGACCGTCGACGTCCCCGGCGGCAGGCTCACGGTGACGCCGCTGCCCGGGCAGTGCGTCGAGCTGGCCGGCCCTGCCGAGCTCGTCGCCGACGGCGACGTCACCCTCTGACGTCACACGCTCTGACGTCACCCTCCGGCGTCCTCCGGGCCCGACGGGAGCCACGAGAGCGGGAGCGCGCCGGGCGTCAGGCTCCGGCGTGGGTCTCGTCCGGTCCGGTGTCCGCCTTGACCGCGCCGCGGCGTCCGAGGGCCGCCTCCGGCCCTCGGGTCGTGTCACGGATCGTCTGCTGCTCGGCCTCGGCGTTGATCTCGGCGCCGAGGAGCGTGACGAAGGCCGTGATCCAGAGCCACAGCATGAGCACGACCACCCCGGCCAGCGCCCCGTAGGTCTTGTTGTAGCTGCCGAAGGTGTTGGCGTAGAACGCGAACCCGAGCGATGCGACGACCCAGATGACGGTCGCGACCACGGCACCCACCGAGACCCAGCTGAACCGCGCCGCGTGGCGGTCCGGAGCCCACCGGTAGAGCAGGGCGAGAGCCACGGCCACGGCGACGACGAGGAGCAGCCAGCGCACGCCCTGGAGGGCCGTGCGCACGGGACCGGAGGCGCCGACGGCGTCGAACACCGCCGGCGCGACCGCGATGAGGGAGAGCGTGACGGCGAGGAACAGGATCGCGCCGAGCGTGAGGGCCAGGGCGAGCGCCTTGCGGCGGACGAAGCCGCGGGTCTCGTCCTCGTCGTAGGACACGTTGACCGCCGTGATGAGGTTGCCGACCCCGCCGGAGGCACTCCACAGTGCAAGGACGAGGGCCACCACGAGCCCGAGGCCGAGGGAATGGGTCGGACGGGACGTGATCGAGTGCATCTGCCCGATCACGAGTGAGGCGGCGTCGCGCGGCAGGACACCCGCGAGCTGCCGTGACTGGTCCGCCACGGTTTGAGGGCTCGCCACGAGGCCGTACAGCATGGCTGCGGCGATCATGGCCGGGAAGAGCGAGAGGAAGGCGAAGAAGGCCACTCCCGCGGCGAGCAGGGGCACCTGGTCGCGTTTCGCCTCCGCCCATGCGCGTCTGGACACCTGCAGCCAGCCCCGCCGCGGGATCTGCGTGGGCTCGGTCGCCCGGGCGCCCGGGTGGTCGTGCGTGAGGGTGTCGCCGTGTGCCGCCATGGGGACGTCCTACCCGCTCCGACGGCGACCGAACCGGGGCGACGCACCACCAGGGGGCCGCTACGTCGTGCGGCGCACCTCGAGGATCCGGAAGGCCTTGGCCGAGGAGAGCCGCGTGCAGGCCATGCCCCAGTCCTGGGTGTTGATCCACTTCTGGAGCGAGTCGGAGCCGAGGTGCTTCTGCACGACGAGGTGCGCGACGCCTGCGTCCGTGAGGCGGGGGAGCCAGCGCTCGAGGAGGGCGTGGAGGGCCGCCTTGCCGACGTGGATCGGCGGGTTGGACCAGATCGTGTCGAAGCGCACGTCTGCCGGCACGTCGTCCGGCTCGCTGAAGGTGACGTTGGAGACTCCGGCCTCGGCCGCGTTGGCGCGGGACAGGTCGAGCGACCGCCGGTTGACGTCGACGCCCCACACGTGGGCGCCGGGGGAGCGCAGCGCCATCGTGAGCGAGATCGGCCCCCACCCGCAGCCGATGTCGAGGAGGTTGCCCGTCGGGCTCGGGTCGGGCGCCCCGGCGAGGAGCACTGCGGTGCCGGGGTCGAGGCGGTCGGGGGAGTAGACCCCGCGGGCCGTCCAGAGCCGCAGGTCGCGGCCGTCGAGCCGGACCTCGATGCGTCTGCGCTCCTCCGGGGTCGCCGGCTCGGCGCTGAAGTAGTGGTCGGTCTGCTCAGTCATCAGGGATCACGGTAGTCGCCGCCGGCGGTGCGCCTCGGCAATGCGGGAGGCCTCGGGCACAAACGAGTGGCCTCGGGTGTTGAGGTGGTGGGACCCTAGGGAGAACATGACACGCAAGAACACCACGAACACCGATCTCTTCGCGACGCGGGCCGAGGCGCTCGCCGACGACATCCACGAGGCCGACGAGAGCGCCCTGCTCTACGACGGCGACCAGCTCGACCGTGAGGAACGTGCGGCGCTCCGTCGCGTCGGTGGGCTCTCCACCGAGCTCGAGGACATCACCGAGGTCGAGTACCGCCAGCTCCGACTCGAGCGCGTGGTCCTTGCAGCGGTCTGGACCGAGGGCAGCGCAGAGGACGCCGAGAACTCCATCCGTGAGCTGGCAGCCCTCGCCGAGACGGCCGGCTCGACCGTCCTCGAGGGCGTCATCCAGCGCCGCCAGCGCCCCGACCCGGCGACCTACCTCGGCAAGGGCAAGGCGCTCGAGCTGCGCGACATCGTCGTCGCCGAGGGCGCCGACACCGTCATCTGCGACGGCGAGCTGGCTCCCAGCCAGCGCCGCGCCCTCGAGGACGTCGTCAAGGTCAAGGTCATCGACCGGACGGCGCTTATCCTCGACATCTTCGCCCAGCACGCGAAGAGCCGAGAGGGCAAGGCCCAGGTCGAGCTGGCCCAGCTGCAGTACCTCCTCCCGCGCCTGCGTGGGTGGGGTGAGTCGATGTCCCGTCAGGCCGGTGGCCGGGTGGCCGGAGGTGAGGGCATCGGATCCCGTGGTCCCGGTGAGACGAAGATCGAGCTCGACCGCCGCCGGATCAACACCAAGATCGCCAAGCTCCGCCGCGACATCAAGGACATGAAGACGAGCCGCGACACCAAGCGTCACGGGCGGCGGGCCGGCGGCATCCCCAGCGTCGCCATCGCGGGCTACACCAACGCCGGCAAGAGCTCGCTGCTCAACCGGCTGACCGGGGCGGGTGTCCTCGTACAGAACCAGCTCTTCGCGACCCTCGACCCGACCGTGCGCCGCGCCGAGACCGAGGACGGCCGGGTCTACACGCTCGCCGACACCGTCGGTTTCGTCCGATCCCTCCCGCACCAGCTCGTCGAGGCCTTCCGCTCGACGCTCGAGGAGGTCGGCGATGCCGACCTGCTGCTCCACGTCGTCGACGGCTCGCACCCCGACCCGGAGGGCCAGATCTCGGCCGTCCGCGAGGTGCTCGCTGAGGTCGGTGGTGACCGGATCAAGGAGGTCATCGTCGTCAACAAGGCCGACATCGCCGACCCGGACGTCCTCGACCGGCTGCGCCGCCACGAGAAGCACTGCATCACCGTGTCGGCCCGCACCGGCGCGGGGATCGACGAGCTCCTCGCTCTGGTCGCGCGCGAGCTGCCCAAGCCCGACATCGAGGTCGAGGTCCTCGTGCCGTACCACCGCGGCGACCTCATCTCCCGGATCCACGAGGACGGCGAGATCCTCGAGAGCGAGCACGTCGCCGAGGGAACCCGGGTCCGCGCGAAGGTCACGCCGGCCATCGAGGCCGACCTCACGGCATACGCCGTCGTCGCGAGCTGACCGCTCCCCGCGACGGCACGACGCCCCCGGAACGCCACGGCGCCCCGGGGGCGTCGCCGTCGGCGGCGTCCGACACGATGGGGCCATGCCACTCGACGCCTCCGCACACCCGATCGAGGACACCTGGCTCACGACGCCGCGCCTGATCCTCCGGCGCCCCCGATCGACCGACCTCGACGACTACGTCCGGCTGCACACCGACCCGCGGACCTATGCCTACGCGCCCTCGTCCATGCCGACACCGGCGCAGTGCGTGGAGCGTCTCGAGGCCGACCTCCACTCGTGGGCCGACGAGGGGGTCGGGTATGCCGCCGTGCTCGACCGCGTGACGGGCGCGCTCGTCGGGTGGGCGGGTCTACGCGAGGGTGAGGTGGAGGGCGAACGCTTCTTCAACCTGTACTACAGGTTGAGTCATGACCGGCTCGGCCAGGGCCTGGGGAAGGAGATCGCTCGGGCCGTCGTCGCCTGGGGGGTCGAGCACCGGCCCGACCTCCCACTGACCGCGCTCGTCGACCAGGTCAACCGGTCGTCGCTGGCGACGGCCGAGGCGGCCGGTCTCGTCCGGACGGGTCTGCGCCGTCACGTCGACCGCGCGCCCGAGGACCCGCCGATGGTCCGCTTCGAGACGCCGGTCACCGAGGTGGTGCGCGCCCCCGAGGCGCTCGCGCCCGAGCTCCTCGACCTCTGGGTCCGCGTCAACGACGCGGGCGGTGCGGTCGGGTTTCTCGCGGGCACCCCTCGCCACGAGGTGGCGTCCGTCCTCGACACGCACCTGGCGGCTGTCGCCGCGGGGATGTCCCTGCTCGCCGTGCTCCGTGACCCCGACGAGACGCTGCGCGGGTTCGGGTTCTGGGAGCACACGTCGACGTTGCCCTACGCCCACGTCGCCGTGCTCAAGCGGCTCATGGTCGACCCCGAGGCGCAGGGGCGCAATCTCGGCCGGCTGCTCCTCGCCGGGATGGTCGGGGTCGCCCGGCGCGAGCTGCCGGCCGTCGAGATCCTCCGGCTCAGCTACCGCAGCGGCCTCGGCCTCGGCGACTTCTACGCCTCCATGGGCTGGACCGAGGTGGGCCGGGTGCCCGCGGGCCTGTGGCTCGGTGGGCACGACTACCGCGACGACGTCGAGATGGCCCGTCGGGTCGACGGTGGTCCCCTCGTCGGCGACGGCCGGACCTGACGCGTCACGCGGGGCGACGGGGGCAACCGCCCGGTCGGCAAGGCCTCAGGACAGGCCCGTGACCGACCCGTCGGCGTCGACGTCGATGCGCTCGGCGTTGGGCGAGCTCGAGAGGCCGGGCATCGTGCGCATGTCGCCGCAGATCGCGTAGACGTAGCCCGCCCCGACCGCCGCGCGGACCTCGCGGACGGGCATGCGCCAGCCGCGTGGAGCGCCCTTGAGCGTGGGGTCCGACGAGATGGACAGGTGCGTCTTGGCGATGACGACGGGCAGCCCTCCGAAGCCGAGTCGCTCGTAGTCGCGCAGGCCCCGGGCGGCCGCGGGCGACAGCTCGATGCCGTCGGCGCCGTAGATCTGCGTCGCGATGGCCTCGATCTTCTGCTCGAGCGGCAGGTCCAGGGGGTAGAGGAACTCGAACCGCGTGGGTTCGTGCGCGGCCTCCATGACGATCTCGGCGAGCTCGCGCGCGCCGGCGCCGCCGTCGGCGACATGGGTCGTGACGGCGGCGCGCACGCCGAGCCGGCTGCAGAACCGGCGGATGACCTCGTGCTCGGACGCGTGGTCGTCGGGGAAGGCGTTGATGGCGACGACCGGGGTGACGCCGAAGCGCCGCACGATCTCGATGTGCTTGCGCAGGTTGGGCAGGCCCGCCTCGACGTCGGACGGGTTCTCGGCGAGCAGGCCGTCCGGGAGGGGCTTGCCCGGGCGGATCGACCAGTGCCCCGAGTGGGACTTGAGGGCGCGCACGGTCGCGACGACCACGGCGGCGTCGGGCCGCAGACCGCTGACCCGGCACTTGACGTCGAAGAACCGCTCCGCGCCCATGTCCGCGCCGAAACCGGCCTCCGTGACGACGTAGTCGCTGCCCCGCATCCCGATGAGGTCGGCGGTGACCGACGACGTGCCGGTGGCGATGTTGCCGAAGGGGCCGCAGTGGACGATCGCCGGGCCCCCCTCGAGGGTCTGCAGGAGGTTGGGCTTGAGAGCGTCGCTGAGCAGGGCCGCCATGGCTCCCGCGGCGTGCAGGTCGTCGGCCGTCACGCCCTTGCCCGCGGTCGTGTAGCCGACGACGATGCGGCCGAGCCGCTCGCGGAGGTCCTGGAGCGAGGTCGCGAGCGTCAGCAGCACCATGACCTCGCTCGCCGCCGTGATGTCGAAGCCCGTCTCCCGGACGACGCCGTCCTCGCGCGCGCCCAATCCGACGACGACGTTGCGCAGGGCGCGGTCGTTGACGTCGAGGACCCGCCGCCACGTGATGTTGCGGAGGTCGAGGCCGAGCTCGTTGCCGTGGTGGAGGTGGTTGTCGATCATCGCGGCGAGGAGGTTGTGGGCGGCCGTGACCGCGTGGAAGTCGCCGGTGAGGTGAAGGTTGAGCCGCTCCATCGGCAGGACCTGGCTGTAGCCGCCTCCGGCCGCCCCGCCCTTGATCCCGAACGTCGGGCCCATCGACGGCTGGCGCAGGGCGACCACGGCCCGCCGGCCGAGCCGCCCGAGGCCCTGGACGAGACCGACCGCCGTCGTCGTCTTGCCCTCCCCGAGCGGGGTGGGCGTGATGGCCGTGACGACGACGTACTTCGCCGTATGCCGCTGCGTCGGCTCGCCGAGGACGGCGAGGTCGATCTTCGCGACGTCCCGGCCGTACGGCTCGAGGTGTGCCGGGGTCACGTCGAGCTCGGCGGCGACGTCCTCGAGGGGGCGCAGGGTCGCCGCGCTCGCGATCTCGAGGTCGGACGGCAGGGGAGAGGTCATGGCTCGATCCAACTCCCGGCACGGGGCCCCGGCAACAGAATCGCCGGAGTGAAGCCCATCTCACGAACAGATCTCGAGTGTCGGGGGGGCCGCGACGCCCGGGACACGGGTGGGGACGAGTTCCCGGGGAGCGAGCCCGGCGGCATACGCTGAGCCAATGTCCTCACGCCGACCGCTCGACGACCTCCTGCACGCCGCGGTCTCGGGGGTGGGCGGCGCCGAGCGGCCCGGCCAGGTCGAGATGGCGAGGGCGGTCGCACACGCCATCGACTCCGGCGAGCACCTGCTCGTCCAGGCGGGGACCGGCACCGGGAAGTCGCTCGCCTACCTCGTCCCCGCGGTGGCCCACGCCGACGAGACGGGCCGGCCGGCCGTCGTCGCCACGGCGACGCTCGCCCTGCAGGCTCAGATCGTCGACCGCGACATGCCCCGCGTCGCCGACGCGCTCGAGCCCCTCCTCGGACGACGCCCGACCTACGCCCTCGTCAAGGGCCGGCGCAACTACGTCTGCCTCAACAAGCTCGAGGGGGGTTTTCCCGACGAGGAGGAGGGGCTCTTCGGCATCGGCCAGGTCGACGCGACTGCCGGCCGTCTCGGGGCCGAGGTCGTCCGCCTGCGCGAGTGGGCCTCCGAGACCGAGTCCGGTGACCGCGACGAGCTCGTCCCCGGCGTCTCCGAACGGGCCTGGCGACAGGTGTCGGTCTCGGCCCACGAGTGCCTCGGGGGCAAGTGCCCGTTCGTCGCCGACTGCTTCGTCGAGCGGGCGCGTGAAGCCGCCCGCGAGGTCGACGTGATCGTGACCAACCACTCGTTCATGGCCATCGACTCCTTCGAGGGACGCCAGATGCTCCCTGAGCACGACGTCCTCGTCGTCGACGAGGCCCACGAGCTCGTCGACCGCGTCACGGCGACGATCACCGACGAGCTGACCGGGGCGATGGTCGCGACGGCCGCCAAGCGGGCCGGGCGGCTCTCCGACAACAGCGCCACCCTCGACGAGGCCGCCGAGATCCTCTCGGCCGCTCTCGAGCCGCTCGACGACGGGCGGATGCTCGGCCTGCCCGACTCCGTCCAGCTCGCCCTCGCACGGGTCCGCGACACTGCGCGCGCCGTCCAGAGCGACCTCAAGCCGGCTCCCGGGGAGGAGGCCGACGGGGCTCGCCAGGTCGCGCGGGCCGCCGTCGACGAGATCCACGAGAATGCTGAACGGATCCTCGAGGAGCGTGAGCTCGACGTCGTCTGGCTGAGCCACGACCCGCGTCGGGGGCCCGTCCTGCGGGTCGCCCCGATGAGCGTCGCGACGCTGGTGCGCGACAAGGTCTTCGCCGAGCGCACCGTCGTCCTCACGTCGGCGACCCTCGAGCTGGGCGGCACCTTCGACGCGGTCGCCGGGACGATCGGCCTGCGCGGCGAGGGCGCGCCCGGGTGGACCGGCCTCGACGTCGGCAGCCCCTTCGACTACCCGAGGCAGGCGATCGCCTATGTCGCCGCGCACCTGCCGCCTCCGGGTCGCGACGGTGCGAGCGACGAGAGCCTCGACGAGATCGAGGCCCTCGTCCGCGCGGCCGGGGGGCGCACCCTCGGGCTCTTCTCCTCGATGCGGGCGGCCCAGACCGCCGCCGAGATCATGCGGGCTCGGTTCGGGGACGACATCCCCGTCCTGTGCCAGGGCGAGGACCAGATCTCGACACTCGTGCGCCAGTTCGCCCGCGACCCGCGCACGTGCCTCTTCGGCACGCTCACCCTCTGGCAGGGGGTCGACGTCCCCGGGTCGTCGTGCCAGCTGATCATCATCGACCGGATCCCCTTCCCGCGGCCCGACGACCCCCTGGCGTCCGCTCGCTCGCAGGCGATCGCCCGCATGGGCGGCAACGGCTTCATGGCCGTCTCCGCGACCCATGCGGCGCTGCGTCTCGCCCAGGGCGCCGGGCGGCTCGTCCGGCGTGCCGACGACCGCGGCGTCGTCGCCTTCCTCGACTCCCGGATGATGACGGCCCGGTATGCCGGGTTCCTCCAGCGCTCGCTGCCTCCCTTCTGGCCCACGACCGACCGCGCGATGGTCCTCGGGGCCCTCGCGCGGCTCGACGAGACCGCGCCGCCGCCGCTGCCCGTCGAGGAGCCCGCCCTGCGCTCGCTCACCGGGGCCCGGGCCGACGCCGACGGGACGGAGCACCCGCGCCCGGTCGCGAGCCCGCCACCGGTGGCCGCTTCGAGCCGGAGCGCGGTCACGGGGGGCCACGCGTGGACCGACGAGGAGGACGACGAGCTGCGCGACGCTGCGGAGGCGGGCATGCAGGTCGACGAGCTCGTCGACCACTTCGACCTGCCCGAGGAGGTCATCTCGGCCCGGCTCGACCAGCTCGGCCTGCGCCTCGCGGCGACCGACCTCTTCGGCTGAGGGCACCACCACGCGCCGAGAGACGGCAGAACATCCAGCCAAACCACAGGCCGTAGACCCGACATGGTGCGCGCTGGGTCCCTAGGCTCGTCTCATCGTCCCCAACGGCGGGGACGCGACACCATGGAGGTCACACATGGCTGACTGGGCTGCAGACGTGAAGAAGTACGCTCCCGACGCCGACGACACCGTCATCGCCGGGATCGTCAAGCACTGCGGCATCGCCCTCCAGAGCGCCGACTCGTCGCTCGTCTCATTCTCCGACCCGGCCGAGCTGGCCCGGGTCCGCGAGTCGTTCCTCAAGAAGAAGCTCGGCCTGACCGAGGACGACGCGAGCCTCGACGCGGCGATCTCGTCGGTCGGAGCCAAGCTCGCCGGGACCTCCCGGCGCAACCGCGTGACCGTCTACTACCTGCTCGCCGACCACTTCGGCAAGCTGTCCCTCTTCGGCTGAGCGGTCCGCAGGGCCAGACCCGGCTTGACGCCGGAGGGGACGGCTCTCGCCGTCCCCTCCGTCGTCGTCGTCCATGCGTGTCGTGGGTCGTTCGGGCCGAGACCGCGGCCACCGGATCACGGGGTTGGGTCACGGCGCGAAGGTCACGGCGTGGAGGTCTTGGCGCCGCGCAGCGCCGGGAGCTGGATGAGGTTGGAGGTGCCCTGAGGGATGACGATGAGGGCGTCCCCGTGGTCCTTCAGCATGTCGATGTACTTGCTCATGAGCACCTGCTCGTTGAGCCGGTTCTGGCAGCGGTCGGAGGGAACGGGCACGACCTTGACGGCCGTGACCTCCTTGCCGTTGATGACCTCCTTGACCTGGGTCGAGGTGGCGCCGCAGCGGATGATCTGGTCGGCGTCGGACGTCGCCTGGGCCTCGGTCTTGGTGATCTCGGCCTTGGCGAGCGCCGTCTGAAGGTCGGCCTTGGCGGCCTCGGCGTTGGCGAGCGAGCTCTGGACCTTGTCGTAGTTGGCCTGGACGCTCTGGTCGAGGCTGATGGCCCGCGGGTCGACCTGCTCCACCGTCACGCCGACCTCGCCGAGGCGCTTCTCCAGACCCTCGGTGATGCGCAGGGCGAGCTGCGACCGGGACTGGCGCACGGTCGCAGCCGTGAACGTCGTCGGGGCGTCACGGGTCACCGAGGAGACGCCGGGCAGGACGGCCCGCGCGATGAAGGCGTCCTGGTCGGGGTACTGGCGGATGATCTCCGGGAGCTTGCCCGGGTTGATGGAGTAGCGGATCGTCACGTCGTAGGCGACGGTCGCGTTGTCGCTCGTCACCGTCGGGACCCGTCCGCCCTCGTCGTCGGCGAGGGAGATGGTCTGGTTGCGGATGTCGAAGGTGATGAGGTCCTGCCACGGCGCCTTGGCATGGATGCCCGTCGCGCTGATGACCTCGTCGCCGACGGTGCCGAACGTCTTCGTCACGGCCGCCTCACCTGCGTCGAGCCGATAGAAGGAGGCAGCGCCCACCACGACGAAGGCGAGGACGAGGGGGATGGGGGCGAGGCGGGAGAGCCGCCGCGGGTGGTCCCCGAGCCGGAGCAGGATGATGCCGGCGACGAGGAGCAGCAGGGCGAGCACGAGCGAGAACATGGACCATCGCTTTCGGACGGGTCGGGGTGGCGCCGCGGTGTCGGGCGCGCGTGGCAAGGTTGACGTCATGGCGCCCGCACCCGTTCCCTCGCTCGTCCTCGTCAGCGGACCCGAGGAGATCCTCGTCGACCGGGCGATCACGAGCACCCTTGCGGAGGCGCGGGCCGCAGGCGCCGAGGTGATCCGCCTCGACGCGGCGACCTACGAGGCGGGGGCCCTGCTCATGCACGCGAGCCCGTCGCTGTTCGGCGGGTCCAAGTGCCTGGTCGTGCGCGACCTGCACGAGGCGTCCGACGAGCTGCAGCTCGACCTGCTCGCCCTGCTCGCGGATCCGGCGCCCGACGTCAGCCTCGTCGTGACGCACGGTGGCGGGATGAAGGGCAAGAAGGTCCTCGACACGATGAAGCGGCTCGGCGCGCACACGGTCGAGTGTCCGGCGATCAAGACCGACCGCGACAAGAGCGACTTCGTCATGAAGGAGTTCTCGAGCGCCCGGCGCAAGATCACCGGCGAGGGCGTGCGGGCGCTCGTCGAGGCCGTGGGCAAGGACGTCCGCGAGCTCGCGTCCGCGTCCTCCCAGCTCATCGCCGACACCGAGGGCGTCGTCGACGACGCCGTGGTCGACGTCTACCACGGCGGCAAGGTCGAGGCGACGGGTTTCCGGGTCGCCGACGCGACGGTCGCCGGGCAGCAGGGCGAGGCGCTGCGGCTCCTCCGCCACGCCATCGCCACGGGCGTCGACCCGGTCCCGATCGTCGCGGTCCTCGCCGCGCAGCTGCGCCAGCTGATCAAGGTCGGCTCGGCCGGACGCGGCAGCTCCGCCCAGCTGGCCAGGTCCCTCGGCATGGCCCCCTGGCAGGTCGACAAGGCACGCCGCTCGATCGGTCACTGGAGCGCCGAGGGCCTCGCCGTCGCCGTCCAGGCCGTTGCCGCGGCCGACTTCGAAGTCAAGGGGGGCGGGCGCGACCCCGTGTATGCCGTCGAGCGGGCGATCCTCACCATCACCCGCGCGCGGGGCGCCCGGTGACACCGGCGCGGGGCGCGTCGCGGAGCGGGCGCTGACCGGAGCGCGGTCGCGAACCCGGCAGGACGGCATACGGGCGCGGGGGAGCGCCGGCCGGGCATCCGGGCCGGTTTGGTCCGGTGACCGCGCCGCTGGTAACTTTGACCCTTGCGTGCGCGCTCAGGTCGTGCGCGCATGCATGCACCACCCAGAGCCGCTCACGCAGGGTGCCCCACGCCCGGTCCCGAGCAGCTTTGCCGCCCTCTAACGGCAGATATCCCGACCAAGAAAGAAACCCCAACGTGGCAAACATCAAGTCGCAGCTCAAGCGCATCAAGACGAACGCCAAGCGCACCGAGCGCAACAAGGCCGTCAAGAGCGAGCTCCGCACCTGGATCCGGAAGTTCCGCGAGGCTGCTGCCTCGGGCGACAAGGAGGCGACCTCCGACGCCCTCAAGATCGCTTCGAAGAAGCTCGACAAGGCCGTTTCGAAGGGTGTCATCCACCAGAACCAGGCCGCCAACAAGAAGTCGGCCATGGCCAAGAAGGCTGCGTCCCTCTGACGCACCCCACCGGCTGCCGGAACGCCGACGGGCCCGTCACCTCACGGTGACGGGCCCGTCGGCGTTCCGGGATCCGTCGCGCCCCGCGGACCGGTCAGCGGCGACGGTGCGCCCGCGCGGCCGCGATGACCTCGTCGTAGCGGGCCCTGGGCAGGACGGCGCCCTCGCGCCGGATCGAGTCGGGAGCCACCCGGACGAGCCGGTTGACCCGCACCTCGCTCGGGCGACCCTGACGGTCCCACGGGCCGGCCCCGATGTCGACCCACTCGCGGCCTGAGGCGCGTTCCTGGCGCTCGTCACGGTCGTGGTCCTTGCTCGTCAGGGGGAGCACGACGAGCCATCCGCCCTCGCGGCCGATGACGAGGACCGGCCGGTCCTTGCCCTGGGTGTGGTCCTCCTCGTACGGGACCCACGTCCAGACGATCTCTCCAGGGTCTGCCTCGCCGTCGCGGCGGGGCGCATAGGTCGTGTCGGGCAACGACGTCGCGTCCCCGGGATACGGCGCGACCCCGGTCGGGGCGCCCCTGCCGGGAGGTGGGGCAGTGCGGGTGCTCCGAGAGGTCGTGACGGTGCCGGAGGGGCGGAGCAGGCGGCGCAGGCCGCCGAGCAGGCGCTCGAACGAGGTCGACATGGCGTCACGGTAGCGAGGCGCCGATAGAATCGGGGTCTCATCCGGGTCGACGGCGATCCGCCGCCACGCCCACGACCCGGAGTCGAGCCCCTTGATCCCCTCGAAGCACCGCGCCACCTACGCCATCCTCGCCCTCGCCATCGGGGGCTTCGCCATCGGCACGACCGAGTTCGTCACCATGGGGCTACTCCCGCAGATCGCCGCCGGGACCGGCGTCAGCATCGCCACAGCGGGTCACTACGTCTCGGCCTACGCCCTCGGCGTCGTCGTCGGTGCGCCCCTCATCGCCGTGGTCGCCGCGAGGGTGCCGCGCAAGGGCCTGCTCATGGGACTCATGGCCTTCTTCGCCGTCGCCCACCTCGCCATCCTGGCCGCCAACAGCTATGCCACCGTGATGGGCGCCCGCTTCCTCGCGGGGATCCCGCACGGTGCCTTCTTCGGGATCGGCTCGGTCGTCGCGGCCTCGCTCGTCCCGCACGAGCGGCGCACCGCCGCGGTGGCCATGATCCTCGGCGGCCTCGCCGTGTCCAACGTCGTCGGCGTTCCCGTCGCCACCGTCCTCGGCCAGCGCGTCTCGTGGCACGCGCCCTACGTCGCCGTGGGGCTCATCGCCGCACTCACGGTCCTCGCAATCGCCACGTGGATGCCGCACCAACCCGCCAACGGCGAGGAGTCCATGCGGACCGAGCTGCGGGCCCTGCGTCGCCCGCAGGTCTGGCTCGCCCTGCTCATCGGCACGGTCGGCTTCGGCGGCATGTTCGCGATGTACTCCTACATCACCCCGACGATGACCGACCTCGCCGGCCTCGACGAGAGGTACATCCCCTGGGTCCTCGCGGCCTACGGGATCGGCATGGTCGCCGGCATGGTCCTCTCGGGCCGAGTCGCCCGCTACGGCATCCTGCGCGGGATCATCGCCTCCCTCGGGCTCATCGCGGCACTCCTCGCCGTCTTCGGGCCGGCCGCGCACGTCCTCTGGCTCGCCGTCGTGATGGTCTTCCTCCTCGGGCTGGTGCCCTCGATCCTCGTGCCGCTCCTCCAGACCCGGCTCATGGACGTCGCCCACGAAGGGCAGTCCCTCGCCGCCGCGCTCAACCACTCGACGCTCAACACGGCCAACGCCCTGGGCGCGTGGCTCGGCTCGGTGGTCCTCACGCTCGGGTGGGGCTACGGCGCGCCGAGCCTCGTCGGTGCCGTCCTCGCCGTCCTCGGGGTGGGGGTCGCCGTCCTGTCGGCCGTCCTCGAGCGGCGCACGCGCACTGCGGTGCGCGGTGAGCAGGAGCTCGTCGCCGCCTGAGACTCTGCTCCCGTCACGACCTACGGTCCACCAGTGAGTCGTCAGGTGCCGTCCACGGCGGACTCGCCGGGCGGCGCGTAGCGTCCGGGGCCCGGCGCGTCCCAGTCTCGACCGGTCGCGGCCGGGGTCTCGTGCGCGCCCGCTGCGATCCCGTCCACGGCGGTCGCGTAGACGGGCGACCGCTCCGGCGCGGGGGCGTCGGGGGTCCGTCCGGGTGGGACCGCGGCGATCGACCGGGCCGTCGGGGCGAACCCGACCATGGCCGGGATCCGGTACGAGCCGGGCTCCACGGGCTCGCGCCAGAGCCACTGCTCCCGCGGCCGCCAGAGCAGGCGTCCCGGGCGGCGCCGGTCGCGCAGTGCGTGCATGCGCCAGAGCAGGGCGGGGTGTGAGGAGGTCGCGTTGGACACCCACACGAAGAAGCCCGGCTCGGTGACGGCCCGGTCGGCCATCGCGTCGGCGTCGACGGACCGGCCGAGGTACTTGCCGGCGGCGAGCGTCGTCATCGCCGAGCGTGCGCCCTCGGGGGCGAGCGCGTGGCCGTAGTTGTCGGCGGTGTACTCCTGCGCGCGGCTGAGGGTCGACCCGACGACCGGGATCCACTGCGCGGCGACCGTGCCGAGGACGCGCCAGTAGCTCGTGTGGCCGGCGGCGATGTGCCCGACCTCGTGGGCGATGACGAAGCGGAGGGCCTCGGGCTCCCGCGCGGACCCGCCGACCTCGAACAGGTCGCTGTTGATCATGACGAACCGGCGGAACCCATGACCCGAGGCCGACGCGTTGATGACCCCGTTGCCGATGACGACGTAGGCGTCGGGGACGAAGGACAGGCCCGACCTGCCGGCGGCATCGACGAGCATCTCGAACGCCTCCGGGAACTGCTCCGGCGTCACCTTGATGCCGCGGAGTCGCTCCTGGGCCCAGAGCTGGCCGCGGGCGAACCAGATGAGGACGGGCGCGCCGATGAGGGCCACGGCGTAGACGTTGGGGTCGCGGTCCTCGGTCAGCGCCGCGGAGACCTCGGAGATCGCCATGACGAGGAGCACGACCGAGGCGAGGATCGCGACGACGAGGCTGAGGATCTCGCGCGGGTGGCGGACCACGCGCCGCATGGGCAGGTGGGATCCTGCCGGCACGGGAAGGATCTGCATCGGTTGCGCGCGCATGGGGAACATTGTGGGGCAGGAGCCCGCCTGGGGCGCGGAGGGCGGTGAGCGGCATACGGAAAAAGCGTGGGAGACTGTCCTGATCGTTCGTCCTGTCACCACCCCCACACCTGCGAGGTTCGTCCCACCGTGTCGCCAATGGCCCGCACCGCGCTTGCTCCCCACGCGACGCCGCCCGAGCTGATCCGCAACTTCTGCATCATCGCGCACATCGACCACGGCAAGTCGACCCTCGCCGACCGCATGCTCCAGCTGACGGGCGTCGTCGACGCGCGCGCCATGCGCGCGCAGTACCTCGACCGGATGGACATCGAGCGCGAGCGCGGCATCACGATCAAGAGCCAGGCCGTGCGCATGCCGTGGGAGGTCGACGGCACGACCTACGCCCTCAACATGATCGACACGCCCGGCCACGTCGACTTCACGTACGAGGTCTCGCGCTCCCTCGCCGCGTGTGAGGGCGCGGTCCTGCTCGTCGACGCCGCGCAGGGCATCGAGGCGCAGACCCTCGCCAACCTCTACCTGGCGATGGAGAACGACCTCACGATCATCCCCGTCCTCAACAAGATCGACCTGCCGGCCGCACAGCCCGAGAAGTATGCCGAGGAGCTGGCCAAGCTCATCGGCGTCGAGCCGGAGGACTGCCTCAGGGTCTCCGGCAAGACGGGCGCGGGTGTCGAGCCGCTCCTCGACACGATCGTGGCCAAGCTCCCCGCGCCGGTCGGCAACCCCGACGCCCCGGCCCGCGCGATGATCTTCGACTCCGTCTACGACACCTACCGCGGCGTCGTCACCTACGTCCGCGTCGTCGACGGCAACCTCAACCCGCGCGAGCGGATCGTCATGATGTCGACGAAGGCGACGCACGAGCTCCTCGAGATCGGCGTCATCAGCCCCGAGCCCGTCCCGAGCAAGGGCCTCGGCGTCGGCGAGGTGGGCTACCTCATCACCGGCGTCAAGGACGTGCGCCAGTCCCGCGTCGGCGACACGGTCACCAACGCCAGCAAGCCGGCGACGAAGGACCTCGGCGGCTACCGCGACCCCAAGCCGATGGTGTTCTCGGGCCTCTACCCGATCGACGGGTCCGACTACCCCGACCTGCGCGAGGCGCTCGACAAGCTCAAGCTCAACGACGCCGCGCTCGTCTACGAGCCGGAGACGTCCGCCGCGCTCGGCTTCGGCTTCCGCTGCGGGTTCCTCGGCCTGCTCCACCTCGAGATCGTCCGGGAGCGGCTCGAGCGGGAGTTCGGGCTCGACCTCATCTCGACGCAGCCCAACGTCGTCTACGACGTGACGATGGACGACGGCAAGCAGGTCCACGTCACCAACCCGAGCGAGTACCCCGACGGCAAGATCCGCGAGGTGAGCGAGCCCGTCGTCCGCGCGACGATCCTCGCCCCGACCGAGTTCGTCGGAGCGATCATGGAGCTCTGCCAGCAGAAGCGCGGCAACCTGCGCGGCATGGACTACCTCTCCGAGGACCGCGTCGAGATGCGCTACACCCTGCCGCTCGCCGAGATCGTCTTCGACTTCTTCGACCAGCTGAAGTCGCGGACCCGGGGCTACGCCTCGCTCGACTACGAGCCCGACGGGGAGCAGGTCGCCGACCTCGTCAAGGTCGAGATCCTCCTCCAGGGCGAGACGGTCGACGCGTTCTCGGCCATCGTCCACAAG
Source organism: Intrasporangium oryzae NRRL B-24470 (assembly GCF_000576595.1). Lineage (GTDB taxonomy): Bacteria > Actinomycetota > Actinomycetes > Actinomycetales > Dermatophilaceae > Intrasporangium_C > Intrasporangium_C oryzae. Next base: position 79,880 of record NZ_AWSA01000002.1, on the reverse strand, counting down.
GACAAGGCCTACGCCTACGGCGTCATGATGGCGAGCAAGCTCAAGGACCTCATCCCGCGCCAGCAGTTCGAGGTCCCGATCCAGGCGGCCATCGGCTCGCGGATCATCGCCCGCGAGAACATCCGCGCGATCCGCAAGGACGTGCTTGCCAAGTGCTACGGCGGCGACATCAGCCGTAAGCGCAAGCTCCTCGAGAAGCAGAAGGAGGGCAAGAAGCGGATGAAGATGGTCGGCCGCGTCGAGGTCCCCCAGGAGGCGTTCATCGCCGCGCTCTCGAGCGACAGCGCGGGCGACAAGGCGAAGAAGTAGCCGGACCCGCAGCCCTTCCCGACCGAGGCGTGCGGCGCTAGTCGGCGAGGAGCTTGCGGCGCAGCCGCTCGGTGTCCGCGGGCGTCCACCCGTGGCCGCCGAGCCAGCCGTGCACGCCGCCGTAGTGGCGCTCCAACGCAGCGAGGAGCAGACGCATCGTGTCGGGCTGGGGCGACTGCTGGGCGACGGTCTTGCCGGCGAGGTTCTCGGCGTATGCCGGCCGGGCTCGGAGCCGCTCCATGATCGCGGCGACGCGTTCGGCCGAGGCGGCGAAGTCGGCCATGACGACCTCGTCGGGCGTCCCGACGACCTTGAGCGCCAGACCGACGATCGTGCCGGTGCGGTCCTTGCCCGCAGCGCAGTGGACGACGACCGCGCCCTCGCTGTGCGCGACGGCGCGCAGGGCCGCGACGACCGAGTCGGGGCGCGTGGCGAGGTAGGACAGGTAGTGCTCCGACCAGTACTCGTCGTGGCCCGGCCGGTGCTCGGCCGCCTCGGCGGCGGCGCGGCGCTCGTCGGTCTCCCACGGCAGGGCGCGCTCGGCGGCCGGGATCCCGGACTCCTCGGTGTCCTCGCGGTAGAGCGTCAGGTGGTGGTGTCGCACGGAGGCGATCCCACGAAGCGGTCCGGCGCCTTCCTTGGCCACCTCGACGTGGGTGCGCAGGTCGACGACGTCGGTGACGGCATACGTCTCGAGGAGGGTGCGTACGGACTCGGGGGTGAGGTCCTGCAGGTTGTCGGACCGGAGCAGGCGCCGGGGCCGCACGACCTCGCCGCTCTCGGTGGTGATGCCGCCGAGGTCCCGCATGTTGACGACGCCCGCGAGCTCGATCCAGTTCGGTTGGTGCACCCCTCGACCTTACGTGAGCTCACCGAAACCCGGTTGCACGATCATGGGAACCGTCGTATATCTTGACGTCGAGATAATCGGGCCGGAACGGCACGGACGACAGGGGACAGGATGAGCACACAGGTGGCCGAACCGCTGACGAGGCGGGGGATTCCGATCGACCGAGACCTGCGGATCCTCGCCCTCGGCTCCTTCGCCAACCGCTTCGGTGCCGGGGCCGTGATGACGACGAGCGCCCTCTACTTCACCCGCCAGGTCGGCTTCACGGCGACCCAGGTAGCGCTCGCGATGTCGGTGTCCGCCGTCGTCGGCATCGTCGTCCAGATGCCGGCCGGCCAGCTCGGCGACATCAGGGGCCCGCGCGAGGTCCTGATGATGTTCATGACCGGCGCGGCCCTCTTCAGCGCGCCCCCCGTCTTCGCCCGCACTCCCTGGATGCTCGCCCTGCTCCTCGGCCTGCTCGCCGCCTTCGAGCGCTCGGCCGGAGCGGTCAACCAGGGCGTCATCGCCCAGCTCGCGACCGGAGGCCGGGGCGTCCTCTTCAAGGCGTACCTCCGGGCCGTGACCAACACCGCCCTCGGCCTCGGCTCCGTCTTCGGCGGCGCCGCCCTGATCATCGACGAGACGTGGGCCTACGTCGCCGTCTTCTTCCTCAACGCCGTCTTCACGGGCTTCGCCGCGTGGAACACGACCCGGCTCCCGCACCTGCCGGCCCACCCGCGGGAGGAGGGCGAGCCGCGCCTCGCGGTCCTTCGCGACGTCCCCTACGTCGTCATCGCGGCGATCACCGGGCTCTTCTCGCTGCACTTCTTCGTCATGGAGCTCGGTCTCGCCCTCTACATCTCGAAGCACACCGAGGCTCCGACCGTCATGGTCGCGGTCCTGCTCATCATCAACACGGCCATGGTCGCGCTCTTCCAGGTGCGCCTGTCGCGGCGGGCCGACTCCGTCGAAGCGGGGGCGAGGGCGCTCGTCCGCGGCGCCTGCTGGATCGCGGGCGGGTTCGCGGTCGTCGGCCTGGCCGACCGCGGCGGCGCGTGGTTCGCCGTCGCTGCTCTCGTGGCCGGCTCGCTCGTCCACGTCGTCGGCGAGATGATCGGCTCGGGCGGGCAGTGGGGTCTCCAGATGGGTCTCGCCCCCCACGAGCGGCAGGGTCAGTACCAGGGCTTCGCCGGCCTCGGCTTCAGCATCATGGCCGTCATCGGCCCGCCGATCGTCACGTTCTTCTGTGTCGACCAGGGTGAGCGCGGCTGGTACATGCTCGCCGGGATCATGGTCGGCATCGCGCTCGTGTCCGTGCCGGCCGCCCGGTGGGCGCTCGCGTCCCGGGCCCGCTACGGCGTAACGACCCACTCGGGCTGATGCGCAGTCCGGGGAGGGCCCACGGGCGGTCTCGGCGACGTGCGGCCCTCGCGATCAGCGCCGGGCGACGTCGATCGAGCGGATGCTGATCGACCGGAACGGTCTGCCGTCCGGCCTCGTGTCCTCGCCCCCGCGGGCGGCGATCGCGTCGACGACCTCCATCCCGGTCAGGACCCGCCCGAAGACGGGGTAGACCGGGTCGCCCGGTCGCACGGTGAAGTCGCGGTAGACGATGGCGAACTCGCCCGAGGTCGTGTCGAGCCCGCCACCCCGGCCCATGATGACGGTCCCGCGGGCGTACCGGCCGCCGGGCGGCACGTTCTCCGCGGCCAGGCCGTAGCCCGGGTCTCCGGCCCTGCGGTCCGTGGGGTCGCCGCACTGGAGGAACGCAGTCGGCGAGAGGTAGCTCGTCAGGCGGTTGCACGCGCTGTCGGTCCAGTAGCCGCCCCGTGCGAGCTGGACGAACGACGCGACGGTGCGCGGGGCGTCCGTGCCGTCGAGCTCGAGCCCGACGTCACCACACGTCGTGTGCAGGGTGGCGCCCCACGTCCCCACGGCGGCCGCGGCCGCGGACGGCCCGGGAGCCGAGAAGCGCGGGATGCTCGTCCTCGGCGGGGGCGGGGATGCGCAGCCCGTCGTCGGCGCGGCGACGGGCTGCGGGCCGCGCGCGGTGAAGGTCACCGCGAGCCAGACCAGCGCCGCGACGGCGATCGCGACGAGGAGGACGACCGCGGCGCGCACCGACCGGGCCGCGCCCGGCGCCTCGTCCCCCGGAGCAGGAACGCTCATGCGCCGAGCGTAGGCCGCGTCCGTGTCCGTGGCTGCCCCTCCAGCCTGAGACAATCGAGGTATGCCGCCCTCCGCCCTCCCCGACGGCGACCCCGCCCCCGAGTCGGGCGAGCTGCCATCGGGAGCCCTCGCCACCGTGCCGACGACCGACCTGGCTGTCTACGTCCACGTCCCGTTCTGCACGGTCCGGTGCGGCTACTGCGACTTCAACACCTACACGCTGACCGAGCTCGGCGGGCCGGGCGCCGCGATCGGCGTCGACTCGTACGCCGAGGCCGCCCTCCGCGAGCTGGACCTCGCCCGCACCGTCCTCGGCGACGAGGCCCCGTCCGTGGCAACGGTATTCGTCGGCGGTGGGACTCCGACGATGCTGAGGTCAGCCGACCTCGTCACGGTCCTGGGCGGCATACGGGATCGGTTCGGCCTCGCGCCCGGCGCGGAGGTGACGACCGAGGCCAACCCCGACTCCGTGACGCCGCAGTCGCTCGCCGAGCTCGCCCAGGGCGGCTACACCCGCGTCTCGATCGGGATGCAGTCGGCCGTTCCGCACGTGCTGCGCACCCTCGAGCGGACCCACGACCCGGCCAACGTCGCCAAGGCTGTCGCCGCGACCCGCGACGCCGGAATGCAGGTCAGCATCGACCTCATCTACGGCACGCCGGGGGAGTCGCTCGACGACTGGAGGCGCAGCCTCGAGGCGGCCATCGCCCTCGAGCCCGACCACGTCTCCGCCTACGCGCTCGTCGTCGAGGAGGGGACCAAGCTCGCCGCCCAGGTCCGCCGCGGCGTCGTGCCCGCCCCGGAGGACGACGACGAGGCCGACAAGTACGAGCTCGCCGACGCGATGCTCTCCGAGGCCGGCTTCGGCTGGTACGAGGTGAGCAACTGGGCCCGCTCTCCGCGCAACCGCTGCCGGCACAACGTCGCCTACTGGGCCGGGACGAACTGGTGGGGCATCGGCCCCGGCGCCCACAGCCACGTCGGCGGCGTCCGGTGGTGGAACGTCAAGCACCCGAGCGCGTATGCCGCTCGGCTCGCCTCCGGGGCCTCGCCGGCCCACGCTCGCGAGACGTTGACCGACGAGCAGCGCTACGACGAGCGCGTCCTGCTCGGCTCCCGGCTCGTCGACGGGCTTCCGCTCGGCGATCTGCGAGGATCGGCGCGCGCGGCCGTGGCCGGCCTCATCGCCGAGGGGCTCGTCGAGGGGGCCGCAGCGGTGGGCGGCGGCCGGCTCGTCCTGACCAGACGGGGCCGCCTGCTCGCCGACACCGTCGTGCACCGCCTGCTCGCCGCCTGAACCACCACGACCGCCCGCTGAGGAGCACCATGACCGCCGTGACGAACGGGTCGCAGACCGACCCAACCCAGCACTCCACCACGCCTCCCACCACGCCTCCCACTACGCCTCCCGCCGCCAAGGCGGCCCCGGCTGCGGTGGTGGCCACGGCCCGCGACGCCTTCCGGAGCGGCGTGACCAAGCCCTACGCCTGGCGCGAGACGCAGCTCCGCTCGCTCCGGCGCATGCTCATCGACCACGAGCTCGAGCTCGCGGCCGCCCTCCGGGCCGACCTCGCCAAGAGCACCGACGAGGCGTGGCTCACCGAGATCGGCTTCGTCGTCAACGAGATCGACCACACCCTGCGCCACCTCCGGACGTGGCTGCGGCCCCGTCGGGTCAGCGTGCCGCTGTGGATGGCTCCCGCCCGCGCCAAGCTCGTGCGCGAGCCGCTCGGCGTCGTCCTCGTCATCGCCCCGTGGAACTACCCGCTCCAGCTGCTCCTCGCCCCTCTCGTCGGCGCCATCGCGGCCGGCAACGCCGTCGTCCTCAAGCCGAGCGAGCTGGCCCCGGCGACCTCGGCGGAGCTCGCCCGGCTCATCCCCGAGCATCTCGACCGGGCGGCCGTCCACGTCGTCGAGGGCGCCGTGGAGGAGACGACCGCCCTGCTCGCGGAGCCCTTCGACCACATTTTCTACACGGGCAACGGCGCGGTCGGGCGAGTGGTGCTCGAGGCCGCCGCCAAGCACCTGACCCCCGTCACGCTCGAGCTCGGCGGCAAGTCGCCCACGTTCGTCGACGAGGGGGCGCACCTCGAGGTCGCGGCCCGACGCATCGTCTGGGGGAAGTTCACCAACGCCGGCCAGACCTGCGTCGCGCCCGACTACGTCCTCGGCACCCGGCCGGTCCTCGACGCCCTCAAGCCCCATCTCGTCGCGGCCATCGAGGAGTTCTACGGCGCCGACCCGTCCGTGTCCGAGTCGTACGGCCGGATCGTCAACGAGCGGCACTTCCACCGCGTCAAGGGGCACATCGAGCCCCATCTGGTCCACTCCGGCGGCCGTCACGACGTCGAGACCCGTTACATCGAGCCGACGATCCTCGACGGGGTGACGCTCGACAGCCCCGTCATGCAGGAGGAGATCTTCGGTCCCGTCCTGCCGCTCGTCGAGGTGAGCGGGGTCGACGAGGCCATCGAGATCATCAACGACCGCGACAAGCCGCTCGCCCTCTACGTCTTCACCGAGCGCGCCCAGACGATGAACCGCTTCGTGCGCGACACCTCGTCGGGGGCGCTCAACGTCAACGTGCCCGTCGTCCACCTCGGCGTGCCCGACCTGCCGTTCGGCGGCGTCGGCGCGAGCGGCATGGGCAGCTACCACGGGAAGCGGTCGATCGAGACCTTCACCCACGCCAAGCCGGTGCTGCGTCAGGCGACCCGGCCGGACACGACAGCCTTCGTCTACCCGCCGTTCACGACCTTCCAGCGCCGGGTCCTCCGGAACGTCGTGACGCGGGCCCGGCACCGCTGAACCGGGGGGAGCACCGGCCCCGGCCCGGCGGCATACGGCCTCGTCCCCTCGGCACCGCGTGCGGAGGGGACGACCGTCGCCGCGGAGGCGTCAGGCGGCCGGCTCGGTGACGAAGTCGATGAGCTCCTCGACGCTCGCGAGGAGGGAGGGCTCGAGGTCGGCGTACGTGCGGACGGTCCCGAGGATCCGCTTCCAGGCGTTGGCGATGTCGGCCTGCGTGTCGTGGGCCCAGCCCAGCTCGGCGCAGATCCCGTGCTTCCACGACGTCCCACGCGGGATGACCGGCCAGCGCTCCCACCCGAGGCGAGCCGGTCGCACCGACTGCCACACGTCGACGAACGGGTGGCCGAGGATCCGCACGTGCGGCGCCAACGCGGGGAGCGAGCGCGCCTGCTCGACGATCCGCGCCTCCTTCGTGCCGGGGACGAGGTGGTCGACGAGGACGCCGAGCCGCCGCCCCGGCCCCGGTCGGAACGCGGCGATGATCGCCGCGAGGTCGTCGACGCCGTCCATCATCTCGACGACGACGCCCTCGACCCGCAGGTCGTCGCCCCACACCTTCTCGACGAGCTCAGCGTCGTGGCGGCCCTCGACGTAGATCCGCGACCCGCTCGCGACCCGCGCCGCCGCCCCGTGGACGGCGACCGAGCCGCTCGCCGTTCGCGCGGTGGCGGCGCGGACGGCGGTGAGCGCTGCGGTCGCTGCAGCCTTCGGCGGCGTCAGCGTGACGGGCCGGCCGTCGATGAGGAAGCCCGGCCCGAGCGGGAAGGCCTTCGTGCGACCTCGGGCGTCCTCGAGGTGGACGACATGCATGCCGCCCGCCTTCTCGACGCGCACGACCGCCCCGACCCAGCCGGTCTCCACGTCCTCGACGACGAGGTCGGGCTCGGCCGCGACCTCGACGGAGCGGCCGCGTGGGGGCACCTTCCAGTCGCCGGAGAGCACATCTGGGCCGTAGCGGTCGACAGGGGGCGGGGACATGGGAGGCACGGTCAAAGAGGGTATGCCGCGGCGCGCGCCCAGAGCCCGCGCCACGCGGGGCGCGGGACCCGAGTCAGTCGGAAGGTGTCGCCACGGGCCCACCGGTACCGGTGCGGGTGGACCGGGACTCATGGAGGGCCGCGAGGTTGGGTACGGCGACGATCGTGCGAGCCATGGGCCCCGCGGCCATGGCCTCGAACAGGTTGGTCGTCACCTGGCGGGTGAAGTCGACCGTCTGCTGCGAGATGCCCAGTCGCTTCACCGGGCCGCGGAGGGCGATCGCCCACGCCATCGTGCCCGTCGAGAAGGTGCCCGCCCCGCTCGCTGAGGTGAAGTAGACCGAGTCGGAGAACGTCCGGCCCGACTTTCCACACCGCGCAGGGGAGTGAGCCACGACCTGCAGGGTGCGCGGCGTTCCGGCGATGGGGTAGGCCCGGTCGATCTCCGAGCCGATCAGCCCCGGGATGCGCGTGCCGGCCTGGACCCCCGTGTGCGCGAACAGCGCGAAGGTGGGGTCGGTCACGACGTAGTCACCGACGGCGGGGAAGCACTCGTACAACATCCCGGTGAAGGAGTTCTCGGGGTCGGCCGCGGGCTCGCTGCGGAACTTCACGGTCGCCTGCTGTGGGTCCCGGGCCGCGAGCGGATCCAGCCCGGCATCCTTGTAGCCGACGACGACGCGGTCGGGGCCCAGCGGGCTGTCCTCGAAGCGGATCCGCCAGTAGGCCGCGTTGGCCCCGAGGAAGGCGACATTGGTCCCCGAGGCGCGAGCGGCCTCGACGTCGTGTCGCATCGCAACGGTCCAGTACTCGTCGTGGCCGAGGCTGACGACCCCCCGGGCGCCGTCGAGGATGCCGGGACGCTCGAGGTCGGCCGAGGCGAGGTAGGCCAGGTCGAGCCCGAGGGACTCGGCCAGCCAGACCGGCCCGAGCTCGTACTGGCCGAGCTTGCGGATCCCGTCGCCGTCGAGCGGGCGGTCCATGCTCGAGACGTAGGAGCGCTCACCGAAGTCGTCGCCGGCTCCCCCTCCGTAGAGCGACCGGCCGCCCCAGGGGTTGTAGACCGTCTGCGTCGTGGTGGCGCTCACGAACGCGAGCCGGCCACGGGTCGTGGCGGAGTGCAGGACCAGCGTCACGTAGTGCTGCAGGCCGTCGGCGCGACCGCCGATGCCGGTCAGCTTGAGCAGGTAGAGACCCTCCGGCCAGCCGGTGGTGGAGAAGGACGTCGTCGGTGTCCAGGGCGCGTGGACCATCCGGGTCTGTGGGTCGGTGACGGCGGGCGGCTGCACGGTCGTCGCGACGGGGTCGGACGACCAGACGAGCCGCCCGTGGCTGCCCCCGTAGCTCCCGACGCGGTAGGCCCGCACCTGGACTTGTGGGGAGACCGAGCTGACGTAGAGCCGCACCGTCGCCCCCGGGCGCGCCGTCGCAGCGTCCGAGAAGCCGGTCAGCTGGTCGCTCGTCGCAACCTTGCTCAGGGGGATCTGCCAGTCCCGGGTGCCGGGTCGAGCGTTCTCCGCGCGGACCCACTCGGCCGGGACTGTGCCGTCCGTCGCGGACGCGGTGGGGCCGGCGTGCCCCGCGGTGGCGGTCGGCGCGTCCGCGTGGACCTGGCGCGTTCCGGCCCCCGCCACGTGGGCCACCACGAGCACAGCGGCACCGACGATGCCCGCCAGCGCGAGGAAGACGGCGGTCATGCGGGTCGTCGGGTCCTGGTGCGCTGGCATGGCCGGCAGGCTAGCCGTCGAAGTGCAAAGCCTCCTGTGCGATGTCGAGGGCGCCTGCCGTTGCACCGAGTCGGAGAATGTTGGAGGGACGACGTAGACTTGGCACTCGCAACGGGAGAGTGCCAAGGGAGCCGACAGGAGGGCAGGATGAGCGAGGACCGCAGGCTGATGGTGCTGCGCGCCATCGTCCAGGACTACGTCCAGACCTCGGAGCCGGTCGGGAGCAAGGCCCTCGTCGAACGCCACCACCTCGGGGTCAGCGCGGCCACGGTCCGAAACGACATGGCCTTGCTCGAGGAGGAGGGGCTGATCCACGCGCCGCACACCTCCGCCGGCCGCGTCCCCACCGACGCCGGCTACCGCGTCTTCGTCGACCGGCTGAGCGCCGTCAAGCCGCTCAGCCAGGGCGAGCGACGGGCGATCGCCCAGTTCCTCGAGGGAGCGGTCGACCTCGACGACGTCGTCGACCGGACCGTCCGGCTCCTCGCGAGCCTGACCCGGCAGGTCGCCGTCGTCCAGTACCCCTCGCTGACCCGCTCGACCGTGCGGCACATCGAGCTCGTCCCGATCGGCACGTCCCACCTGATGATCGTGCTCATCGTCAACACCGGACGCGTCGAGCAGCGCGTCGTCGACACCGGCCACGACCTCACGGTCGCCGAGGGCGAGGCGCTCGTCTCCCGGATGCGGACGGCGATCAACGAGGTGGCCGCCGGCGTGCCGTTCACCGCGGCGGCGACCCGGCTGCGACGGATCGTCGGGGAGGCCGACCAGGCCGACCGTCGGGCGTTCGAGTCGGTCGTGTCGGCCCTCGCCGACGCGCTCGTCGAGGAGCGGGAGGAGCGCGTCGTCCTCGCCGGCCAGGCCAACCTCGCCCGCTCCGGCGCCGACTTCCCTCGCTCGATCGGGCCGATCCTCGAGGCCCTCGAGGAGCATGTGGTCCTGCTGCGCCTGCTCGGACAGCTCGGCGACGACCCCGACCTCGTGTCGGTCCGGATCGGCTCCGAGAACCCCGTCACCGGGCTCCAGTCGACCTCGCTCGTGTCGATGGGCTATGGCTCCGGCTCCGAGCGGGTCGCGAGCCTCGGCGTGCTCGGGCCGACGCGGATGGACTACCCGACGGCGATGGCCTCGGTTCGCGCCGTGGCCCGCTACGTCTCCGAGATCCTCGACGACGACCGCTCGACGTGACAGACCGTCGGGCGGCCGCGCGAGGCCGCGGACCTGACCGACCCCGACCCGACCTGCCCGACCTGACCCCGAACTGACCCGACCGAGACCGCACCGTGCCGAATCGCAACGAACCGCACCACACCGACAGGACACCCGCTTGAACGACTACTACGCCGTCCTCGGAGTCTCCCGCGACGCAAGTCAGGAGGAGATCAAGAAGGCCTACCGTCGCCTCGCCCGCAAGCTGCATCCCGACGTCAACCCCGGCCACGACGCGGAGGAGGAGTTCAAGCGCGTCTCCCAGGCCTACGACGTCCTCTCCGACCCCGAGAAGCGTCGCTCGTTCGACCTCGGGGCCGACCCGTTCGCCTCGGGTGGCGGCGCGGGATTCGGCGCGGGCGCCGGCTTCTCCTTCAGCGACGTCATGGACGCCTTCTTCGGTGCGGGCTCCACGGCCGGCAGCCGCGGACCGCGCTCGCGTGTCCAGCGTGGGCAGGACGCCCTCGTCCGCCTCGACATCGACCTGTCCAAGGCCGTCTTCGGCTCCGAGGAGGAGCTGACGATCGACACCGCCATCGGCTGCAACCGCTGCGGCGGCGACGGCGCCGAGCCCGGCACGGGCCGCCAGACCTGCCCGATCTGCAAGGGCGCCGGCGAGGTCCAGCAGATCCAGCGCAGCTTCCTCGGCCAGGTCATGACCTCCCGGCCGTGCGTCCACTGCCAGGGCTTCGGCTCGACCCTCACCGACCCGTGCCACGACTGCTCCGGCGACGGCCGCGTGCGCACGCGCCGCACCCTCACCCTCAAGATCCCCGCCGGAGTCGACACCGGCACGCGGATCCAGCTGACCGGCGAGGGCGAGGTCGGCCCGGGCAACGGTCCCGCCGGAGACATCTACGTCGAGATCCGCGTCGCCAACCACGACACGTACACCCGGCGTGGCGACGACCTCCACTGCTCGGTCGAGATCCCCATGGCGGCGGCTGCGCTCGGCACGTCGTTCAAGCTCTCGACGTTCGACGGCAAGCAGGACCTCGAGATCAAGCCCGGGACGCAGAGCGGTGACGTCATGACGCTCCGCGGTCTCGGCGTGACGCACCTGCGCCACGAGGGTCGCGGCGACCTCCACGTGCACGCCACCGTCCTGACGCCGACGAAGCTGACGGAGGAGCAGGCCGAGCTGCTCCGCCAGCTCGCCGCGCTCCGCGGCGAGGAGCGTCCCGAGGGCCGCCTCACGCCCAACAAGGGCCTCTTCGGCAAGATCCGCGACGCGTTCAAGGAGAAGTGAGCGGCCGTGGAGAGCCTCCGGTGACCTACCAGCTCTTCCTCGGCCACCCGGCGGCGGTCGCCGCTGCAGCGGTCGGCGGCACGCTCGCCCTCGAGGGTGACGAGGGCCGCCACGCCTCGGCGGTCATGCGGGTCCGCCCGGGGGAGCGCTACTACGTCGCCGACGGGGCAGGCCGGCGCCTGCTCGTCGAGGCCGAGACCGTCGACCGCGGCTCGGTCCTCGGCCGGGTCGTCGAGGTGCGCGACGAGCCGGAGCCGGAACCCCGGTTCGTCCTCGTTCAGGCGCTCGCGAAGGGCGACCGCGACGAGCAGGCGGTCGAGGCCGCGACGGAGCTCGGGGTCGACGAGGTCGTCCCCTGGCAGGCGGAGCGCTCCGTCGTCCAGTGGCGGGGGGAGCGCGCCGCCCGGTCCCTCGCGAAGTGGGCGGCCGTCGTGGCCCGAGCGACGAAGCAGTCCCGACGGGCCCGTATGCCGCTCACGTCCGATCCCGTCACCCTCACCTCGCTCGTCGGCCGGGTCGGTGAGGCGGCCGCGACCCTCGTGCTCCACGAGGACGCGACGGAGCCGCTCGCCGGCGTCGACCTGCCGGAGACCGGTGACGTGCTCCTCGTCGTCGGCCCCGAGGGCGGGATCACCGAGCGCGAGATCGAGGCCCTCGTCGGCGCGGGGGCGCGGCCCGTCCGCCTCGGGCACACGATCCTGCGGGCCTCCTCGGCCGGGCCGGCGGCGCTCGCCGTGCTGAGCGCCCGGGCCCGCTGGCGCTGAGCGGGTCCCGCGGCTGCCGGTCGCGGGGCGGCACGCGTGCGCTCGGTGGGGCGGGTGCCTAGGGTGTGCGCATGAGCCCGGATGCCTGCCTCTTCTGCCGGATCGTCGACGGTGACATCCCGTCCGACCGCGTCGCCGAGAGCGAGCGGTCGATCGCCTTCCGCGACATCAACCCCGCCGCGCCCGTCCACGTGCTCGTCGTGCCCAAGCGCCACGAGCCCAACCTCGAGGCGCTCGCGGCCAGCTCGACCGAGGACCTCGCCGACGTCTTCTCGCTCGTCTCGCGGGTCGCCGAGCTGGAAGGGGTCACCGACGCCCACCGGCTGCTCGTCAACACCGGCGCCGAGGCCGGCCAGACGATCTTCCACGCGCACATCCACCTGCTCGCAGGAGCGCGCTTCACCGAGGGGCGGCTCGTATGAGCGACGAGACCGTCGGCACGCCGGCCGCGCCCGGAACCCCAGCCGGTGGTGCCACGGGCCCAGGCGCCGAGGAGCCCTCGGCTGCCGAGCCGACCGCGCGGCCGGAACCCGTCGACGACCTCGTCACCACCCAGCACACGCTCAAGGCCGGTCGGCGTCGGCTGCGCTACACCGCCACGACCGGTCGCGTCGTGCTCCGCGAGGAGGAGCACCAGGACGGCACGTTCGGCGGGCACAAGCCGAAGGCCGAGATCTCGATGACGAGCTACGTCCTCGACGGCGGTGACGTCCGGACGCGGCCCGTCACCTTCGCCTTCAACGGCGGCCCCGGCAGCTCGAGCGTGTGGCTCCACCTCGGCCTCCTCGGCCCGCGCCGCGTCGTCATGGGCGACGCCGGCCAGCTCGTCCCGCCTCCCTACGACATCGTCGACAACGCCGAGTCCCTCCTCACCGTGAGCGACCTCGTCTTCATCGACCCGGTCTCGACCGGCTGGTCGCGGGCCGTCGAGGGCGGCAAGCCGGGGGAGTACCACGGCTTCCAACGTGACATCGAGTCCGTCGGCGAGCTGATCCGGCTCTGGACGTCGCGCAACCGGCGCTGGATGTCGCCCAAGTTCGTCGCCGGCGAGTCCTACGGCACCCTCCGCGGCGCCGCGCTGGCGGCACACCTCCAGGACCGGTACGGCATGTACCTCAACGGGCTCATCCTCATCTCGAGCGTCCTCGACCTCAGCTCGGTCGACTTCGACAAGCAGCGCAACGACCGCGCCCACGCGCTCTACCTGCCGACCTACGCCGCGGTCGCCCACTACCACGGCAAGCACGGCCGCCGCTCGCTGCGCTCCGTCATCGACGAGGCGGAGGCGTATGCCGCCCGCGACCACCCGTGGGTCCTGTCGCGTGGCGCTCGCCTGACCCGGTCCGAGCGTGCGGAGGCCGTGTCGACGCTCGCCCGCCTCTCGGGGCTCTCCGAGGACTACGTCGACCGGGCCGACCTGCGCATCGAGCACTGGCGCTACTTCACCGAGCTGCTGCGTGACCAGCGGCTCAGCGTCGGGCGCCTCGACGCCCGCTTCACCGGGCCGGCCGGGAGCGCCATCGCCGAGGGCATGGACGCCGACCCATCGCACGACGCGATCGCCGGCCCCTACGCCGCGGTCTGGAACCACTACGTCCGCGACGAGCTCGGTTACGACAGCGACCTGCACTACGAGCAGATCTCGCGGCTCGTCCACCCGTGGTCCTACAAGGACTTCGAGGGGCGCCCCGTCGACGTCAGCCCCCAGCTCGAGCGGGCGATGCGCCAGAACCCCCACCTCAAGGTCCACGTCGCCTACGGCTACTACGACGGCGCGACGCCGCACTTCGCCGCCGAGGACGTCTTCGCGCACCTGCAGCTGCCGCCTGACCGGGTCGCCGACATCGAGCACGCCTACTACGAGGCGGGGCACATGATGTACGTCCACGAGCCGTCGCGGCTGAAGCAGAGCCGCGACCTCGCGGAATTCGTGGCGAGGTCGTCGGCGCGGCCCACGTAGACTCGTGCTCACGATGAATGATGCCGATTCCCGCACCTCCGCGCCCGACCTGCCCGATGACGCCGCCGCGCCCGACGTTCCCGTCCTGACTCGCCAGGTGCCGCCGCCGATCGAGATGGTGACCCTGCTCGGCCCCCGCGACGAGCTGCTGCGCACGATGGAGCGTCAGTTCCCGCTCGTCGACAGCCACGTCCGGGGCAACGAGATGACGTTCGCGGGCCCGTCCGGCGAGCTCGAGATCATCGACGCCCTCCTCGACGAGCTCCTCGAGATCGTCTCGACGGGTCAGGCCCTCAACCGCGACGCCGTCGAGCGCTCGATCTCGATGCTGCGCAGCCAGACGCACGAGCGCCCGGCCGACGTGCTGACGATGAACATCGTCAGCAACCGGGGCCGCACGATCCGTCCGAAGACGCTCAACCAGAAGCGGTACGTCGACGCGATCGACCAGCACACGATCGTCTTCGGCATCGGTCCGGCCGGCACCGGAAAGACCTATCTCGCGATGGCCAAGGCCGTCGCCGCCCTCCAGGCGAAGCAGGTCAACCGCATCATCCTGACGCGTCCGGCCGTCGAGGCGGGCGAGCGCCTCGGCTTCCTGCCGGGCACCCTCAACGAGAAGATCGACCCGTACCTGCGCCCGCTCTACGACGCGCTCCATGACATGGTCTCCCCCGAGACGATCCCGCGGCTCATGGCGTCGGGCACGATCGAGGTCGCGCCCTTGGCGTACATGCGCGGCCGGACGCTCAACGACGCCTTCATCATCCTCGACGAGGCCCAGAACACCTCGAGCGAGCAGATGAAGATGTTCCTCACCCGCCTCGGCTTCGGTTCCAAGATGGTCGTCACCGGCGACATCACGCAGGTCGACCTGCCCGGCGGGACGCGATCGGGTCTGCGCGTCGTGCGTGACATCCTCGAGGGGGTCGAGGACGTCCACTTCGCGGAGCTCACCTCCAACGACGTCGTGCGCCACCGTCTCGTCAGCGCGATCGTCGACGCCTACGAGCGCGACGACGTCCGGGCTCGGCGCCGGGCGGCCAAGTCCGCGAAGGCCGCGGGGGAGCGCGCGTGAGCATCGACATCCTCAACGAGACCGATCACGACGTCGACGAGCTCGAGCTGCTCGCCTGCGCGAAGTACGTCATGGAGCAGATGCGGGTCCACCCCCAGGCCGACCTCTGCATCAAGCTCGTCGACGAGGACGCCATGGAGGTCCTCCACGTCCAGTGGATGGACCTCCCGGGTCCGACCGACGTCATGAGCTTCCCGATGGACGAGCTGCGTCCCGGGCGTGAGGGCCAGGAGCCCGAGGAGGGCACCCTCGGCGACATCGTCCTCTGCCCGTCCGTCGCGACGAAGCAGGCGCTCGAGGCGGGTCACTCGCCGATCGACGAGATGCTCCTGCTCACGACGCACGGCATCCTCCACCTGCTCGGCTACGACCACGCCGAGCCGGACGAGGAGCGCGAGATGTTCGAGCTGCAGCGCCAGCTGCTCCTCACCTTCCTCGCGACCCGAAACCGCCCGACCGCCTGAGTCGACATGCTCCCGCAACTGGTCCTGCCGGCGCTGATCAGCATCGTCGTCGCCTTCCTGCTCTCGGCCGCGGAGGCGGCGATCTTCCGGATGTCCCGTGTCCGGGCGCAGGAGCTCTTCGACGAAGGCCGGTCCGGCGCGAAGTCGCTGCTCACCGTCGTCGGCGACTCCCCGGCATACCTCGCGGTGATCGCCTTCCTCCGTGTCGTCGCCGAGGCGACGGCCGCGGTCCTCGTCACGCTGGCGGTCGCCGGGGCCGTGGACTCGAGGACGAAGGCCCTCTTCATCAGCATCGCCGTCATGGCCCTCGTCTCGTTCGTCGTCGTCGGGGTCTCCCCGCGCACGCTGGGGCGCCAGAACTTCGAGACCGTCGCCCTCTGGAGCGCGCCTTTCGCCGTCGGCCTGCGCAAGATCCTCGGACCGGTCGCCCGGCTGCTCGTCGTCCTCGGCAACGCCGTGACGCCCGGAAAGGGCTACAGCGACGGGCCGTTCCAGTCCGAGTCCGAGCTGCGTGACCTCGTCGACATGGCCGGCGACTCCGAGGTCATCGAGGAGGACGAGCGGGAGATGATCCACTCCGTCTTCGAGCTCGGGGACACCGTCGCGCGCGCCGTCATGGTGCCCCGGACGGACATGGTCGTCCTCGACCACGGCAAGTCGCTCCGCAGCGCGATGTCCCTCTTCCTGCGCTCGGGCTTCTCCCGCATCCCCGTCGTCGGCGACGACAGCGACGACGTCCTCGGCCTGCTGTACTTCAAGGACGTGGCGCGCCGGCTCAACGCGGCGCCCGAGGACGCCCGCCACCCGGCGACCGAGGTCATGCGTCCCATGCACTTCGTCCCTGAGAGCAAGCCGGTCGACGACCTGCTCCGCGAGATGCAGCGCGACCAGAACCACTTCGCCATCGTCGTCGACGAGTACGGCGGCACCGCCGGTCTCATCACCATCGAGGACATCATCGAGGAGATCGTCGGCGAGATCTCCGACGAGCACGACCGCGAGGCCCCCGGTGTCGAGGAGCTCGAGGACGGCACCCTCCGGGTCCCTGCCGCCATGGACATCGACGACCTGGCCGAGCTCTTCGACGTCAGCATCGACGAGGACGACGTCGACACCGTCGGCGGGCTGCTCACCAAGGCGATCGGACGCGTGCCGATCGTCGGGTCCACCGGGACCGTCGCCGGTCTCTCCCTGACGGCCGAGCGCATGGCCGGCCGTCGCCACCGCGTCGCGTCGGTCATCGTCCGCCGGGTCACCCCGGAGGACACTGACGAGAAGCACCCCGAGACGGAGGAAGCCCATGGGCACTGAGCGCACAACCGGAGCGGGAGCCGACAATGCGGCATACCGAGCGGGGTTCGCGTGTCTCATTGGTCGGCCCAACGCCGGCAAGTCGACCCTGACCAACGCGCTCGTCGGCCAGAAGGTCGCGATCACGAGCTCCAAGCCGCAGACGACGCGTCACACGATCCGCGGCATCGCGACGACGAGCACGGCCCAGCTGATCCTCGTCGACACCCCCGGGCTCCACAAGCCGCGGACCCTGCTCGGCGAGCGGCTCAACGACCTCGTGCGGGCGACCCTCCTCGAGGTCGACGTCATCGGCTTCTGCCTCCCGGCCGATCAGCGAATCGGGCCGGGCGACACCTTCATCGCCAACGAGCTCAAGGAGCTGCGCACGGTGCGCCGCCGCCCCGTCGTCGCTCTGGCCACCAAGTCCGACACCGTCGATCGCGAGCGCCTCGCCGAGCACCTCATCGCCATCGACCGGCTCGGCGAGTGGGACGCCATCGTCCCCTGCTCGGCCGTCTCGGGCCAGCAGGTCGACGAGGTGCGCGACGTCCTCGCCTCCTTCCTGCCCGTCTCGCCGCAGCTCTACCCCGACGGCGTCCTCACCGACGAGCCGGAGATGGTGATGATCGCCGAGCTCGTCCGCGAGGCCGCGCTGGAGGGCGTCCGCGACGAGCTGCCGCACTCGCTCGCCGTCGTCGTCGAGGAGATGGTGCCGCGCGAGGGCCGGCCCGACGACAACCCGCTGCTCGACGTCCGCGTCAACGTGTTCGTCGAGCGACCCTCCCAGAAGGCCATCGTCATCGGTCGAGGTGGTTCCCGGCTGCGCGAGGTCGGCACCAACGCACGCAAGGGGATCGAGGCGCTCCTCGGCCAGAAGGTCTACCTCGACCTCCATGTCAAGGTCGCCAAGGACTGGCAGCGCGACCCCAAGCAGCTGCAGCGCCTCGGCTTCTGACGTTAGACCGCGTCGGTCAGATCTTCGTCCCCGTCGGGGACATGGCCGCGGCCGTGCGGTGGTATGCCGCCGTGCTCGGTCTCGAGCCTGGCGTGACCTCCCACGGTGGCACCATCGACGACATCCCGACCGACGGGGAGACGTGGCTCGCACTCGACGCGAACCGCCCCGACTTCCTCGCCTCCGGGCCGTCGCGTTTCTTTCTCTGGACCGACGAAATGGCGGCGACGGTCGAGCACCTGCGGCGCCTCGACGTCACGATCACCTCGGATGTCGCGGACATCGGCAGCGTCTTCTTCGTGCACTTCGAGGACCCGGACGGCAACGCGCTCATGGTCTGCCAACGCACCTGAGGTCGGTGCCTGGCCCTACACTCCGGGCAAGGAGGCAGACATGTCCGAGCAGCCAGCGCACGACCACGAGCTCGAGGTCCTCGAGGAGGACCAGACGGTGCCCCCGCGTCCGGAGGAGCAGATCGCAGACGCCGGCGAGGACGCCTCCGGCGCCGACACCCCGGGCTCCGCGGCGGCACGGTGAGCGAGGACGACCCGTGGGGTCTCGCGGACGCACCCGCGGTCGCCGTCGCCGATCTCGAGCCGCTCCCCGCGGTCCTGGCCGAGATCGCCGCGGCGCTCGATTTGGGCGAGCGGATCCCTGTCGACGAAGGAGCTCACGTCGACCGGCCCAGCGCTCGTGACCTCCCCGAGGTCGATGCCCTCGTCCGGCAGGGTTGGGAGCCGCTGCCGGTCATGAGCTTCGGCTCCGACCTGGGGCTCCTGCCGGTGGTCTGGCCCGTCGAGCACCGGTGCTGGCTGCACGACCGGGTTCCCGCCTTCGGCGTGTGCTCCTACGGACCGGGCGAGACGTACATCGAGCCTGACATGCGCAACCCGCAGCGCCAGCACTGGGAGCTGGCCCGTACTGCCCGCTCCCTGGGTCTCGCGCCCCCGCCCGGCGGACGCCTGTGGCTGCTGCGGTCGCCCTGGGAGGGCATCAGCACCAGCAGCCTCCTTCTCGCGATCCGACAGCGACGCGACGCCGACGGACTCGGGTGGGACGCGGTGGCGATGCTGCGGGCCGCCGAGCAGGTGCTCGAGCAGGGCGAGGCGACGCTGTGGGAGACGTGGTCGGGCAGGCAGGCCGACGCTGCCCGTGCCTGGCGGCTCCACGGTTCCACCGGCGCTGACGTCGACAGGTGGATCCGGCTGGGACTCGGCCCCGAGGACCTCACGGTGCTGACGAGCTCGCCGGCCGACGGTGGGGCGGGACTGGCGCCCGACGAGGTGCGCGATTGGTGCGCCGCCGTCACGACGGGTGGCGAGCCCCGTGACGAGGACGTCGCGCGGATCATCGCGTGGCGCCGCATCGGACTGCCGTCCGACGCACCCGTCCGCCGCCTGACCGGCGTGATGTTCGAGCGCGAGCCGGCGCACGTCCGAGCCTGGCTCGAGGCCGGCCTCACGGTCGGCGACATCGTCGCCTGGGAGGCCGACGACCTCTCCCGGGCCCTGAGGTGGCGCGAGGCCGGTATCGACGCGCAGGCGGCGCGAGCGCTGACGCTTGCCGACCCGACGCTGACCCCGGAGGAGGCGCAGGCCTTCGATGCCGTCGGCATCGAGCGCCCGGCCCGGCTCCGCTGGGTCGAGGCCGGGTTCTCGGCCGCGGAGGCTCGGGCGTGGACCGACGTCGACGTCGTGGCGGCCGAAGCCCGGGTCTGGAGGTCGCTCGGCAAGGGACCCGACGACGCTCGCGCGGAGCGTGCATCGGGAGGTGGCGCCCTTCCCCTCGGCGTCGAGCTCGGGTGGGCATCGACGGGGGCGGGCCGTGACGACGTCAACTACGGGGTCACGGATCCCCCGGGCACCCGCGGGCAGACCGCTGCGATCTCGATGGAAGCCGTGGGCGGCACACCGCCGTTCGACCCGGACCTGCCCTGACGTCGGTCGACGCGAGGGGCGGGCCCGGCCAGGTGGTCCTGCGGGACCGACCGGCACGCAGTGGAGGGAGGCCGCGGTGCAGTACTCGTACACCGACGTGACGGACCGGGCTGACCTCGTCGACGCCCACCGTGGGAGGCGGCCATTCTCCTCGCGGTGCTCGGGTGGGCGCAGGGCTGGCTCGTGAGCCGGTCGTCCTCCGTGCGCTGGAGCGGTGCACGTTTCCCTTGCGGGGTGCGGCTCTCGTGAGGGACGCAGGTCTCAGGATGCGGGCAGCGGTCCCGAGGGGTGGACGAGAGCCAGCCCGGCGGCATACCGTGCAGGCATGCGCACGGCGAGCCTCCTTCTTCGCTGCCGCGACGAGGCCTGATCCCGGCCCCCCTCGTCGCGGAGTTTCTCGTGTCCGGCCGGACACCGCAGAGACACCAGACGAGAGAGTGAAGCGATGATCCACCCCCAGCAGCCGTCCGGCATGGCCTTCCGGAAGTACGTCCCCTTCCACGAGCAGATCCCCTTCGACCTGCCCGACCGCACGTGGCCGACGAAGCGGATCGAGAAGGCGCCCCGCTGGTGCGCCGTCGACCTGCGCGACGGAAACCAGGCCCTCATCGACCCGATGAACTCCGAGCGCAAGCTGCGCATGTTCCAGCTGCTCGTGAAGATGGGCTACAAGGAGATCGAGGTCGGCTTCCCGTCGGCGAGCCAGACCGACTTCGACTTCTGCCGCGAGCTGATCGAGGGCGGCCACATCCCCGACGACGTGACGATCCAGGTGCTGACGCAGTGCCGCGACCACCTCATCGAGCGGACCTTCGACGCGATCCGGGGCGCGAGCCAGGCCATCGTCCACTTCTACAACTCGACGTCGATCCTCCAGCGTCGGGTCGTCTTCGGGCTCGACCAGGACGGCATCATCGACATCGCCGTCCAGGGCGCCCGCCTCATCAAGAAGCTCGAGGAGACGATCCCCGACACCCAGATCTACTACGAGTACTCCCCGGAGTCCTACACCGGCACCGAGCCCGACTTCGCCGTGCGCATCTGCAACGCCGTCATCGACGTCATGGACCCGACGCCCGACCACAAGATGATCATCAACCTGCCCGCGACCGTCGAGATGATCACCCCGAACGTCTACGCCGACTCGATCGAGTGGATGATCCGCCACCTCGACCGCCGCGAGTCGCTCGTCGTCTCGCTCCACCCGCACAACGACCGCGGCACCGGTGTCGCCGCCGCCGAGCTCGGCTACCTCGCGGGCGCCGACCGGATCGAGGGCTGCCTCTTCGGCAACGGCGAGCGGACGGGCAACGTCGACCTCGTCACCCTCGGGATGAACCTCTTCAGCCAGGGCATCGACCCCCAGATCGACTTCGGCGACATCGACGAGATCCGCCGGACCGTCGAGTACTGCAACCAGCTGCCCGTCGGCGAGCGCCACCCCTACGGCGGCGACCTCGTCTTCACCGCCTTCTCCGGGTCGCACCAGGACGCGATCAAGAAGGGCTTCGAGGCGATGCAGGTCGAGGCGAAGGAGAAGGGCACCTCCGTCGACGACCTCGTCTGGGGTGTCCCGTACCTCCCCGTCGACCCCCACGACCTGGGCCGGTCCTACGAGGCCGTCGTGCGGGTCAACAGCCAGTCCGGCAAGGGTGGGGTCGCCTACATCATGAAGTCCGAGCACCAGATGGACCTCCCGCGACGTCTGCAGATCGAGTTCTCCGGGGTCGTGCAGCGCGGCGTCGACCAGGACGGCGGCGAGGTCGCTCCGGCCGAGCTGTGGGCGAGGTTCCAGGATGAGTACCTCCCCAACCCGGCCGCGCCCTGGGGTCGGTTCGAGCTCGTCAACGTCGTCACCGACTCGACCGTCGACGGGGGCAGCACGATCGAGGCGACCCTGCTCGACCGAGGCGAGGTCGTCACGGTCCACGGGTCGGGCAACGGGCCGATCGCCGCCTTCATCGACGCGCTCGCGAGCGTCCCGGACACCCCGGACACCCGCGTCCTCGACTACGCCGAGCACGCCCTCTCGGCCGGTGGCGACGCCCGGGCGGCTGCCTACGTCGAGTGCGCCGTCGGTGAGCGTGTCCTCTGGGGCGTCGGGGTCGACCCGTCGATCGTCAACGCGTCGCTCAAGGCCGTGGTGTCCGCCGTGAATCGGGCGCAAAGGGACGCGTGAGGTAGCCTTCCGGCCCATGGAGTCCCCGGTCAGCAGATCCGTGCTCAGGCTGGCCGGGGCCGGTCTCGTCGCCGTCGCGCTCGTCGCGCTCGTCGCGCCGAGGCCCGCCAACATCCACTACCGGTGGCCGGTCGTGCTGCCCACGGTCGCCGTCCTTCTCGGCCTTGCAGCGCTCGTCCGCGTCCCTGCAGCCCTGAAGAACCGCTGGCTTCCTGTGGTCGTCGCAGTGGTGGGCGGGGCCGTCGCCACCGCCCTCGGGCAGGTGCTCCGCTACGACTACGGCTGGGACGCGCGGGTCGTCATGAACATCGCCCGGGCGCTCCACGCGGGGCGTCCCCTCACCCCCGACGTCTACGACTACCTCTCGCTCTATCCCAACAACATCCCGCTCCTCGCCATCGACCGTCTCGGCGCTGACGTCGGCGGGTGGCTCGGGGTGGCCCCCGACGCCGTCCTCATCACGCTGACCGGCGTCTGCGTCGCCGTGACGCTGTATGCCGCTCACCTCGTCGTCGTGCCCGTGGCGGGGCGCGGGCCCGCGCTGCTCACCCAGCTGGCCGTACTCGCGCTCGTGGGTGCGAGCCCGTGGCTCAGCGTGCCCTACACGGACCTCTACGCGATGCCGTTCGTCATCGGCGGGATCGCACTCGTCCTGGCGGCGCTTCGTCGCCCTGGCGTCGCGTCGAAGGCCGCCCTCGGGGCCGCGGGAGTCGTCTGCGTCGGCATCGCGTTTGCGATCAAGACGACACCAGCAGTGGTGGCGGCCGCGTTGGCGCTGGTCGCCCTCCTCGGGCTGGTCTCGACCGGAGATGCCGGTGCAGGGAGGCGCGTGAGGCGGGTCGTGCCCGTTATCGCCGCGGTCATCGCCGGAGCGGCCCTCTTCGCGGCAGTGGGTCTCGCCGTGCCTGCCGCGGCGAGCGTGGTCTCCGGCATCGACTCCGGGCGGATCCGTCCCGACGCCTCACCTCCCGTGACCTGGTGGGTGGCCAGCGGCCTGAGTGAGCAGACGGTCCCCGGTGGGGTGACGAGCTACGGCACGTATCGCCGCGACATGGTCGAGGCCATCGAGGGGCGCACTCCGTCCGAGATGACGGACTACGCCCGGCGCTACATCGCCGATCGGTTGGCCGAGCGCGGACCTGCGGGGACGATCGCCTTCTACGCGAACAAGGCGGCGTGGAACTGGGGGGACGGGATGTTCTGGGCGTGGGGCGAGGGCCCCGACTCGCTCCCGGGCGCCGTACGGGTCACCGGACCTGTCGCCGGCGCGGTCGAGTCGGTCAACGGTTTCGACGGCGAGCACTACCAGCTCCGCGCCGATCTCACCCAGGGGCTCTGGCTGACGGTCCTGCTCGTCGCCGGTCTCGGTCTGCTCCGGGCCCGCCCGAGGGTCGAGATCCTGACCCTCGCCCTCACGGTGCTCGGCATCGCCGCTTTCACGCTCGTTTTCCAGGGCCGGTCGCGCTACCTCTTCACCTTCGTGCCGGTCGTCGTGGCGCTGGCCGCGTGTGTCCACTCCGCCCTGCCGTGGCGACGCCGGCCGGGCGGACGGCGCCGCTCGCCGTCGACCGCGTCGGCACCTTCCGCCCCGCTCACCGAGGGCGTGCCCTCCTAGTCGATCGAGCCGGCCAGGACGGCGTCGACCCGCGCGAGGGCCTCGGCGTCGCCGTCACGTGTGATCTCGCCGGTGACAGGCCGGTTCCACAGCCAGGCGTCGAGATCGGCGGCGTGGCCCGAGATCTGCGCGGTCGCGTCGTCGGCTACTCCGTCGGAGACCCGGAAGCGCAGCAGGTCGAGCTCTCCGTGGTCGGGGTGGGTCCCGGTCACCCGGACGGGGACGACCGTCCAGGCGTGCATGGCGTCGACCGTCGCGATGGTCACGGGCCCGGAGACCGGGTGGTCGGTGAGGCCGGGCTCGTCCTCGAAGCCCCGCATGATCCGAAGCACCTCGTCGACGCCATCCGCGGCCAGCCGACAGTCGACGGGCGCCCGATCGACCCCTGCCGTGAGCTCGGCATCGAGGCGGTGCACCAGGGCCTCGTGGGCCTGCCGGCGCGCGATGTAGGCGGCGCTGTGGTCCTCGGCCCACATCCACAGCTCCGTGTCGGGGGACAGGGCGGAGAGCGAACGGTGCAGGCGCTCGCTCGCCCGGTCGAACGCGGCCAGCAGGGCGGCCCGGTCGCCAGGACGCTCCTTCCTGGACGCCTCGAGCGCGTCGACCTGCTCGGGCTCGGTGAGGCGACGCTCGGCGATCTCGCCCCAGAACCACTGGACACCGGCGAGATGCCAGAGCAGGTCGTCGGCATCCCAGTCGGGGCAGGTCGGGACGCGCAGCCCGGCCGGCGCCTCGGCGAGGACCTCACGGAACCGTGCGGACTCCTGCCTGAGATGGTCGAGGAAGGGAAGCGCGCCGGTGGACGGGGCCGAGCTCAGCGGCATACGTGGATCTCCTGGTCATCGAACGCCCGCGACGCGGAACTGGACGGAAATGCGGGGGCCGACGGGCTCGGACGTCTTGGGGACCGCGTGGTCCCAGGTCCGCTGGCAGGAGCCCCCCATGACCACGAGGTCACCATGGCCGAGAGGGTAACGCAAGCTCTTCTTGGACATCTCGGGCAACCACCCGGGCATCGCGCCACCGTCTCGGGGACGCAGCGCGAGGGTCCGGGCGGAGCCGAGGGAGAGGATGGCGATGATCGTGTCGTGCTCGTTGGAGCGGCCGATGCGGTCGCCGTGCCAGGCCACGCTGTCGCGCCCGTCGCGGTAGAGGCACAGCCCGGCCGTGACGAACGGCTCACCGAGCTCGTCGTGGTAGTGGGCACTGAGGGCCTCGCGCGCCCGGTCGAGGAGCGGGTGGGGGAGACGCTCGCCCGCGCCGTAGAACTTCGTGAGGCGGGGAACCGACACCACGGACTCATACATCTGGCGTCGCTCCGCGTGCCACGGCACATCGTGCAGGAGCGCGGTGAAGAGCGCGTCTCCCGCCGCCAGCCACCCGGGCCGCACGTCGACCCAGGCGCCACGACCGAGGTGCGTGCGTCGAAGTCCGGTGCCGACGTCGCGCAGCGTCATCTCGTCGGTCAGGTCGAGCAGGGAGCCCTGGAGTACGAGGTCCATGGGCACACGTTACCCCAAGATTGGAACGCATGTTCGAATCACGTGCGCGCGCTTGACCGCGTCCGAACGGCGCACCCCGGCGTGTCAGCACCGGGCCCCGGCTCCGGCGGTTGCGGCGCAGGGGAGAATGGGGGAATGCCGCTCTACCGTGACGAGGCGATCGTCCTGCGCACCCACAAGCTGGGTGAGGCCGACCGCATCATCACGATGCTGACCCGAACCCGCGGCCGGGTGCGGGCTGTCGCCAAGGGCGTGCGGCGCACGAAGTCCCGCTTCGGCTCGCGACTCGAGCCGGGGATGGTCGTCGACGTCCAGTGCTACGAGGGGCGCAACCTCGACACCGTGACCCAGGTCGAGACGCTCGCGCCCTACGGCGATGCCATCTCCCGCGACTATGCCGCCTACACGTCGGCGACCGCGATGCTCGAGACGGCCCTGCAGCTGACGGAGGAGCACGAGCCGCAGACCCAGCAGTACCACCTGCTCGCGGGCGCGCTTCGCTCGCTCGCCGAGCAGGCTCACGACCCCGGGCTCGTCCTCGACGCCTACCTGCTCCGGTCCCTCGCCGTCGCCGGCTGGGCCCCCAGCTTCCGCGACTGCGCCCGCTGCGGCGCCGACGGCCCGCACCGAGCCTTCAACGTCCAGTCCGGTGGCGCGGTCTGCTCGACCTGCCGCCCGCCCGGCTCGAGCGCTCCCGCCCCCGAGACCTTCGAGCTGCTGGCCGCCCTGCTCACCGGCGACTGGGACGTCGCCGACGCGAGCGACGTCCGCCACCGGCGGCAGGGCAGCGGGCTCGTCGCCGCCTTCCTCCAGTGGCACATCGAGCGTGGGGTGCGATCGCTGCGCCTCGTCGAGCGACCCTGAGCCACCAGCCGACCCACTCGCCATGCCCTGCCAAACCCACACCGGAGAGTCATGACCAAGCCCTTCCCGCACCCGAGCGGAGCGACCCCGCCCGTCATCCCGGCGGAGATCCTGCCGAAGCACGTGGCCATCGTCATGGACGGCAACGGCCGATGGGCCAACCAGCGCGGCCTCCCGCGCACGAAGGGGCACGAAGCGGGTGAGGCCTCGCTCCTCGACGTCGTCGCCGGAGCCATCGAGGTCGGCGTGACGCACCTGTCCGCGTACGCCTTCTCCACCGAGAACTGGCGCCGCTCGCCCGAGGAGGTCCGCTTCCTCATGGGCTTCAACCGCGACGTCATCCGCCGCCGGCGTGACCAGCTCCACGAGTGGGGCGTCCGGATGCGTTGGGTCGGCCGTGCCCCGCGCCTCTGGCGCTCGGTCATCAAGGAGCTCGAGGTCGCCCAGGAGCTGACGAAGGACAACACCGGGCTCACCCTCTACTTCTGCGTCAACTACGGAGGGCGGGCCGAGATCGCCGACGCCGTCCAGCGCATCGCGGTCGACGTCAAGGACGGGCGGCTGCGCCCCGCGTCGATCGACGAGAAGACGATCAAGCGCTACCTCGACGAGCCGACGATGCCGGATGTCGACCTCTTCGTGCGCTCGTCGGGGGAGCAGCGGACGAGCAACTTCCTGCTGTGGCAGAGCGCCTACGCCGAGATGGTCTTCCAGAACCGTCTGTGGCCCGACTACGACCGCCGTGACCTCTGGGCGGCCATCGAGGAGTATGCCGCTCGCGACCGTCGCTACGGAGGTGCCGTCGACGCCATGGCCGGGTCACCGACCACCTGAGGGTCCCACCCAGCGCGGCTGACCCCATCGGCGCCTCGCCCGATGCTCCGCTCCCGTCCCTCCCTTTGAACCGAACGAGTCGTTCGGGGCATGGGGGAGAGGGGGTCGGCGGTCAGGTCGAGGTGGCAGCGGTCAGGTCGAGGTGGTCGCGCAGGCGGCGCAGGTGCCGAAGATCTCGAGGGTGTGCGTCACGTCGGAGAACCCGTGCTCGCCGGCGACCCGGTCGGCCCACGACTCGACCGCCGGGCCCTCGACCTCGACCGTGCGGCCGCAGGACCGGCACACGAGGTGATGGTGGTGGTGCGTCGAGCAGGCGCGGTAGACCGCCTCGCCGTCGTCGGTCCGCAGCACGTCGACCGTGCCGGCCTCGACCATGGACTGGAGGGCCCGGTAGACCGTCGCGAGCCCGATGGGGTCGCCCGACTCCCGAAGGCGGGCGTGCAGGGTCTGCGCCGACGTGAAGTCGGAGGAGCGCTCGAGCAGCGCGGCGACGGCCGCCTGCTGCCGCGTCGGACGCCGGGTGGACGAGCCGCTCATCGCCGTGTCCCCGTCGTCGTGTCGGGCGCCTCGGACGCCGTCACCTCGGGCGCCGAACCGTCGCCCGTACCGGTGGTGCCGTCACGGGGAGGGGAGACGCTCGGGACGAGTCCCCCGTGGTCGTGCTCGCCGTGCCCTTCGTGCTCGCCGTGCCCGGCGTACTCGGCGTACTCGCGGTGCTCGCCGTGCTCGTCATAGTGACCCTGGTGGGCCGCGTGGAGGTGCCCGTCGTGGACGTAGTCGACGTGGTCGCCGTGCGGGACCGCCTGGTGACCGCACTCGACGCCGTGCTCGTGGTCGTGGCGCTCCGCGATGTCGTGTCGACGGCGCGCCAGACGGGCGGCCGTTCCCGTGAGGACGGCCGTGACGACGAAGAGGGCGACCGCCAGCAGGACGATCGTGCCGCCCGACGGTGTGTTGAGCGGGTAGGAGAGTGCGACCCCGCCGACGGCGGAGACGAGCCCGAAGGCGATAGCCCATCGCACGCCGCCCGAGAAGCTCCGTGCGACGAGCTGCGCGGCGGCGTTGGGCACGATCATCAGGGCGCTGATGAGGAGCAGTCCGACGACGCGCATCGCGATGACGACCGTGGTCGCGGTCAGCACGGCGAGGAGGATGTTGAGGGCGAGCACCGGCATGCCGACGGCCTGGGCGTACTCCTCGTCGTTGGCGACGGCGAAGAGCCGCGGCCGCAGGGCCCACGTCGTCGCCGTGACGATGAGCGCAAGCCCGAGGAAGACCCAGAGGTCGGACTGGCGGGTCGTCAGGATCGAGCCGAAGAGGTACTTCATGAGGTTGGCCGGGGTGCCTTCGGGAGCCCGGCTGATGATGACGACACCGGCGGCGATGCCGCCGTAGAAGATGACGGCAAGCGCCACGTCACCGTTGGTGCGCCCCCGGGCCCGGAGCAGCTCGATGACGACGGCGGCGAGCACGGCGGCGACAAGAGCGGCGAGGACGGGAGCCTGCCCGGTGACGAGCCCGATGGCGACCCCTGCGAGGGCGACGTGCCCCATGCCGTCCCCGATGAGCGAGAGGCGGCGCTGGACGAGGAAGATCCCGACCATCGGGGCGACGGTGCCGACGAGGAGCGCCGCGATGAGGGCCCGCTGCATGAAGTCGAGCGTGAGGATGTCGGTGATCATCGCGTGCCTCCCGAGGAGTCGAGCGGTCCGTGCGGCAGGGCACTGCCGGGCTGCTCGAGCTCGAGGTCGTGGTGGTGGCTGTCGTGCTCGTGGTGGACGGCGGCTCGCTGGATGGCGTAGCGCTCGGGGGAGCCGTCGAAGCGGACCCGGCCTGCGTCGACGACGATGATGCGGGTGAGCAGGTGCTCGAGGGCGCCGAGCTCATGGGTGACGATGACCATCGTCACGCCCCGCTCGACGAGCCGTTCGAGCACCTCTGCGAGGACGTGCTGGTTGGCGGCGTCGACGCCCGCGGTCGGCTCGTCCATGATGAGCACGTCGGGCTGGCCGGCGAGGGCCCGGGCGATGAGGACCCGCCGCTGCTGGCCGCCGGACAGCGTGCTCACCTCGGTCGCGGCGCGGTCGGCGAGCCCGACCACCTCGAGCGAGCGGGCGACGATCTGCCGGTCAGTGGCCCGCATGCGGCCGAGCCACCCGAGCCGGGGGAGCCGTCCGGTGGCGACGATCTCCTCGGCTGTCGCACGGACCGACGCCGACAGGGTATGCCGCTGGGGCACGTAGCCGATGCGCGCTCGGTCCGCGAAGTCGTCACTCGGGACCCCGAAGAGGGTGATCGTCCCGGACACGAGCTCGTTGAGGCCGAGGATGCCCTTCATCAGGGTCGACTTCCCGGACCCGTTCGGCCCGACCACGGCCACGATCTCGCCTCGTCGGACCGTCAGCGAGGCGCCGGTGAGGATCGGCCGCTCGCCGTAGCCGAAGCTCGCGTCACGCAGCTCGAGGACCGGCTCGGCGGGTGAACCCGGAACCTGTGCAGCGGTCGCGGTGCTCATCGGCAGCCCTGGCCCTTCTCGAGAGCCTTGAGGTTGCTGCGCATGATCTCAAAGTAGTCCGAGCCGGCCGAGGACTTCGTGACTCCCTCGATCGGGTCGAGGGTCGCTAGGGTCGCGCCGGTCGAGCGGGCGACGGTCTCGGCGAACTGCGGCTCGACGAGGGTCTCCTGGTAGATCGTCGTCACGCCGTCGCGGCGGACGAGGTCGCCGATCTGCTTGAGTGCGGCCGCGCTCGGCTCCGCATCGGGGGAGATGCCGCTGATGCTGTGCTGCGTCAGGCCATAGCGTGCCGCGAGGTAGCCGAAGGCGGCGTGGCTCGTGACGAGCTGTCGGTCGGTGCACTGCTGCAGACCCGTCCGGAACTCCGTGTCGAGCTCGGTGAGTCGTGCCACGAAGGCGTCGGTGTTCGCGGCGTACGCGGCCGCGTGCGCGGGGTCGTCGGCGGCCAGGCGGGCCCCGATCGCCTTGGCCACGGCTGCGTATCGCACCGGGTCGAGCCAGAAGTGCGGGTCGGCCGTGCCGTGGTCGGCGTGGTCGGCCGCGGACTCGTCGTCGTGCCCGTCCTCGCTCGGCTCCAGGGTCAGGTCTGCAGGGCCGGAGATGTCGAGCACCCGGGCCTCGTCGATCTGCTGGATCGCCTCGTCGACGGCCGGCTGGAACCCGTTCGCGTAGACCACGAGACCGGCGCGGGTCATCCGGGCGAGGTCCTGCGCGCCGATCTCGAGGTCGTGCGGCTCTGCGCCGGGCTTCGTCAGGACCGTGACGTCACGACCCGGACCGGCGATCTGCTCGGTGGCGAACTCGATCGGGTAGAACGACGTGACGATCGGCGAGTGGGCGGGGTCGCCGCCCGAGGGTCCCGCTCCGCAGGCTCCGAGGGCCAACACGGTCCCGACGGCCAGCGCGGCCGGCACGACGAGCGCGGAGCGAAGGACGACGCGGGGTGCGAGGGGTCGTCGGCGAGGACGGGAGGGCGGCATACCGATAATCATTCTCAAAGTGAGAACGATTGTCAAAATCGCCGCGCGCGGCGAGACGCGCGCCCGGCCTAGCGCCGCGGGAAGAGCTCGACGATGGCGACCGCGAGCGCGAGGACGAGCACCGCGATGCGCATGAGCCGCTCGGGGAGGGTGAGCCGCTCCCAGGTGAGGAAGAGGAGCCAGCCCACGAAGAGCGTCACCAGGAGGAAGGCGACCCCGCTCCACGGCGACGGGGCGAGGATGCCGACCGCCAGGACGACGACGAGCGCGCCGAGAGCGACAGGACGGGGGAGCGCGTTGAGCCGCTCCACCCACGGGGCGGACGCGTGCTCGACGCGGGAACGGAAACTGAGAGCCACGGCCCCCAGCGTACGGGCAGCGCCGAGCAGGGGCGGTCGGCTCGGCCCCCAGGCCGGGGACCACTAGCCTGTACCGCATGGCCAAGCAGTCCTCCGTCGTCGATACCGTCGTCAGCCTCTGCAAGCGCAGGGGCTTCGTCTTCCCGAGTGGGGAGATCTACGGCGGGACCCGGTCGGCGTGGGACTACGGGCCCCTCGGCGTCGAGCTCAAGGAGAACATCCGCCGGCAGTGGTGGAAGTCGATGGTGACGGGCCGCGACGACGTGGTGGGCCTCGACTCCTCGATCATCCTGCCCCGCGAGACGTGGGTCGCCTCCGGCCACGTCGGCACCTTCACCGACCCGCTCGTCGAGTGCCTCAGCTGCCACAAGCGCCGCCGCCAGGACCACCTGCAGGAGGCCCTCGCCGAGAAGAAGGGCATCGAGGACCCCGACTCGATCCCGATGTCGGAGATCACCTGCCCCGACTGCGGCACCAAGGGGCGGTGGACCGAGCCGCGCGACTTCCAGATGATGCTCAAGACCTACCTCGGCGTCATCGAGGACGAGTCCGGTCTGCACTACCTGCGCCCCGAGACGGCGCAGGGCATCTTCGTCAACTTCGCCAACGTCATGGGCGCCTCGCGCAAGAAGCCGCCGTTCGGCATCGCCCAGACGGGCAAGTCCTTCCGCAACGAGATCACGCCGGGCAACTTCATCTTCCGCACGCGCGAGTTCGAGCAGATGGAGATGGAGTTCTTCGTCAAGCCGGGCGAGGACGAGCAGTGGCACCAGTACTGGATCGACGAGCGCACCCGCTGGTACACCGACCTCGGCATCAACCCCGACAACCTGCGCCACTACGAGCACCCGCTCGACAAGCTCTCCCACTACGCCAAGCGCACCGTCGACATCGAGTACCGCTTCCGGTTCGCGGGCTCCGAGTGGGGTGAGCTCGAGGGGATCGCCAACCGCACCGACTTCGACCTGTCCTCCCACTCGAAGCACTCGGGGCACGAGCTCGTCTACTTCGACCAGACGACCGGCGAGCGCTACACCCCCTACGTCATCGAGCCCGCGGCCGGCCTGTCCCGTTCGCTCATGACCTTCCTCGTCGATGCCTACGCCGAGGACGAGGCGCCCAACACCAAGGGCGGCGTCGACAAGCGTGTCGTCCTGCGCCTCGACTCCCGGCTCGCGCCGGTCAAGGCCGCCGTCCTGCCCCTCTCGCGCAACGCCGACCTGTCGCCCAAGGCGCGTGACCTCGCCGCGCGCCTGCGCCGCAGCTGGAACATCGACTTCGACGACGCGGGCGCCATCGGGAAGCGCTACCGCCGCCAGGACGAGATCGGCACGCCCTTCTGCATCACCGTCGACTTCGACACCCTCGACGACCACGCGGTGACGGTCCGCGAGCGCGACACGATGGCCCAGGAGCGCATCGGCCTCGACCAGGTCGAGGGCTGGCTCGCCCAGCGGCTCGTCGGCTGCTGACGCGTCCTCCACCTCCTCGAGACGTATGCCGCCCACCTCGCCGAGGTGGGCGGCATACGTCTTTCTGGGGTCGGGAGGGCCGACCCCCTCGAAACTCTCAGGAAACTCCCAGCCGGTCGAGGTCCCGCGGTGGTATCGGCTCCTCTTAGCGTGGCTCGCACCGGCGGGGGTGTTCTCGGGGAGCCGCCCGTCATCGGACACAAGGAGCACACATGTCGATGTCGATGGTCCACCGACGGGGGCGGTTGGTCGGGGCGGCCGCGGTGGTCGCCCTCGCTGCTGCGTGGGGCGGATACGCCGCGGTCGAGCACGAGGACGAGCCTCCGGTCAGTGAGCGGCTGGTCGAGAAGCTCAAGCCGGTCGAGGGCAACCCGGGCGACGAGTCGCACGAGGCCGCCACGGCGAGCGAGCAGTATGCCGCGGCCCGCACGGCCCCAGGCATCGTGGGGCCGGGCGCCTACACGGCCGCCTGGGCCTCGCTGCAGGCGCTGCCCACGACCACAGGCACGTGGACCGAGGAGACGACCAAGCCGTACAACTCGGACGACCCCAACTACCGGGAGTACTACCACTCGAACTCGAGCGGTGGCGCCGGGCTCGTCACCGGCAGGGTCACGGGCCTCGCGACCCTGCCCGGTCGCGGGACGGGTGGCAAGGACGTCGTCTTCGCCGGCGGCGCCGACGGTGGTGTCTTCCGCTCCCTTGACGGCGGCTCGACCTGGACGCCGATCACCTCGTCGCTGCCGACGCTCTCCACCGGTGACCTCGAGATCGCCCCGGACGGCGCCCTGTGGTACGCGACGGGTGAGGCGAACACGGGAGCGACGTCCTACGTCGGCACCGGCGTCTACCGACTCGCCGACCCGATGACCTCGACCAGCTGGGTGCGCGTGGGTGGGACCGAGCTCGAGGGCACGTCGATCAACAAGGTGCGCTTCGACAGCCAGGGCCGTGTCTACGCCGCGACCTT
This sequence comes from Intrasporangium oryzae NRRL B-24470, assembly GCF_000576595.1. Taxonomy (GTDB): domain Bacteria; phylum Actinomycetota; class Actinomycetes; order Actinomycetales; family Dermatophilaceae; genus Intrasporangium_C; species Intrasporangium_C oryzae. Next base: position 46,853 of record NZ_AWSA01000002.1, on the reverse strand, counting down.
CCGCGGCATCTGGCGGCACACCGCGACCGCCACGTCGGGTGGCTGGGAGATGGTCTACGCCCCGAACCCCGACTACCTGCCGGGAGGCTCCAAGGCGGGCTCGGCCGACGCGGCCTACAAGAACGTCGTCAACGACGTCCTGCCCAAGGGCTCGTCCGTCATGGCGAGCGTCGCCTGGCGTGGGGGTGATACGTACAACGGGTTCTACCTGTCCGCGCAGAACGGCGACGCCGGAACCTGGGCCAAGGTGAACCCGGCCGGGGCATTGCGCGACGTCGGCATCGGCAACGCCGAGCTGGCGATCTCCGCCGACGGCTCCCACCTCTACACCATCGTCGAGTCGACGACCCGCTACGCCAACACGGCCAACACGGTGCTCGACGGCGTCTACGACTCCCCGTCGGGGTCGATCACCGGGCCGTGGAACAAGATCGCCGACTCGCAGAAGCTGGCCGCATCCGGCTCGGCGCTCAAGCTCTACCAGGGGTACCGGCCCGGTGTGCAGGCCTGGTACAACAACTTCGTCACCGTGGACCCGGCCGACAGCAAGCACGTCTTCGTCGGTCTCGAGGAGGTCTTCGAGACCCGCGACGCGGGCGTCCACTGGACCACGGTCGCGCCCTACTGGAACTTCTCGTTCCCGTGCTGGAGCTGGGACGACGCGCTCAACACGTGCACCAAGCCGGCGCCGCACTCCGACCAGCACGCCGTCTCGGTGGCGGGCAACACCGTCTACATCGGCAACGACGGCGGCATCTACGCGCGCTCCATGGACGCCGGGTACGACGAGTACGGCCACGGCAAGGGCTGGAAGGAGCTCAACCCCGGCCTGGATGCCCTCCAGTACTACTCGGTCGGGGTCGGCACCGACGCGAGCGGCAACCGCGTCATCAGCGGTGGCCTCCAGGACAACGGCCAGTCGCTCTTTGTCAGCGGCCAGTCCACGATGGTCTCGCCGTTCGGCGGTGACGGCGGCATCACGCTCGTCGACCCGCGTGCGGGCAAGGGCTGCAACATCGTCGCGGAGTACGTCAACCTGGCCATGGCCGTGACGAACAACTGCGGACGGTCCAAGGGCGACCCGAACGAGACGCCTCGCGCCATCCGTGACATCGCACCGTCTGACCCGAGCCCGCGGTTCATCGCGCCGTTCGACGACGACGCGACGAACGCCGACCACTGGATCGCCGGCGGCCGCTACGTCTGGACGCAGACCCAGGGCTACGCCATCCAGGACGCCTCGGCGTGGAGCAACGTCTTCGACAACGGCTCCGGCCACTCGACGACGGCGCTGGCGATGCAGAACGGCGTCGGGTGGACGGCATGGTGCGGCCCGTGCAACAACCAGGGCTTCGCCCGTGGCGTCTCGACGAACTTCGGCGGCACGTGGCACCAGCTCGCGCTGCCCGCGGACCTGCCGAACCGCTACGTCTCTGGGGTGACGATCGACCCGAGCGACGCCACCGGTGGCACGGCATACCTCGCGCTCAACGGCTTCTCCCGTAAGTTCACCGAGGGCCCGGGCGCGGGCTACGGCCACCTCTGGAAGACGACGAACGGCGGCGCGAGCTGGACGCAGGTCGGCGCCACGACGCTGCCCGACGTCCCTGCCGACAGCCTCGTCATCACCAAGACCGGCGGCCTCGTCCTCGGTACGGACCTCGGCGTCCTCTACTCGGGCGACGGCGGGGCCACGTGGAAGCGGCTCGGCGCGAACTTCCCGGCGACGACTGTCATGCAGGTCCTCCTCGGCGCCGACGGGAAGGTGTATGCGGCGACGCACGGCCGTGGCATCTGGTCGATCCCCGTCCCGACCACCTGACCTGACGGTCACGCACGAGACGTATGCCGCTCACCTCACCGAGGTGGGCGGCATACGTCCGCCTGCGGCTGGGTAGTGGAGGGTTGCGGCCCCCATGGGGGCTCGGATCCTCCACGCTCCAGGCCTGTGGATGACCGACAACGGCTCGAGCCGAGGTCGGCCAGCATTCGGGAGATGGATCCGCGACTACAGGCACTCATCTCCGGTCAGCAGGGCCTCGTGACCCGGCAGCAGGCGCTCGCTGCAGGTCTGTCGGCCAAGGCCGTTCGCTGGAGGGTCGAATCCGGCCGGTGGGTGCGGCTCCACCCCGGTGTCTACCTGACGACGCCCGGTCGCAATGACTGGCACACGATCGCCGCGGCCCTGCTTCTGCATCTGGGTGTCCCCTCGGCCCTGAGCTCCAGGAGCGCCGCCTATCTCTGGGGGCTCGTCCCCAGCCCGGGGCCCCTCCTCCACTGCGTAGTGCCCACGTCACGGCGGCCGGACCCGGTCGAGGGAGTCGTCATCACCAGGGCACGCCACGCCCTCGAGCGGACGCACGAGACCGCGTGGCCGCATCGCATCACCGTCGAGCACACGGTCTTCGACCTCGCGGTAGGACATCCCGTCGACACGGCCGTCGGACTCATCGCCCTTGCCTGCCAGAAGCGGCTGTCCACGCCGCGAAACCTCCGGGTCGCCCTGGACAGCCGTCCGACCCAGCCCAGCCGCCGGGTGCTCTACGAGGTCATTGGCGATGTCGCCGGAGGGGTCGAGAGCAGCGCCGAGCGCCGGTACGTCCGCGACGTCGAGCAGGCCCACGGGCTGCCGGCCGGGCGACGGCAGGAGCCCGGTCCGCGCGAGACGCGACGCGACAACGCCTACGACGAGGTCAAGGTCGTCGTCGAGATCGACGGGCGCGCTGGCCATGCAGGCTGGCGCGCGCAGCAGCGGGACGGCCACCGGGACCGGCGCTCCGCAGCGGAGTCATGGTTGACCGTCCGCGGGTACTGGTCGGATGTGCACGACACGCCCTGCTCGTTCGCACGCGAGCTCGAGGCCATCTTCCGCAGTCGAGGGTGGCGAGGCCGGGGCAGGCGCTGCCGCCGCCCCGGATGCGACGTCGGCGGCACCGGCGTGGAGGGTTGAGGCCCCCAGGGGGGCTACGAACCTCCACGTCGGGGACTAGCCCGGCGTGGGCCCGAGTGCGATGGGCCGCGACGGGTCGCGGATCCACTCGCTCCACGACCCGGGATAGAGGGTGGCGTCGACGCCCACCTCCGCGAGGGCGAGCACGAGATGAGCTGCCGTCACCCCCGACCCGCAGTAGACGGCGACCGGCTCGTCCTCGTGCCCGGCGCTGACCGTGGCCCAGTGCTCGGCGAGGTCGCGCCGGAACGTGCCGTCGGCGGCGAGCCAGTCGGTGGTCGGGCTGTTGATGCCGCCCGGGATGTGTCCGGCCACCGGGTCGATCGGCTCGGTCTCGCCGGCGTAGCGCTGCGGTGCCCGGGCGTCGAGCAGCACCCCGTGATCCGCCCAGCGCGCCGCCCCCGCCGCGTCCGTCGTCGCCGCAAAACCGGCCGTGACGACGACGTCGCCGTGGCGCTCCCCGGGGACCTCCGTGCTGACGGGCAGGCCGGCCGCCAGCCACGCGGCATACCCGCCGTTGAGGACGCGGACGTCGGTGAGCCCGACCCAGCGCAGGACCCACCAGGCGCGGGCCGCGGCATACGACTCCCTCCCGTCGTAGACGACGATCCGGCTGTCCGACCTGACGCCGCACCGACGCAGGGCACGCTCGACGACGGCCGGCTCGGGCAGGGGGTGTCGACCGCCCTCCCCGGGCGGCGCGGCGAGCTCGGTGTCGAGGTCGACGAAGCAGGCGCCGGGCACGTGCCCTGCGACGTAGTCGGCCCAGCCGACCGGGGCATCGTCGGCGGACGGTGCCCGCCCGGCCGTGAGAGCCCAGCGGACGTCGATGACGACGACGTCCTCGATCTCGTGGGCGAGCCCGGCAGCGCTGATGAGGTGGGTCACGGGGCCCATCGTGGCATCCTCGACGGGTGGCTGCGCATCTGGTCCTCATCCATGGGTCTCGGCTGTCGAGCGCCCAGTGGGCGCCGCAGCTCCCGCTCCTGCCCGAGCGGTTCAGCGTCGGGCTCGTCGACCTGCCGGGCCATGGCTCCCGGGCCTCCGAGGAGTTCACGCTCGACCGCTGCGTCGAGGTCATCGACGAGGCCGTCCGGGCGGCCCCGGCGGGCAGGCACGTCGTTCTCGTCGGGCACTCCCTCGGCGGCTACGCCGCGATGGCGTATGCCGCCCAGCGCGGTTCCGCGCTCAGCGGGCTCGTCCTCGCCGACTGCAGTGCGACCCCGACCGGCCCGGGCGCGGCGATCTACCGGGGCGTCGCGGCGCTGACCGACCGCATCGGCGAGGCGCGGATGACGCGGTTCAACGACCGCGTCCTGCGGCGCCTCTACGCCCCGGAGCGGATCGATGCGGTGATCGCCGGTGGCTACTCGTTCGCACCGACTGCGGCGGCGTGGAACGAGGTCATGACGTGGTGTCGCCCCGCGATGCTGTGCGCCCTCGCCTGTCCGGTCCTTCTGCTCAACGGCCGGTGGGACCAGTTCCGCCTCGGGACGAATGCCTTCACGCGGTCGTGCCCGCAGGCGCGCGTCGAGATCATCCGCGGCGCGACCCACTTCGCCAACCTCGACCAGCCGGAGGCCTTCGCGGCCGCCCTGGTCCGCTTCGCCGATTCGGTGGACCGGCCCTGATTTGGGAGAATCGATCGTTGTGAGCGACGAGACGACCCAGACACCGGCCCGGGCGGGGGACCAGCAGCGGCCCACGCCCCCTGCCGGGTCCGGTCCCGTGCTGCCGCCGCTCCGCATCGGCCGCCACGTCATCGAGTCGCCCGTGGTGCTCGCCCCGATGGCCGGCATCACGAACCGCGCGTTCCGGCGCCTCTGCCGCGAGTACGGCAACGAGGGCACGGCGCTCGGCGGCGCCTCCGGTGCGACGAGCCTCTACGTGAGCGAGATGATCACCTCGCGCGCCCTCGTCGAGCGCACCCCGGAGTCGATGCGCCTCATCGAGCACGACCCCGACGAGAACCCTCGCTCGATCCAGCTCTACAGCGTCGACCCCGCGACCGCCCGGGCCGCTGCGCGGATGCTCGTCGAGGAGGACCGCGCCGACCACATCGACCTCAACTTCGGCTGCCCGGTGCCCAAGGTCACGCGCAAGGGCGGGGGTTCGGCCCTGCCGTGGAAGAAGGACCTCTTCCGGGCCATCGTCGGCGCCGTCGTCGAGGAGGGCGGACGACGTGACATCCCCGTCACGGTCAAGATGCGCAAGGGGATCGACGACGAGCACCTGACCTTCCTCGACGCCGCCCTCGCCGCCGAGGAGGAGGGCGTCGCCGCCGTCGCGCTGCACGGCCGGACCGCCGCCCAGGCGTACTCCGGCACCGCCGACTGGGAGGCGATCCGCCTGCTCAAGCAGACCGTCACCTCGATCCCGGTCCTCGGCAACGGCGACATCTGGTCGGCCGAGGATGCCCTCCGCATGGTCGAGGAGACCGGGTGCGACGGCGTCGTCGTCGGCCGAGGATGCCTCGGCCGGCCGTGGCTCTTCACCGACCTCGCGGCAGCCTTCGCCGGCAGCTCTGCCCGGGTCACCCCGACGCTCGGGGAGGTCACGGACACGCTCCGCACGCACACGGCATACCTCTGCGACTTCTACGGCGACGAGGAGCGGGGCTGCCGCGACATCCGCAAGCACATCGCGTGGTACCTCAAGGGCTTCCCGGCCGGGTCGACCGTGCGCAACTCGCTCGCGCTCGTCGACTCGATGGCCTCGCTCGACGCACTCATCTCGACGCTCGATCCGGACGCACCGTGGCCGGGCGAGGCGGCCGAAGGGCAGCGCGGCCGTGCCGGTTCGGGTCGGGTCGTGGCCCTGCCCGACCGGTGGCTCGAGTCGCGCGAGCTGACCGAGGAGCACCGGCGCACGATCGCGGAAGCCGAGCTGTCGGTCAGCGGCGGCTGACGACGCGCCGCCCGTCGCCGAGGCCCTCACTCCGCTCGGTGGCACAATCCGAGCATGCGGGAGGGCGGCTCGGCCGAGCGACCGGCGACGTTCTTCGAGGACGCGGCCGAGTTCCGGGCCTGGCTCGAGGCCAACCACGCGACCGCGCCGGAGCTGTGGGTGGGTCTCCATCGGAGCCACGTCGTTCCTCGTGGACCCGTGGTGAGGGAGCTCGTGACCGAGGCGCTGTGCTTCGGCTGGATCGACTCGCTCCAGCAGGGCATCGATGCGGACTCCGCGAGGCTGCGCTTCACACCGCGCCGCCCGGGCAGCGTCTGGAGCAGGGTCAACATCGACACGGTCGAGCGGCTCACGGCCGAGGGCCGGATGCACCCGGCTGGCCTCGCCGCCTACGAGCGGCGCCGGCAGGACGACCTCGGCCTCTACTCGTACGAACGGGACGAGGAGGCGTGGCCGGCCGACTTCGAGGAGGTCCTGAGGGCCGACCCGATGGCATCGGCGTTCTGGGACGGTGCTGCCGCGTCCTACCGCAAGACGTGCGTGTACTGGGTGCTGTCCGCCAAGAGGCCCGAGACGCGCGAACGGCGGATGCGGCAGCTCGTCGACGCCTGCCGCGAGCTCCGACTGGTCGGGCCGTTGGCCGGCGGCGGCGAACCGGCCTGGCTGCGTCGGCTCCGGTCCCGGCTGTCGTGAGCCCGCAGCGACGCCCGGCTCAGGAGCGGCGGTTGCGCGAGGCGATCAGGTAGGTGATGCCCGCCGTGACGGCGACGATGGCGATCCAACCGATCACATAGTTCATGGCAGCTCGATCCGGTCTGGTCGGGACGACGACCTCGTGAGGCTAGCGCCCCGATGGCAGGATCGGCACATGCACGCAGGTGGATCGGCCGATCGGCCGGCGACGTTCTTCGAGGACGGAGCGGACTTCCGGCAATGGCTCGAGGCCAACCACGCGACGGCGAGCGAGCTGTGGATGGGCCTCTACAAGAAGCATGTCGAGACGCGCGGCCTCACCTGGGAGGAGGCCGTCCGGGAAGCCCTGTGCTTCGGCTGGATCGACTCGCAGATGCAGCGGATCGACGACCTCGCCGTGCGCCAACGCTGGACGCCCCGCAAGCCCGGCAGCACGTGGAGCCGGGTCAACATCGCAGCGGTCGAGGAGCTGACCCGGCAGGGGCGGATGCACCCGGCGGGTCTCGCGGCCTTCGAGCGCCGGCGCGAGGACCGCTCGGCGATCTACACGTACGAGGTCGGCGAGGTCACCTGGCCGGCGCACTACGAAGCCATGCTGCGCGCCAACCCGACGGCCTCGGCGTTCTGGGACGGCGCCACGGCGTCGTACCGCAAGATCTGCTCCACCTGGGTCGTGTCGGCCAAGCAGGAGGCCACCCGCGACAAGCGGATGGCCGAGCTCGTCGACGACTGCGCCCACCTGCGGCTCATCCGGAGCCAGCGCTACGGGACCGAGCCGGCCTGGGTCGGCCGGTTGCGCTCGGAGCTCGGCTGACGGGCGCGGGACCCGGCAGCCGAGCCTCGGTCAGCGTTTGCCGCGCGGCGGGATGATCTCCGTGTGGGTCTTCGCGTCGTTGCGCGCGTGCTTGTCCGCACGCTTCTCCTTGAGGGACTTGCCCTTCTGGCTCATGTGCGAGCGGGGTGACTTGTCGGCCATGGCATGCTCCTGCCCTCGGAGGCCGAAGTGGCCTCACGGCCCCAGTATGCGCCCGTATGCCGCAGGGCCGGGCTCCGCTCCCGGCGCGGGCTCGGGCGGGTTCAGCGGATCCAGACGGTGAGGGGTCCGAGCGCGGTGCACCCGGCGGCCAGGGCGCGCTCGAGACTGTCGCCGGCGTCCCAGCCGACGAGGGGCAGGCCGCCGGTCAGCGAGTGGGCACGGGCCGCGACCTCCCGCCAGGTCCGGGTCTCGTCGCCGTTGATGTCGAACAGGTTGCTCACGCCGGCGACCGCTCCGGTGACGCTGAGGATCGCCCCGGCGACGACCGGTCCGTCGGGTCCGTCGCCGGGCTCGCGTGCGGCGAGGAAGTGAATGCCTGCCTCGGTGAGCAGCGAGGAACGGAAGATCGCGGCGTCGTCCTCCCCGCGCGACCAGGCGCGCTGCCACTGGCCCAGCTCGGCGGGGCTGGAGACGCTCGACCAGAGGCGGCCCTCGCTCCGGGTCGCGGCGTCGGTGTCGCCGTCGAGCCAGACCCACTGGCCGACGACGAGCCGGGCGAAGTCCTCCATCGTCAGGTCGAGCGTCGAGAAGCTGTCCTTGACCGAGCAGCCGTCGTTCGCGTCGACGCGGGCCAGCACGTCGTACTCGGAGACCGTGGGCGCGAGGGTGACGGCGTCGGGGTAGTAGGGCGGGGTCCGGGTCGCGCTCGACCAGAGGGAGTCGTCGAGCGTGGTGCGCAGGCCGTGCGTCCGGCACACGGCGTCGCACCAGAGCGCGTTGTTCCGGGCGGCGAGCATGACGCGGTCGTCCATGCCCCGATCATCTCGTGCGGGCCCCGGATCTTCTCCGCCGGGGCGGGGTTGCTGCGGTGCCGGGGCGGGCTGGGGCCGGATCTTCTCCGCCGGGGCGGGGTTGGTGCGGGGTGCTCGCGAGTCCGGGACAGGATCACGCCTAGAGTCGGGTCGTGGCCTACACGGAGCTCGACCGGGAGCGATGGGTGGCGGAGGACCCGGCGCACAAGCGGGCCGACCGCGACGACTTCGCGCGTGACCGGGCCCGGGTCGTCCACTCTGCAGGGCTGCGCCGGCTCGCCGCCAAGACCCAGGTGCTCGCGCCGGGACACGACGACTTCGTCCGAAACCGGCTCACGCACTCGCTCGAGGTGGCGCAGATCGGCCGCGAGTTCGGTGCCGCCCTCGGGTGCAGCGCCGACGTCGTCGACACGGCCTGCCTCTCGCACGACCTCGGCCACCCGCCCTTCGGCCACAACGGCGAGACGGCCCTCGACGAGATCGCATCGCGGATCGGCGGGTTCGAGGGCAACGCCCAGACCCTGCGCCTGCTCACCCGCCTCGAGGCCAAGCGCGCCCACCCCGACGGCACCTCTGCCGGCCTCAACCTGACCCGGGCGAGCCTCGACGCGACGACGAAATACCCGTGGGCCCGCGGCGAGGGGCCTTACGAGACAAACAAGTTCGGCGTCTACTCGTCGGACCTGTCCGTCTTCCACTGGCTCCGCGACGGCGCAGCGCCCGGGGTCCGCTGCCTCGAGGCCGAAGTCATGGACTGGTCCGATGACGTCGCCTACTCCGTCCACGACGTCGAGGACGCCATCGCCTCGGGCTGGCTCGACCCGCGCGTCCTGCACTCCGCCACCGACATGTCGGCCGTCCTCGACGTCGCCGGCCGCACGTACGCGCCCGACCTCGCACGCGATGCCCTCGGCGCCGCGCTGGAACGGCTGCTCGCCTCGGGAGTGCTCCCGGCGGCATACGACGGCTCCCGTGGGGCGCTCGCGGCGCTCAAGGACATGACGAGCCGGCTCATCGGGCGCTTCGTCCTCGTCGTCGAGCTGGCGACGCGGGAGCGGCACGGACCCGGCGACCTGACCCGGTTCGGGGCCGACCTCGTCATCCCCGACGAGGCGCGCGCCGAGTGCTCGGTCCTCAAGGCCGTCGCGAACCACTTCGTCATGACGACCGACGAGCGGCTCGGCATCCTCTCCGGGCAGCGTGACGTCGTGCGTGCCCTCGTCGAGGCGTATGCCGCTCAGCCCGAGTCACGCCTCGACGCGGACCTTCGCCTCGACTTCCTTGCGGCCGGGACCGACGACGAGCGCCTCCGTGTCATCGTCGACCAGGTCGCCTCCCTGACGGACGTGCGGGCGCTCGCGCTCCACAGGCAGTGGGGTGGGTGACCGTGGGACGGCGAACGACGACCTAGACTCTGGCTCGGCGACGGGAGGCACATGGCGGGGCTGATCAGGAGCGAGGACATCGCGGCGGTCAAGGACAGGTCCTCGATCGAGGACGTCGTCCGCGAGCACGTCACGCTGCGCCCGGCCGGCCCGGGCTCGTTCAAGGGCCTCTGCCCCTTCCACGACGAGAAGACGCCCTCCTTCACGATCCGGCCCGCGGTCGGGGCGTGGCACTGCTTCGGCTGCGGCGAGGGCGGAGACGTCATCTCCTTCGTCCAGAAGGTCGACCACCTCACGTTCTCCGAGGCGGTCGAACGGCTCGCCCAGAAGCTCGGCATGGAGCTGCGCTACGAGGACGGAGGGTCGCGGCCTCGTGACGAGGGGCTCGGGCGGCGGACCCGCCTGATCGAGGCCCACCGGGTGGCCCAGGAGTTCTACACCGAGGCTCTCTTCCTGCCCGCGGCGCGTGCCGGACGCGACTTCATGCGCGCCCGGGGCTTCGACTCGGGTGCGGCCCGGCACTTCGGCGTCGGGTTCGCCCCGCGCGGCGGTGAGGACCTCGTCGCCCACCTCCGCTCCAAGGGGTTCACGGAGGACGAGATCGTCACGGGCGGGCTCGCGGGCCGGGGCTCCCGCGGGCTCTACGACCGGTTCCGGGGGCGGCTCGTCTGGCCGATCCGCGACATCACCGGTGACACGATCGGCTTCGGCGCCCGCAGGCTCTTCGACGACGACCGGATCGAGGCGAAGTACCTCAACACGTCGGAGACGCCGATCTACAAGAAGTCGACGGTTCTCTACGGCCTCGACCTCGCCAAGAAGCGGATCTCGGGCGACCGGCAGGCCGTCGTCGTCGAGGGCTACACCGACGTCATGGCGTGCCATCTCGCCGGGATCGAGACCGCCGTCGCCACGTGCGGCACCGCTTTCGGCGCCGACCACATCAAGCTCCTGCGCCGGCTCATGCGCGACGAGGCCGGTCTGGCCCCGGCGAAGGTGATCTTCACCTTCGACGGCGACGCGGCCGGCCAGAAGGCCGCGATGCGGGCCTTCGCCGACGACCAGAAGTGGGCCTCCCAGTCGTTCGTCGCCGTCGAGCCCTCGGGCAAGGACCCGTGCGAGCTGCGCCAGGCGGCGGGCGACCCGGCCGTCCAGGCGCTCATAGAGGACGCCGTGCCGATGTTCGAGTTCGCGGTGCGCACCACGATCCGCCGCTTCGACCTCGCCACCGTCGAGGGTCGGGTCCAGGCGATGCGCGCCGTCGCGCCGATCATCGGGTCGATCAGGGACCAGTCGCTCCGGCCCGCCTACATCCGTGAGGTGTCCGGCATGATCGGCGTCGAGGTCGATGCCCTCGCCACCGAGGTGAGCCGCGCTGGACGGCTCAAGGTCGACGACGACCGGACGGGCGAACGTCGCCCCGCTGCAGTCGGCCACGACGTCAACGACGAGCCGGGGCCGGGGGAGGCGGGCGACCTCTTCCCGGCCCCCGACCGGCGCGATCCGGTCGTCCTCGCGGAGCGTCAGCTGCTCCAGGTCCTCCTCCAGTTCCCGACGGTGCTGAGGCCCGAGGCGATCGACGTGCTGAGCCCCGAGTCGTTCTCTGCGCCGGCGCACCGAGCCGTCTTCGACGGCATCCGCATCGCCCTCCAGGCCGCTGACAGGGGCAACGTGACCAGCTGGACCTCGGCCGTGACCCAGGCCGCGGCGAGCCCGGTCGCGGGCCTCGTCAGCGAGCTCGCCGTCGACACGCTCCCGACGCGGATGGACCCGCTGACGGGCCTGCCGACCTCCCGCTACGTCGAGGAGCTCTTCGACCGGGTCCGGACGATCGCCCTGACGCGTCGCATCGCCGACGCGATGAGCGAGATGCGCCGGCTCGACCACGCGGAGACACCCGCGCCCGAGCGGGCGCGGCAGCTCGCGACCGAGCTGCAGGAGCTGCAGCGCGAGCTCGCCACGATCAAGGCAGGGATGAGCTGATGAGACTCTTCGACCGCAGGCGCCGACCCGACCTCGACGTGGGCGTCCGGCAGGCGGTGCCGCTCGGAGACAACGAGCGGATCCTCGCGTGGGCGAAGGATGACGACACCGGTGGCCATGTCGTCGCCTGCACGCACCACCTCGCCTTCGTCGGCGCTGACGGCCTGCTCGAGTGGAGCCGGCCCTGGCATGAGGCGGAGTCCGGGACGTGGCAGGGCGACTCCTCGCTCCTCACCGTCGTCTGGGTCGACCACCGAGACCCGGTCCGGTGGCGGATCAGCCAGCCCTCACTCATCCAGCAGACGCTCCGGGAGCGGCTCCAGGCGAGCGTGGTCATCGCCGACGAGTTCCGGACGTCCGCGCGGCGGACGGTGCGCGTCGTGATCCGCCAGGACCTCGCGACGGGGGCGCTCATCGAGCAGGTGGTGCCGGGCAAGGGAGCCGACCTGGGCGACCCCGAGGTCGCCTCGGAGGCCGCCTCGCGGCTCGCTCGACTGCGCTCCGAGGTGGGTCTCTGAGGGCTCAACCAGGGCAGCTGAACCCGATTTAGTGCCAGCCGAAACCTTTGCTATCGTTTCCCGCGCAGCCAGTCCCCTGTAGCTCAACTGGCAGAGCAGCCGGCTGTTAACCGGCAGGTTGTTGGTTCGAGTCCAACCGGGGGAGCGCCTGACGAGGAAGGCCCCGACACGAGAGTGTCGGGGCCTTCCTCATGTCCCGGACGAGGATGGCGTGGGTCTCAGCGGCTCGTCGCGTCGCCCGGGAAGGCGTTGGCCCCCGCGAGCTCGTCCGTGACGACGTCGGCACCGGGCCCGAGGGCGGTGGCCGTCGGGCGGGTCGGACGGCCGCGGCGGTTGAGCTGCCGCTCGATCCTCCCGGCGAGACGGGTGAGGCCGTAGTTGAGCGCGATGAAGAGCACGGCGGCAAGCAGGTAGGCGGGGATGACGTTGCCGTAGGCGGTGCCGACGTCCTTGGCCTGCTGGAGGAGCTCGGGGTAGGTGATGGCGGTGCCGAGGGCGCTGTCCTTGAGGATGACGACCAGCTGGCCGACGAGGGCGGGCAGCATCGCCGTGAGGGCCTGGGGCAGCTCGATCGAGCGGAGGGTCTGGCCGGGCGTCAGGCCGATCGACAGGCCTGCCTCCGACTGGCCCTTCGGGAGGCTGTAGACACCGGAACGGACGAGCTCCGCGATGACCGAGCCGTTGTAGAGGGTGAGGCCGGTGACGACGGCCGCGAGCGAGTTGAGGTCTGCCCCGAAGACGTCGTAGACGGCATACACGTTGAAGGTGAAGTACATCATCAGCAGGACGGGCACGGCGCGGAAGAACTCGACGACGATGCCGCACACCCAGCGGATGGCCCGGTTGTGGCTGAGGCGTCCCATGCCGAAGACGAGGCCGAAGACCATCGCGAGCACGATCGAGATCGCGGCGGCCTTCAGGGTGTTGATGAGACCCGGGATGAGGTACTGGGTCCACACGTCCGCGGTGAACAGCGACGTCCACATCTCGGGGGCCAGCTGACCCTGGGCCCTGAGCTTCCAGACGACGAGGGCGAGCGTGCCGATCGCGAGGAGAATGCCGAGGCCCGTGAAGATCGCGTGCCGCCGGCGGGCCTTCGGACCCGGGGCGTCGAAGAGGATGCTCTGGGCGCTCATCGCTTCACCGCCAGGCGTCGCGAGAGGGAGGTGAAGAAGACGCCGACAGGCAGGGTGAGGATCACGAAGCCGAGCGCGAAGACGAAGAAGACGGGCAGTCCTCCGGTCTCGTTCTCGATGATCTCCTTCATGAGGCCCGAGGCCTCGGAGACGCCGATGATCGACGCGACCGTCGTGTTCTTCGTCAGGGCGATGAGGACCGAGCCGAGCGGCGCGATCGCTCCCCGGAAGGCCTGGGGGAGGATGACCTCCCTGAGGCTCTGGCCGAAGGTCAGGCCGATCGACCGAGCGGCCTCGGCCTGACCGGTCGGGACCGTGTTGACGCCGCTGCGCAGCGCCTCGCACACGAAGGCGGCGTGGTAGACGGCGAGGCCGACGATGGCCCAGCGGATGTTGTTGTCGACGATCGAGGTCGGCGACTTGGGGTCGGCGAGGTTGATCTCGAGGATGTAGAGCAGCCCGAGCGAGCAGAGCACGAGGATGAGCGTCAGCGGTGTGTTGCGGACCGTGTTGACGTAGAAGGAGCCCAGCCTGCGGAGCACACCGACGGGGGAGACGCGCATGACGGCGAGGATCGTGCCGATGACGAGGGCGCCGATCGCCGAGAAGAACGTCAGGTAGATGGTCATCCCGAACGCGCCGAGGATCGGGTACTTCTCGATGATGTCGAGCACGGCGCTCCTTCCGCTGTCAGGTCAGGCCGGTGCCGGTCGTGCGGCCACCGGCTGGTGACCGCACGACCGCGCCGGGTCGGTCAGGAGCAGGCCGCCGGGGTGGGCGGGTTGCCCGTGCCCGGCTTGTAGCCCGCCGGGCCGAGGTTGGCGTCGAGGGCCTTCTGCCACGAGCCGTCGCTGATCATCTTCTTGATGGCATCGGTGATCTTCTGGCACATGGCCGTGTCACCCTTCTTGATGCCGATGCCGTAGTTCTCGGTCGAGAAGGGCTTGCCGACGAGCTTGAACTTGCCCTTGAACTCGGGCTGGGCCGCGTAGCCGGCGAGGATCGTGTCGTCGGTCGTCAGCGCGTCGACGCCGCCCGTGGCCAGGGCCGGGAGGCACTCGGAGTAGGTGGCGAACTCCTGGAGCTGGACGTTGGGGTACTTGTCCTTGACCTTCTGCGCCGAGGTCGAGCCCTTGACCGAGCACAGCTTCTTGCCCGTAAGGGTCTCCGGGCCGGTGATCGACGTGTCGTCGGCCCGGACGAGGAGGTCCTGCCCGGCGATGAAGTACGGCCCGGCGAAGGACACCTTCTCCTTGCGCTTGTCGGTGATCGAGTACGTCGCGACGACGAAGTCGACCTGGCCGGTCGAGATGAGCGTCTCGCGCTGGGCGCTCGGGGCCTGGACCCACGTGATGTCGCCCTCGCTCGTGCCGAGCTGCTTCGCGACGTACTTGGCGACGTCGACGTCGAAGCCGGTGTACTCGCTGCCCTTCTTGAGCCCGAGGCCGGGCTGGTCGAACTTGATGCCGATCTTGAGCTTCGTCCCGCCGCTGCTGCCGCTGCCCGAGTCGCTGCTCGAGCCGCACGCGGCGAGGGACAGCGCGAGGGCGACCGCCGCCGCCGCTGCACCGAATCGTGCCTTCATGGGTTTCCTCCCTGTCGTGAATGCCGGGCGGCGCCTGGGTGCGCCCGCCCTCCCTGCGTCAGTGAGTGAGGATCTTGCCGAGGAAGTCCTTGGCTCGGTCACTCCTGGGGTTGGTGAAGAACTCGTCCGGCGTGGCCACCTCGACGACCTGGCCGTCGGCCATGAAGACGACGCGGTCGGCGGCCTTGCGGGCGAAGCCCATCTCGTGGGTCACCACGATCATCGTCATCCCCTCCTTGGCGAGGCCGACCATGACGTCGAGGACCTCGTTGACCATCTCCGGGTCGAGGGCGGAGGTGGGCTCGTCGAAGAGCATGACCTTGGGCCCCATGGCGAGGGACCGGGCGATCGCGACGCGCTGCTGCTGACCGCCGGAGAGCTGTGCCGGGAACTTCTCGGCCTGCTCCGCGACCCCGACGCGCTCGAGGAGCCGGTCGGCCAGGGCGTTCGCCTCGTCCTTCGACTTCTTGCGCACCTTGATCGGGCCGAGCGTGACGTTGTCGCGGATCGTCTTGTGCGCGAAGAGGTTGAACGACTGGAAGACCATCCCGACATCGGCCCGCAGCTGGGCGAGGGGCTTGCCCTCCTCGGGTAGCGGGTTGCCGTCGACGGCGATCGTGCCGGACTCCACGGTCTCGAGCCGGTTGATGGCCCGGCAGAGGGTCGACTTCCCCGAACCGGACGGTCCCAGGATGACGACGACCTCGCCCTTGCCGACCGTGAGATTGATGTCCCTCAGGACGTGCAGGTCGCCGAAGTGCTTGTTGACGCCTTCGATGACCACCATGGGCTCGCGCGGTCGGGAGGAGTCTTCAGACGGGTCGACCTGGTCCGGCTTCAGTTCGTCCATTGCCGCAACCTATCGGCTGGACCGCCCGTCGGGGAGGTCCAGGCCCCGAGAGTCGCTGAATCGTGAGGTCACGGACACCCCCCCGCGACGCGGGCCGGTGCCTCCGGTGCCTCAGGGAGCCGTGGTCGTGCTGGTGGTCGGCTCGGCAGCCGCCGTGCTCCCGCTCGTCGTGGTGGTCGTCGTGTCGCTCGGCGTGGCCACGGACGTGGTGCTCGTGGAGGGCTCGGCTGCGGCCGTCGAACCCGCGGTCGTCGTCGCCGGCGCGGAGGTGGCCTGCGTCGTGGTGGCCGTCGTGGTGGCCGTCGTCGCGGGCGTCGTCGACGTGGTCGTCGAGCCGGTGGAGGTCGGCGGCGGGGCGGTCGTCGTGCTCGTGGGCGGCGGAGTCGTGGTCGTCGTCGCCGGAGGCGTCGAGGTCATCGAGGTCGTCGGCTGGCTCGTGGTGGAGGTCGGGCTCGAGGTCGGAGTCGTGCTCGTGGGAGCCGGCGTCGGGGTGCCCGGGATCGAGGTGCCCGCCGTCGGGCCGGTCGGGTCGTAGTTGGGCACGGGGACGTCGCCGTCCTCGACGGTGTGGACCACCGTTCCGCCGCGGTCGACCACGTACGCGGGCGCAGCGGCAAACGGGATGGAGTCGGCGCGCGAGGCCGGGAAGCCGAGATAGGGGGCCGGGTCGGTGTAGCGGTCGTTGACGATGACGTCGAAGTGCAGGTGGCACCCCGTCGACCAGCCGGTCGTGCCGACGAGCCCGATGACCTGGCCCTGCTTGACGACGTCGCCCTCCTTGACGAGGAACTTCGACTGGTGGCCGTAGGCGGTCTTGAGGCCGGGCGTGTGCTGGATGATCGTGCGCAGCCCCCAGGAGGCGGACTGCCTGGCGTAGATGACCGTGCCGTCGGCCGCCGCGCGGATGGGGGTCCCGCAGGCTGCCATGAGGTCGATGCCGGTGTGGAACATCGGGCGTCCGAGAACCGGATGGATGCGTGGGCCGAAGGGCGAGACCTCGCCGCCGGGAACCGGGTGGATGAACGCGAACCCGGCATAGAGCGGACCCAGGGCGGCTGGGACCGTGGTCGGTGTGACCGAGCCGAAGGGCGCGGGCGTGAACGAGACGTCAGGGAAGAGGAAGAACCCTCCGCCGACCGCCGCGCCCATGGCCGCTCCCTCGGTCGCGGCTGCGGGCCCGTCGGCCACCGTGGACTGACCCGGCACTGCGCTCGCGGGGCCCCCGAAGGCGGCCGGGATCGCCACTGAGTCGGCCTCGAGCACGACCTGACGGGCCTCGGGACCGTGCGGGCTGGCGACGAGCGAGGGCAGGAAGGCGAACACGACCACGCCGGCAGCGAACGGCACGAGTCGGCCGGTCATCCTGACATGGACGATGACCGGGCCGTCGTCGTGCGGCTTCGGGTCCTGCACCTGCTGGCCACCCCCCTCAGGCTGGTCGATGCTGTGTGGATCAGTGTGCCCTATCCCCCGAACCGCCCGAGCCGCGGCGCCCGATCCGTGCGCCCGACGTCGATCGGTTCATTCCACCTTAGGGCGGCCCTGTCCCTGATGGGGGAAATCTCGGCAAGTCACCGGCAAGTCACAGGACCGGCGACGACCGCATCCGTGACCAGGGTGCGTGATCGGCGAACGCGAGGCCGACGTATGCCGCGTGGCCCGGCCCCACGCGGAGGCCACCCGGGGCGCGGGGCCCGGTCAGCGGCATACGCCAGCCGTGCGATCAACCGGTGTGGATCGGCTCCTTGGGGAGCTTCTTGACCTTGGCGCGGCGCCGGCGTCGCTCGGGGACCATCGAGCGCATCTCCTCGAGCTTGCCGAAGCAGAGCAGCCGGTCCTCGGCCTCGAGCTGGAGACCCCGACGGGGATTGGGGATGACCGTCGTGCCGCGGTGCAGCGTGAGGACGGTGATGTCGCGCTCGGAGAGCCCGGAGTCGCCGATGTTCTTGCCGACGAGGTCTGCCGCGGCGTGGACGACGAGCTCGGCGACTCCGTAGCCCGTCGAGACGGTGAGCCGCTGGCGGACGTCGATCTCCGGGAAGGCGACCTGGCCGGCGATGTAGTCGATGATCGCGCCGGCGACGTCGAGCTTGGTGGCGTTCTCGATCCCCTCGAGCCCGGGGGAGGAGTTGACCTCCATGACGAGCGGCCCCTCGTTGCCCTCGAGCATGTCGACTCCGGCGACCCGCAGGCCCATGATCTGCGCCGACCGGACGGCGGCCTCCTCGAAGGCCGGGCTCAGGTCGACCGGCTCCACCGACCCGCCGCGGTGGACGTTGGAGCGGAACTCGTCGCCCTTGGCCGTGCGTCGCATCGCCGCGACGACCCGGTCGCCGACGACGAGGGCGCGGATGTCGCGGCCCTTGCTCTCGGTGACGAAGCTCTGGATGAGGACGTTCTGCCGGGTGCTGTGCAGGGTCTCGATGATCGCCTCGGCCACCTTGAGCTCGGGCGCGAGGATGACCCCGATGCCCTGCGTGCCCTCGAGGAGCTTGATGACGACCGGCGCGCCACCGACCCGCTCGATCGCCGGGATCACGTCGGCGCGGTTGCGCACGAACGTCGTCGCCGGCATACCGATGTTGTGGCGGGAGAGGATCTGGGTGGCCCGGAGCTTGTCGCGGGCGTTGGAGATCCCGTTGGCCGTGTTGGGCGTGTAGATGTCCATCTGCTCGAACTGGCGCACGACAGCCGTGCCGAAGTAGGTGATCGAGTTGCCGATGCGCGGCAGGATCGCGTCGTAGTCGGACAGCGGCCGGCCGCGGAACTGCAGGTCCGGGTCGGGCCCCGAGAGGTCGATCGCGAAGCGCAGTGTGTCGAGGACCTTGACGGTGTGGCCACGGTCGAGAGCGGCAGTGCGGAGGCGTTGGGTGGAGTAGGCACGGGGCGCGCGCGAGAGTATCGCCAGTTTCATCGAAGGGGCCTGCAAAGATAGTCGGGTGTCCGGGCTGCCCCATTCAAGCACCATCGCAGGATGGCGTGAGTGGATCACCCTGCCCGGCATCGGAGTTCCCTTCGTCAAGGCGAAGCTCGACACCGGTGCACGGTCATCATCCCTTCACGCCTTCGACATCGAGGAGTACGACCTGGACGGCAGGCCGTGGGTCCGCTTCTCCATCCACCCATGGCAGCGCTCCTCGGAGGACTCCACCGTCGTGACCTGCCCCGTCCACGACCTGCGGCCGGTCCGGAGCTCGTCCGGCCACGTCGCCGAGCGCGTCGTCGTCCTCATGGACCTCGTCCTCGTCGGCCGCGAGATCACGGCCGAGGTGTCGCTGAGCAACCGCGACGAGATGGGCTTCCGGATGCTGGTCGGACGGGAGGCCCTGCGCCAGGGACTCGTCGTGGACTCGAGCCGGTCCTACCTCGGTGGCCGGCCCCCGCGGGTCGTGCGCCGCAAGAATCGCGGACGCTGATGCCCCGGGCATCCTTCGGGATCGGGACGGTCCGCATCCGCGCCGGCTCGATGCGCGAGGTGGGCCTGCCCATCACGCGCCTCGTGACCGGCGCCGACGTGAGCCTCCCGGTGCGCGTCGTCCATGGGCGCCAGGACGGCCCCACGGTGTGGATCAACGCCGCCATCCACGGCGACGAGGTCGTCGGGGTGGAGGTCGTCCGCCGGGTCCTGGCCCGGCTCTCGCCGAAGACCTTCAACGGCACCCTCATCGCCGTGCCCATCGTCAACGTCCTCGGCTTCATGGCGGGGGAGCGCTACCTCCCCGACCGGCGCGACCTCAACCGGTCGTTCCCCGGCTCGGCGCGAGGGTCGTTGGCCGGTCGCATCGCCCACCTCATGATGACCGAGGTGGTCGCCAAGTGCGAGGTCGGCATCGACATGCACACCGGCGCCGACCGGCGGACCAACCTGCCGCAGATCCGCGCCGACCTCGACGACCCCAGGACCCGCAAGCTGGCCGAGGCGTTCGGTGCGCCGGTCATGTACCACGCCAAGCTGCGCGACGGCTCGCTGCGGTCGGCCGCCCGCGACCGGGGCGCCACGGTGCTGCTCTACGAGGGTGGCGAGGCCTGGCGGTTCGACGAGTGGGCGATCGAGGCCGGGGTGCTCGGCGTCCGCAGGGTCCTCGCCGCGCTCGGCATGATCGACGCGCCCGAGGGCGAGCCGCCCCAGGAGAGCCTCGTCTGCCGCCAGAGCGGCTGGGTCCGAGCACCGGGGACCGGCATCCTCCAGCTCGACGCAGCCCTCGGCCAGCGCGTGGAGACCGGCGACCGGCTCGGCGGGCTCTCCGACTCGTTCGGCAAGCGCGTCCGTCTCATCCGGGCCGACCGGCCCGGGATCGTCATCGGCCGGACCCAGGCGCCGCTCGTCAACCGCGGCGACGCCTTGGTCCACATCGGCGAGGTCCCGGGGGACACGCCCGGGATGACGGCCGGGGAGGGCGATTTCGTCATCAATGCGTGACATCTGGCCGGTTCCGCAATAGGGTCGCGGTCAGTCGCCTCCGGCTGAGGTGATGCTCCGGTTCGACCCGCCGAGTCCTGCCACCGAACCGCGAGCCCCAGGAACTCAATGGCAGGAGCGGGGGACCCACCGTTCGACGGACGTCGCGAGACGTCCTGGGGTGAAGTCCTCAAGGGGCCGACCGGCCCTGCGGAGACCGGGCGAGCAGCACCTCGCGCCCGAACCCGACAGCTCACCTCGCAGGCGTTCGAGAGGCTGCCCATGACTGTTGTGTCCGCTGGTCGTCACCGCACCCCAGGCCGCTACAACCCGCTCGTCGAGCTGCGGCTGATCGCGAAGGAGTCCGCTCAGCCCGCCGTCAAGGGCGCCGCGATCGTCGCCGCCTCAGGAGGGCTCATCGCCTCCTTCTCGCCCTCGGCCGGGGCCGGCGAGCCCGTGGCCGGCGCGGGCCTCGGCGACACGACGGGAAGCATCCCCGCGGTCGTGGGTCCCGCCGCCGGCCTGCCCGTCTCCGACGACGCGCTCTCGGCGATCGGCCTCGCATCCGGGGCGACGCGCGCCGGCGGCTCGAGCGCCCCGACGGTGATCGAGGACGTCGTTCTCAAGCAGCGCAAGGAGGCGGCGCTGGCGGCCTCCCGCTCGCTCACCCGCCGGACGCTGCTCAACTCCACCGCGGCCGTCAAGTCGACGTCGAACACAACGCGCGCCACGGTCGGCAAGCGTTCGTCCTACAACTGGGCCACCTACGGCCAGTGCACGTGGGGCGCGCTCGAGCAGTGGCACAGGTCCGAGGGCTACTACCTGGGTGGCTTCACCGGGAACGCCTTGACCTGGGCGTGGGGCGCGGCGAATGCCGGCTACACCGTCAGCGGGACGCCGAGGGTGCGGTCGATCGTCGTGATGCAGCCCGGCGTCTACGGCTCCTCGAGCGCCGGCCATGTCGCCTGGGTGACGGCCGTCAACGGCAACCAGGTGACCATCCTCGAGATGAACGCGCTGGCCGGTCCGGGCCGTTACGACACGCGCACCCTGACCGACATCAGCGGGATGAAGTACATCTACGCGCCCTGATCTCCCCGCCACGTCGCGACCGCCTCCCAGCGGCGCCTCCGTCGCGTTGCGTGCGTCTCACGGCGTGCCTCGTCAGCGCTTCGCCGTGAGGACGCGTCGGATGCGCTCGTACTCCTCGGTGTCGATCTCCCCACGGGCGAGCCGCTCGTCGAGCAGCCGCAGCGGGTCGTCCCGCGGCTCGGGCGACGACGACTCGCGCGTCACGGGGCGTGCCCGCACCAGCTCACGAACGACCCAGATGACCAGGGCCCAGAAGCCGATGGTCCCGAGGGCCAGGATGACCCACATGGCAGGACCCATGCCCCAGCCCATGCCGTAGTTCCACATGTCCGTCTCTCCCATCGAGGCACAGCAGCCTCATACCTCAATGGTGTGCCCGCCACCTGTGTGACGGCGCGTGTTCCCGGCAGGTGTGGCGCGTGTTCCCGGCAGGTGTGACGTGGGTCCTGCCGCGCACACGGACGCCGGCCCGGCTACAGCCGCTCGTGGTGCGGGTTGGGCGGGAGGTTGCGCGAGCAGCAGTCCGGCAGCTCGTCGTGCAGGATCGTGAGGACCGTGGCCGCTTTGTCGATGAACCGGCCCGAGGACTCGACGACGTAGCGGCGCGGGTGGCGTGCCCAGACCTCCAGGATCCGCGCATCGATCTCCGCCGCCGCGCTCGCAGACTCGGTCCGGAGCGGGTTCGTCCGGTTGTACCCCTGGCTCGACGAGGGCGTCCGGAGGTGGATGACGGCGTCGTACCGGTCGAGCTCCGCTGCGGGGTCGGCGCCCGTCGAGGACCAGAAGTCCTCGGATGGGCCCGGCCAGTACGCGAGGCCGTCGAGGGTTCCGCGGTCGCAGAGCACGATGGCCGGGCCGTGGACGTCGCCGATGACCTCGAGCTCGCGCTGCACGTGGAAGATCGCCCGCTGGGATGCGCGCCGGCACTCGGGGTCGTCCTCGCGCGGGAACCCGCCGCCGAAGACGATGCCGGCGGACTCTGGCAGGACCTTGACGTGCTCGCAGAGGGAGCGCCGGACCATCTCGAGGACGGCGGTCTTGCCTGCACCTGGTCCACCCGTGAGGACGATCCGTCGGCGCTCGTGCGCCGCCGAGCACCCGCACCGCGTCATCGATCCGCCTCCCGTCGAAACAGCTCCCCTCAGTCTGGCTCAGCGGGCGACCGACGGAACAGAGGTATGCCGCTGGGCCGGCGCGTCGTCGGTCCGTCACCGCGGACGCGGGCAGGGGACCAGCAGCACGTGCGCCTTCTCGGCACGCCGCGGTTGCCCGGCCGCCGTGGAGGGAACTACGGTGTTGTGCAACCACTTGTTGCATGACGATCCGACCTTGGAGGCAGGAAGAGCATGGAGTTCGGGAGCATCGAGCGCGAGATCCACATCGAGGCCTCGCCGGACGTCGTCTTCGAGGTGATCAGCAGCCCGGTCCACCTCCGGGAGTGGTGGGCCGACGAGGCGCATCTCGACCCGGTTCCCGGAGCGATCGGCGAGCTGTCGTGGGGCGATCGGACGACGCCCGAGGCGATGGTGGTGCCCATCACCGTGGTCGAGGCCCGACCGCCTCGGCGCTTCTCGTTCCGATGGGTCTACCCGGACGGAGAGGCTGCCGCACAGGCCAACTCGCTCCTCGTGACCTTCGAGCTCACCCCGTCCGGCTCGGGCACGATGCTGCGGATGACCGAGACCGGGTTCCGCGAGCGCGGCTGGGAGGTCGCGGTCCTCGAGGAGCACTACCGGGACCACTCGGTGGGCTGGGACACGTACCTCCCGCGCCTTCGCGCCTATGCCACGAGGCTGGTGTCCACGCCATGACCGTCGCGGTCGACGACGATCTCTGGTCGGCGGTCGGTGACCCGACCCGTCGGCGCATGCTCGACCTGCTCCTGACCGAGGGCGAGGGCACGGCGACGAGCCTCAGCGAGCGGCTGCCCGTGACGCGTCAGGCCGTCGCCAAGCACCTCGCGGTCCTCGACCGCGTGGGCCTGGTCCGCGTCACCCCGGTCGGGAGGGAGGTCCGCTACCGCGTCGACGACGCCCAGCTCGCTCGGGCCGTGGCCCAGCTCTCCGAGGTCGGCTCGGCGTGGGACGCCAGGCTGCGCCGGATCAAGCGGATGGCCGAGGCGATCCAGCGCAGCCAGGAGCGTTGAGCACCGCTGCACCCGACCGCCCGAGCCGGTTCGGAGTCAGTGGGTCGGCAGGGAGGTGAGCGAGAAGGCCTCGACGGGCTCGGCCCTGCCCTTGAGGTCGAGGGCGCCGAGGGGCACCACCCGGGCACCGGGCAGGAGGTCCAGCGTGGCCGCGCTGACCGCCACGCCGCCGACGGGAGCCCGCCCCTCGAGACGGGACGCGACGTTGACGACGTCGCCGATGACCGTGTGGGTGCGGCCACCCGCACCGCCGAGGAGGCTCAGGGCGACGGGCCCAGAGTTGACCCCGACCCGGAACCTCGGCCAGCCCGGGTGTGCGGCCGCGACGTGTCCGGTCTCCTCCTGGAGCTCGAGGGCGGCACGTGCGGCGCGCAGAGCGTGGTCCGGTTGGTCCCCACGGCGGTTGAACGTCACCATGAGGGCATCGCCGATGATCCGGTCGACCTCACCGCCGTGTCGCTTGACGACGGCCGGTACCGCCACGTCGAAGTAGTCGTTGAGCATGGAGGTGACCTGCTCGGCCTCGTGGTCCTCGGAGAAGGTCGTGAAACCCTGGAGATCGGCGAAGAGGATGCTCATCTCCCTCGTGCCGGAGACCGTCTCGTCCAGGTAGAGGCCCGAGAAGCGCTCCTCGTGCCACTGCAGCTGGGCCCCCCAGGCGACGAGGACGAAGGCGGCGAGCATGAGCAGGTGCCACTCCCACCAGCTGTAGTGCCAGTTCGCCGACAGGCTGATGGCGACCATCGCCTCGCCGAGCAGCACGAACGCGGCCGCCATCGCGAGGGGCATGAGGCCGCGGCGGCGCCGCCACAGCACGACGTACGCCGCCGCCGACCAGGCGTAGAGCAGCGTCGCCGCCACGGCGAGGAGGACCATGAAGCCCGAGGTGCGCTCGGGTCCGGCGCCCGCATCGAGGGGCGGCAGGCGCAGGAGCGAGAAGACCGCCCAGCCGAGCAGGACGACGACGAGCGCGACCCGAAGGCGCCGGGCCACTCGCATCGCCCGGACCGACCGTGGACCGTCGATGGGCCCGGTCGAGCCCGCGGCGAACAGGGATCCGATGGCGATCCCGACCGGGGTGGCGAGGTTGAACCCGGGGTTGGTGCCGTCGAGGAGGACCTTCGGCGTCGCGAGCGCGTGCAGTGCCAGGAAGCCCGCCGCGGAGAGGAAGGCCAGGGACACGAGCATGACGCGCGCGTCGCCGCGCCGGGACGCGGCCTCGCCGGTGCCGTATGCCGTGACGGCGCTGAGGAGCGCAGCGACGAGGACGAGCCAGAAGTGCGCAGGATGGTGCTGCCACATCGCATCCCAGGTCGGGTTGGCGAGCAGGAGCGCCAGCCCGAGGAGAGGGATTGCGAGGGCCACCCCGGCCCCTGCGAGGGTGGCGGCCGCTCGACGGTCGGGCGCGGAGGCGGTCGGCTGGCCGGCGACCACGGATTCTCAGCGCCCCTCGGCAGGTGCAGGGGAGGTGGGCTCGGACCCCGCCGCCCGCGTCGGCTGGAGCGAGAGGAACTCATGGACCTCCGACACGACGACCGAGCCCTCGCCGACGGCCGAGGCGACGCGCTTGACCGAGCCGCTCCGGACGTCACCCACGGCAAAAACACCGGGCAGCGAGGTCTCGTGAGGCGCAGGTGGACGGTCCTGCTCCCAGTCGGCGGCTGCGGTGACCTCCGCGCCGGTGACGAGGAAGCCCCGCTGGTCGCGCAGCACCTCGCCGGGCAGCCACTGGGTGTGCGGTTCGGCACCGATCATGACGAACAGCGCGTCCGCCGCCAGGGAGTGCTCCGTCCCCATGTCCCTGTCGGCCAGCGTGATCTCGCGCAGCCAGCCCTCGCCCGTCCCCCCGACCACCTCGGCGTTGGGCACGACCGTGATCTCGTCACTCGACTCGATCTCGTCGATGAGGTAACGCGACATGGTGCTGGAGAGGTCGGGGGTGCGGATGACGATGGTCACGTGAGCGGCATACCTCTTGAGGTGGAGGGCGGCCTGCCCGGCGGAGTTGCCGCCGCCCACGATCACCGCCCGGGCGCCCTTGAGGCCGTGGGCCTCCGAGACGCTCGCGCCGTAGTACACGCCCGAACCGCTGAGCGCCTCCAGGTCCGGGATGCCGAGGCGGCGGTAGGCGACGCCCATGGCGAGCACGACGGCCCGGGCGTGGACCTCGCCCGCGCCCTCGACCGCGACCGCGAAGCCGTCCTGCACGGGACTGATGCTCGCGACGCGGCGGGTCAGCAGGAAGGACGCCCCGAACACCCAGGCCTGCTGGAAGCCGCGCTGGGCCAGCTCGGCTCCGCTCAGCCCGCGGGAGAAGCCGAGATAGTTGCGGATGAGCGAGCTCGTCGCGGCCTGCCCGCCGAGTGCGCGCTCCTCCACACAGAGCACCGACAGCCCCTCGGACGACGCGTAGACGGCTGCTGCGAGGCCGGCGGGTCCCGCGCCGACGACCACGAGATCGACCTCGGCGGGAATGTCCGAGAGGTCCGTGCGGATGCCCCAGGCGCCGCAGATCTCCGCATCCGTCGGGTCCACCAGCAGCGTCCCGCCGAGGGCCGGCATCCACACGACCATCGGTCCGGTCGCGCTATCGGGCGACGGGGCGTCGATGCGGGTGAGGACGTCGGTCGCCTCGACCGTTCCGCGGTCGAGGTAGGCGTGCGGGATCCCGTTGCGCGTCAACAGGCTTCGCACATCGTGGCCCCGCGGGTCTCGCGCCGCGCCGACGACGACCACCTCCCGGTTCACGCCCGGCACGGTTCGCGACCACGCCTGCACGAACTCGCCGACGGTCCGGATGAACAGCTCGTCGGGGGAGGTCCACGGCTTGAGGACGTAGTAGCTGATCTCCCCGTGCGCGATGGCGCGGAGGATCTCCTCCGCGGTGCGCCGGTCGGCCCAGGCGCCCCACGGGACGAGCAGGGCCCGGCCCGCGTCCGGGTGGAGCGTCCGAACGCGGCCGAGCAGCGCGGCGCCCGGGAGGTCGGGGAGCCAGGGATCGGCGAGGACCAGGGCCACCGGGTCGCCACGCTCGGCCGCGCGCTCGAGCTGGGTGAGGGCCGCGGTCGCGTCGAGTTCGCCCCGGACGCGGTAGTCGCTGCCGAACCGACGGCCGAGCTCCGCCTCGATCCGGGACAGGCTCTCGAAGTCCGGGTCGACGGCGAGCAGGAGTGGTCGTGCCATCTCAGGCACACCTCCCGTCCTCTACGGGGGTCGGGACCCCAGCCGGTCCCTCACTGCGAACAAGGTACGCCCCCGTCCGCCTCCGGCCGGTCCCTTCCCGGGATTCCGGCCACGGACGCCGGCCCGCTCAGGCGTGACCGGCGGCCAGCCGGTCGGCCACCTTCGCGGTGATCGCGGCGAGGCTCGTCAGCTCCTCGTCGGTCAGCGTCGAGAAGACGAGGCTCTTCACCGTCGCGGCGTGCGCGGGCGCGGCCCGCTCGATCGCGGCGCGGCCCTCCGGTGTGATGACGACGAAAGCGCCCCGGCCGTCCTCGGCGCACTCCTCGCGGCCGACGAGCCCCCGGCGCTCCATGCGCTTGATGTGATGGGAGACGCGGCTGCGCTCCCACTCGAGCGCGTCGGCGAGGTCGGTGACCCGGACCCGGCCTGCCGGGGTGTCGGTCAGCTGGACGAGCACCTCGAAGTCGGGGAGCGACAGCCCGGAGTCGGCCTGCAGGCCGCGGTGGAGCTCGGCCTGGAGCCGGGCGTTCACCTGGAGCCACTGCCGCCACACACTCTGCTGCTCGGTGCTCAGCCACGGGTCCTTGACGTCCACGCGGCCCACTCTACGGGGGAATAGTTGACATGTCATGTAAGTTGCCACCATCATGTCGGTGACACGTCACCTAAAAAGACCGTCTCCGCCATCAGAACACCTGACCACTCCGACGACGTCCTACGGCCTCCGACGACTTCCGACGACCGCCGCACCATGGAAGGACCCCAGATGAGCGCGACCCTGCTGACCCCACAGGTGGACGTCCGCCGCGCCGCGGACCGCTACCAGACCCGGATCGCCTGGCTCGACAGCAAGCACTCCTTCAGCTTCGGCCAGCACTACGACCCGGCCAACACCCACCACGGGCTGCTCCTCGTCAACAACGACGACGTCGTCAAGCCCGGCACCGGTTTCGACACGCACCCGCACCGTGACATGGAGATCGTCACGTGGGTGCTCCAGGGCTCGCTCGTCCACCAGGACTCCACGGGCCACAACGGGGTCATCTACCCCGGCCTCGCCCAGCGGATGAGTGCCGGGACGGGGATCCTCCACTCGGAGAAGAACGACTCGTGGCGCCTCGATGGGCAGGTCCACCAGGACCCGGTGCACTTCGTCCAGATGTGGGTCGTGCCCGACGAGCCGGGTATCACCCCCGGCTACGAGCAGCTCGAGATCGACGACGAGCTGCTCCAGGGCGGCCTCGTCCCCGTCGCGTCGGGCCTGGCACGCCACGAGGCGGCGATCCGGATCAAGAACCGCCACGCGGCCCTGTATGCCGCTCGGCTGGCTCCCGGCCAGAGCGTGCGCCTGCCTGAGGCGCCCTTCATGCACCTGTTCGTCCCGCGTGGATCGGTCGCTCTCGAGGGCGCCGGACCGCTCGAGACCGGTGACTCGGTGCGCTTCACGGCCACCGGCGGTCAGCAGGTCACCGCCACCGAGCCGGCCGAGATCCTCGTGTGGGAGATGCATGCGACCCTCGACGCATGAGCCGGAGGCTGCGGTCCGTCGGTTGACCCCGTCGGGCCCTCCTCCAAGGATGACCCAGTGACCGAAAGGACCCTGATGGACCTGCAGGTGATCGACGCCCCGGAGCGGGGCCGCTATGAGATCGTCCGTGACGGCGAGGTGCTCGGCTTCGCGGCATACCAGAAGACCGACACGCTCATCGTCTTCACGCACACCGAGGTGGACGCCTCGCTCGAGGGGCAGGGCGTCGGTGGACGGCTGGTCCGCGGCGCCCTGGACCACGTCCGGGGCCTCGGCCTGGCGGTGCTCCCGGTCTGTCCGTTCGTCCATGCGTGGATCGCGAGGCATCCCGACTACCACGACCTCGACTACCGGAACGCGGCGAGCAAGGTCACCGACTGACGGCCACCGCGTCCGGCGGAGCCGGCCGACCGTGCCTCGCGCGCGTCAGGTCACGAGGTCGCCGAACAGGTCGACGTACTGGATGAGGTGGCGGTCGCCGAGGAAGTCCTTCCGGACCCGTTCGTGGGCTCTCGCTCCGAGGCGCTCGCGCAGGTCCGGGTCACCGAGTACGCGCAGGATCCGGTCGCCCAGCCCCTCGAGATCCGTCGGGTCCGGCAGCAGCAGCCCCTCCTCGCCGTCGGTGATCTGGTCCTGGATCCCGCCGACGGCGCTCGCGACCACGGGGCGGCCCTTCCACATCGCCTCGGTGACGGTGAGCCCGAAGCCCTCGACGAGGCTCTTCTGGACCACGACCGTGGCGTGCCGCTGCACGGCGTTGACGATGACCGCGTCTTCGTCGACGTCGTCCATGGGGATGCAGGCGAGATGGCACCTCCGGCGCACCGGCTCGGGCAGACCTGCCCAGACCGCGCTGCACGCGGCAAGGACACCGGCGTCCTCCGGGTCGTCGCTCACAGCGGAGACCGCGGGCCCGACCAGCATCAGGTGTGCCTCCGGCTCTGCCGGCGCGACGTGCTGGGCGAAGGCGCCCAGCACGCCCGGCATGTCCTTGAGCCCGTCCCACCGGCTCACCTGGACGACGAGCGGCGCCCCCCTCGGGGGCGGCCCCCCGCCCGACAGCAGGTCGGGATGCCGCCGGACGAACCCCGGCGAGCCGTCGCGCCGAGTGAACTCCACCGCCTCGATCCGGTCGCCGTCCTCGATCAGGCCGGCCCGGCGCAGCACCCGGCTGACATGGTCGTCGTCGAGGACCATGTTCTTGGTCGAGAACGGGTCGATCGACGGGGCGATGAGCCGCACCCGCTCCGGCGGCAGCCACGTGGGGACGTACCGCTGTCGCGAGAACACGAAGGCGTGCGCACGTTCGACGTAGCCGCCGAGGAAGTCCCAGCCGCGCTCGGTCTCGGAGTTGCCGTCGTCGCGACCGATATGGCTGCGCCAGATGACGTGCGCCCCGGCTGTGCGCACGCCGTCGACGAGTCCCGCCGTCTGCGGGTCGTGCAGGAGCACGAGGTCGCCCGGGCGGACGAGCCGCTGGAGCTCGTCGAGGTTCTTTGCCAGCACTTCCTCGTAGTGCGCATGCTCGGCGGCACCGAGATCGCCGCCGTCGCCGGGAGAGCCGTGCAGCAGGTTGTGCAGCCGCTTGGTGATCGCGAAGAAGTCGGGATCGCCGTCGATGACCGCCCAGCGAGTGTCCACCCCGGCGCCTCGGCCGTAGGCGAGCAGGGCCTGCAGCATCTCCGCGACACCGCCGCCGTGAGCGGTCGTGTTGACGTTCCACACGACGCGACCGGCGAGCAGCTGACGGGCGCGCTCGGCCGTCGCCATGAACCGCTCTGCCGCCTCGGGGGCCAGCAGCTGCGCGAGTTTCTCGAGTGGAGCGGCCTGGATCTCAACCAGCTGCATCTCACCATCGTCGCACCGGGATGGGCGCTGCCAGGGGTACATGGGCAAAGGCGCAGAGCCGGAAGGCGACCGAGGGGCTGCAGCGGGCGCCTGAAGGGCCCGTCGTTCTGGTCCGGGCGGCCTCCGTTCTCATCGCCCCGTGAGTCCTGCTGAACGCGTCAGTGCGCGGCGTCGTAGGCGGTGACGACCGACTGCGGGATCCTGCCGCGGGCCGGGACGGTGAGTCCCTGGGCGGCGGCCCAGGCCCGGATGAGTGCGGTGCGCGACTGGCCCACTGCCGGAACGGCCACCCACGACTGGGCGGGAGGGCGTGAGCTCCCCGCCGTCCTCGCTCTGGAGATGTACGGGGCGAGCGCTCTCCGCAGCGTGGCGGCGTTCTTCTCGCTGAGGTCGATCTCGTAGGCGACCCCGTCGATGCTGAACGCGACCGTCTCGACGGCCTCTGTCCCGTCGATGTCGTCGGTCAGGGTCACGATGGTCTGCTTTGCCATGAAGGGTGCCTCTCGGGGGTGGTGTCCCGAGGATAGAGGTCTCGCGGGCCGCCATGGGTGCGCTGTACCGAGGGGGTGCCGTGGACAGGCTCGGCCACAGGTGAGAGGATCGATACATACCCCGCTGGGGTATGAACGGGAGCGGAGTCATGGCTGAGACGACAGTGCTGCACGTGGGTGGCCTCCAGTGGGCGACCTCGACCCCCATCATCGAGAAGACCCTGCTGCGACGGCCCGGGGTCGTGGCCGTGACCGCCAACGCCCTGTCACAGACCGCCACCGTCGAGTTCGACCCGGACCGGACCAACGTGGAGCAGCTCGGTGCCTGGGTCCGTGAGTGCGGCTTCCACTGCGCGGGCGAGTCCGCCCCCACCCACATCTGTGAACCAGCCGATGAGGCACCGGTGCCGCGGGAGGCGGCTCAGCGGCATACGGGCCATGAAACCCACCCAGCACTGGCTCCCGCTCACACTGCGCAGGAGGCCATGGGGCACGGCGGGCACGCGGGGATGTCGATGGACGACATGGTCCGAGACATGCGCAACCGGTTCGTCGTGGCAGCGGTCCTCGCGGTCGCGATCACCCTGTGGTCGCCGATGGGCCGGGACATGCTCGGGTTCACGCTGCCGGCGCCGTTCGGGCTGCGCGACGACGTGTGGACCCTGATCCTCAGCCTGCCGGTCGTGTTCTACTCCGCATGGATCTTCTTCGACGGCGCGTTCCGGGCCCTGCGCAACAGGACGCTGGACATGATGGTCCTCGTCGCCGTGGCCATCGGGGCCGGCTGGCTCTACAGCGTCTACATCACGCTGACCGGCGGGGGAGAGGTCTTCTACGAGGCCGCCGCCGTTCTCGCCGCCTTCGTCCTGCTCGGGCACTGGTTCGAGATGCGCGCTCGTGGGGGCGCCAACGACGCGATCCGCACCCTCATCGACCTCGCCCCGCCCATGGCGACGGTGCTGCGCGACGGGGAGCCGGTCGAGGTCCCGACGGCCGATGTCGTCGTGGGGGACCTGCTGCTGATCCGCCCCGGCGCCGAGATCCCGACCGACGGCGACGTCGAGGAGGGCCGGTCCGAGGTCGACGAGTCGATGGTGACCGGCGAGAGCCTGCCGGTGTCGAAGTCCGTCGGCTCACCGGTGATCGGCGCGTCCATCAACACGACGGGCACCCTGCGCGTCCGGGCGACGAAGATCGGGGCCGACACCGCTCTGGCGCAGATCGTCGCCCTGGTCCAGGAGGCGCAGAACTCGAAGGCTCCCGGGCAGCGGCTCGCCGACCGGGCGGCATTCTGGCTCGTTCTGGTCGCGCTCATCGGCGGCCTCGCGACGTTCCTCGCCTGGCTCGGCGTCGGCGCGGGCGTCCAGACCGCGCTGCTCTACGCGATCACGGTGGTGGTCATCACCTGCCCCGACGCGCTCGGGCTCGCGACCCCGACGGCGATCATGGTCGGCACCGGCCTCGCGGCCAAGCGTGGCGTGCTCTTCAAGAACGCCACCGCCCTGGAGACCTCGGCCCGCATCGACACGGTTGTCATGGACAAGACCGGCACCCTGACCAAGGGTGCTCCAGAGGTCACCCGCGTCATCGCCTCAGGGCTCACGGAGGCCGAGGTGCTGACGCTGGTTGCCGCGGTCGAGAAGGAGTCCGAGCACCCCCTCGCTGCCGCCGTCGTGTCGTATGCCGCCGAGCGGGGTCGTGATCGAAGCGTGGCCTCGGGCTTTCGCAACGTCCCCGGGCACGGCGCCGTGGCGGGCGTCGACGGGCACCGCGTCGTGGTGGGCAACCGCAGGCTGATGGCCGACGAGGCAGTCGAGCTGGGCGACGTGCTGACTGAACGGGACCGGTTGGCCTCCGTGGGCCAGACCGCCGTGCTCGTAGGGGTCGACGGACGCGGCGTGGCCGTGATCGGCCTGGCCGACGCGGCCCGAGAGACGTCCGCCCGGGCCGTGAGCTCGTTGCACGCGCTCGGGGCGCAGGTCGTGATGCTGTCCGGCGACAACCGGGCCACGGCCGAGCGGATCGCCGGCGAGCTCGGCATCGACACGGTCATCGCCGAGGTCCTCCCCGGCGAGAAGGCCGGCAAGATCGCCGAGCTGCAGCAGGACGGCCGCAAGGTCGCCATGGTCGGCGACGGCGTCAACGACGCCCCCGCCCTCGCGCAGGCCGACCTCGGGATCGCCATCGGGGCCGGCACCGACGTCGCCATCGAGACGGCTGACGTCGTGCTGATGCGCTCCGACCCGCTCGACATCCCGACGGCCCTGCGGGTCGGGCGCGGCACGCTGCGCAAGATGCGCCAGAACCTCGGGTGGGCGGTCGGCTACAACGTCATCGCCCTGCCCATCGCCGCCGGTGTCTTCTCCGCGTGGGGACTGACCCTGCGCCCCGAGATCGCGGCCCTGTCGATGTCCGGCTCGAGCCTCATCGTCGCCGTCAACGCGCTCATGCTCAAGAGACTGCGGCTGCCCGGCCCGACGCCCGGCCCCAGTGCCACGGTTGATGCGGCCGACCACCCTCACCCCGTGTCGCCGTCATCCTGAGGGCCCAGGACCGGGCTCTTGTCAGGCCTTGAGAAAAGCGATATCACTTTACTATCACTTTTTTTTCAGGAGGCACGGCATGTCCACTGTTCCCCCACCCTCCGACCGGGGTCCCCTCGGTTCGAGCGGTGCCCCGAGACCCGTTGGCCACCAAGGGGCCAGGGTCGAGATCTCGCAGCGACCCGCGTTCGCCGTCACGGGCTGGTTCGGCGTCATCGTCCTCGCGCTCTGTGCTCTGGGGATCTGGTGGGCGGCCACCAACAACCAGGCGCTGCTGTGGCTGCCGATCCTCGTCCTCGTTCTCGTGGCCTCCGCGCTCGACATCTTCCCGCCCGGCCAGATGCTCGTCGTGCAGTTCTTCGGCCGCTACGTCGGCACGGTGGCGCGCCCGGGGTTCTGGTTCGTGCTGCCGCTCACGGTCCGCCGTCGCGTCAGCGTCCGCGTGCGCAACTTCGAGACGAACCACCTCAAGGTCAACGACGCCGACGGCAACCCCGTCGAGATCGCCGCGATCGTCGTCTGGCAGGTCGCCGACACGGCGAAGTCGACGTATGCCGTCGACAGCTACCAGAACTTCGTGACCGTCCAGGCCGAGTCCGCACTGCGGCATGTCGCGACGAGCCACCCCTATGACGACTCGACCGGGTCCGGCACGTCCCTGCGCGGGTCGACGGACATCGTCGCCGGCCAGCTGGCCGAGGAGGTCGCCGAACGCGTCTCGATCGCGGGGGTCGAGATCATCGAGGTCCGGATCTCACACCTCGCGTACGCGCCGGAGATCGCGCAGGCGATGCTGAGGCGTCAGCAGGCGAACGCCGTCGTCGCGGCCCGCAGCCGGATCGTCGAGGGTGCCGTCGGCATGGTCGAGATGGCCCTCGCCCGGCTCGCCGAGCACGAGATCGTCGAGCTCGACGAGGAGCGCAAGGCCAGCATGGTGAGCAACCTGCTCGTCGTGCTGTGCGGCGACCAGCCGCCCTCGCCCGTCGTCAATGCCGGGTCGCTCTACACGTGAGCGCCCGGCGCCAGGTGCTCCTCCGGCTCGACCCCGCGGTGCACGACGCGATGATGCGGTGGGCGGGTGACGACCTGCGCAGTCTCAACGCCCAGGTCGAGGTCGTCCTGCGCCGTGCCCTGACCGAGGCCGGCCGGATGCCCAGACACGCGGGGCCACTCCCGCAGCGTGGTCGGCCCCGGAGCGCTCCCGAGTAGCCCAGGCTTCGATGTCTTCCACGGTCGCATGCGACCGTGGAAGACATCGAACCGGTGGGAGTGTGCAGGGCTGAGATCGGTCGATCAACGGGTGGTTCACTTGGACTGTGTTGTCCGATACGGGCCCAGATCCGGCGTTGGCCCTGTGAGTACTCGGCGTGACCGGTGCCCGGAGTAGAGCTTGCGCCTCCCTCGGGACCACCCTTCTCCCGGGCCGAGGTGGGCGCGCTGTGGTCGTTCATCCACGGGGAGATCATGGACGGGGGTATCCGCACGCAGCTGCGTGAGCACTGGGGTCTCTGTCCGCGCCATGCCTGGGGCCACGCCTTTGTCGACATCGAGCTCTGGGAGCAGGGGACGGCCACACGTGCGGGGCACTTGCCCTTCGACGCGGAAGTGTTGCACGAGGAGCTGCTCGGAGACGCCGTCGGGGCGTTCACCCGGCCCCTGAGTCGCCGCCGCCTGCTCAGGGCGTTGGCCAGGAAGGGACGCTGTCGCGTGTGCGTAGGCCTCTCGGGGAGCCACGTGGACCGCATCGGCTATGCGGGCCAGTCCTCGGGCACGCTGACCCGAATCGTCGATCAGCTCGGATTCACGCGCGAGCTGATCTGCGCCAGCCGCGGGACATGGAGGCTCGGAATGTGCCCCTCCTGTGCATGGCCGGGCTCGACGGATGCCTATGCCTTGGGGAGCAGGCCTCTGCTCTGTCGCCACCACACGAGCGAGCTGCTCGCCGCAGATGGGCTGTATACGTCGACGCAGGAACGGATTGCCAGTCAGCTCAAGGCGGTTCTGACCCGGTTGCGCCGTCACATCGAGACGGGCTCCTGGGCGGATCCAAACGCACAAGCGGATCCCGCTGCTGCGTGGGTCGAGGCGCTCGGGTGGACGGCGGGGTGGGATCCGGTTCTCGCGATAGCAGCGGATTGCGGATGAGCGCCACGCCGCCGAGGTCAGGTCGGTGGCTGCTCCTGAGGACCGACGGTCGGCCGCTCGCGCAGCCGCTCGAGGGCGAACCAGCCGACGGGGATCCGTGTTCGTCCAACGGCGAGGAAGGCATGTCCGAGAAGGAGGTCGTTCGACCCCGGACTCACCTGGACGACGTAGTCGCGAAGCCGTCCCGCGATGCCGCGTTCAGGTGAGGCGACGCCTCCGTAGTCGAGCAGGAGGGCGTTGAGGTAACGGTTGTCCCTGCCTGTCGCGTCGACGCGGGACACGGTGAACCGGGCCCACTCGCGACGACCATCGCGCTGCCTTCGCTCTGCCCATGGGGACGTGAGGTCGCTGCCGACGACGGACACGTTGTAGCCCAGGGCGCGGCCCTCGACCGTCTCGAAACCCTTGATGAAGCGCCGGATGCCGAGCAGGCGCGACGATGCAGGAAGGTTGGTGCCGCGCCACTCCCAACCGGACAGGGCGCCGAGATCGGGCTCGCCGCCCCGCCGCATCAGTGCGGTGAGTCTGCGGGTGGGTGACCGGACGAGTGAGAGGTAGCCCGGCGTTGCCGGGGTCTGGTCAGCGGTCTTCACCATGTCTCGATGATCCTCTCTGCGACGCGGGTGGCGAGCGCCATGATCGTGAGCATCGGGTTCACACCGACGGCGCCGGGGAAGAGGCTCGCGTCGGCCACCGAGAGCCCACGCGCGTCGTGCACGGCGCCGTACGGGTCGCACACCGCCCAAAGGGGATCGGTGCCGATTCTCGCGGTGCCCATGAGATGAACGGTGGACAGGTCCATGTCGGGCGCCCTGAACCGGAGAGCGGATGCCCGGCGCACGTCCTCGCGGCTCTGTAGCGGCTGCTGACCACGAATCGGAAGATGCACGGTGTGCGCTCCAGCCGCCAGCAGCGCCTCGCTCAGGCGGAGGAGTCCACTCGCCACCCGACCGGCGTCGGCGGGTGCGACGGGGTAGGTGACCGCGGCGCCGCTCCTCCCGAGTGCCCTGACCCGGCCGGTGCCCGTGTCCTCGACGAGCACTCCCGCAGTGACGATCTGGTTGTACCGGGTCATGGTCTCGCCCAGCGGCGCCCCGTCCAGAGGCAGCGATCGCGCGACGAGCGACGGCGGCAGGTTGACGGCTGCCAGGATGATGCCGTCGCGTTCGAACTCACGGACCTGCAGCGACTGGTGGGCGCCCTTCCAGCCCTCGACGACCTCGTCGAAGACGGCAGCGACACCGGCTCCCGGGTGGACCGACAGGTTGCGGCCCAGCTGCCCGGACGGGGGCTGCACCCCCGAGCGCAGCAGGAGGGCGGCAGTCTGGATCGCTCCGGCGCAGACCACGACGTGACGCGCCCGTGCCTCGAAGACCCGTGCGCGGCCTGCGTCCCCACTGACGTGCCCGCGGACTCCCACGGCTTGCTTGCCCGTCATCAGGACGCGGTCGACCCGACAGCCGGCCCACACTGTCGCCCCGAACGCGAGGGCGCGCGGCAGGTAGCTGACGAGAGTCGACTGCTTGGCACCCGTCGGGCAGCCCCAGGTGCAGACGTTGCACCCTCCGCAGTGGACGTGGTTGCGGCGGTCGTCCACGACCCGCCACCCCAACCGCTCGGCGCCGAGGCGCAGGAGGTCCTGGTCTCGTCCGATCGAGCCCGGGTCCGGCAGACCCACGGACAGGAAGCGTTCGACGCGTTCGTAGTGGGCGTCGAGGCCATGGCCGGCCAAGGTCCGGTCGCCGGATGTGGTCGCCCACCGTGACAGGGTCGATTCTGAGGCACGAAAGGCCATGCCCCCGTTGACGACCGTGCCGCCGCCGACGCACCGGCCCTCGGCGTAGCCGATCGGCGCACGGCCGAGTGTGGTCATCGCGCCACCCTCGCGGTAGAGCGTCTGCAGGGCCCTCAGGGTGGACGTCGTGAACGACTCGGTCGAGTGGTGCTCGCCCTCCTCGAGAACCACCACCGACAACCCCGCCTCGGCCAGCTCTGCCGCGACGACGCCACCTCCCGCTCCAGAGCCCACGACGACGACGTCGCACTCGAC
Source organism: Intrasporangium oryzae NRRL B-24470 (assembly GCF_000576595.1). GTDB lineage: Bacteria > Actinomycetota > Actinomycetes > Actinomycetales > Dermatophilaceae > Intrasporangium_C > Intrasporangium_C oryzae. Next base: position 9,633 of record NZ_AWSA01000002.1, on the reverse strand, counting down.
CAGGCTCGGCATCTCGGCCCCCGGGCGGATGACGCCATTTCGACTCTGGTGGGATCGAGGGTCTTCCGCAGTCGCGGCCGACTCCCGCGCTCGGACCCGGAGCCTCGATGCCGACGGCGACAACGGTGCCGGAGCGACCAGCAGCCGTCGATGGGTGGCGATGTCGGCGGACCACCTCTCACCGCGCTGGGCCGCCTTGGCAGCGACGAAGGGATCAGGCAGGTACCCGACCGCGGCGCGTACCTCGGGCACCTCGTAGTGCGCCAACACGATGATGTCCCGAATGAGCCTGAGAGCAGGGCGCATCGGGCCTCGACGCCAGCGGTCGAGGACCACACGCGCATCCGCGGGGTCGAGCGCGCTGAAGGGGATCCCCGAGCGCAGTCGGGTGGCGCGCTCCAGTCCTTGGGCAACGGTGAGCAGCGCCCGCCTCGCCGTGGGGCCGAGGGCACCCACATAGGCGTCCGCATTGTCGACCGTGGCCTCGATCAGCTCGGTGGTCAGCCCGTCAGGCGGACAGACGGCGCGAGCCACTGCAGCGAAGACAGGACGGTGCCGCCCCAGCGTCGCTGCCTCTTCGCCGCCCCGCGGCCGCGCCGTCATTGCGGTCTGGCTGCGTGGCCGAGACTCTGCACCAAACGAAACGAGAACCGCCCCACGGCGGCGAGGAGGGCGCTCACCCCCTCATGGTCCCCGATCGTGCAGCCCGATATGACGTATTCGGCGGTCGGATCCGATGGCCGAATACGTCGAACGAAGGTCAGGGCGAGCTGGACGACGTCGTTGTCACGGTGGTCGTCACCGTCTGCGTGACCGTGGAGGTCGAGGTCACGGTCGGCGCTTGCTTCGCCTCCGCGATGGCCTTCTCGAGTGCGGCGACGGTGGCTGCGTCGACGGTGCCCGTGGCCGGCACCTTCAGGTCGGTCTGGAGCTTCTTCAGTGCGTCGGTGAGCGCGGGCGTCCATTGTCCGTCGACCGGACCGTCCCAGTAGCCGGCGAGCTTCAGTGTCTGCTGAACCGCCGCGGTCGAGGCCACGGCGGCCTGTGCGGCGGCCCCACCCTTGGCTGTCAGGTCAGATCGCAGGGCCGCATCCGTCGCCTTGTCCAGCGTTCCGGTGACGGGCAGACCATGCGCCTTCTGGAGCGCCTCCACGGCGGCTACGGTCGTCGGGCCGTACACCCCGTCGACCTTGCCCGTGTAGTAGCCGGCGTCGGCCAGGCCCTGCTGCAGGGCGGCGGTGTAGTCGTGGACAGCCTTCGCGGCCTTGTCCTGCTGGGCGTCGGTGAGGCATCCCGCCTCCGAGTAGAGCTGCAGCCACGCCATCTCGAGGGCGACGGCTGCGGCGTTGAACTGCTGGGAAGCCTGGCGCAGTGGCGTGGCATCCGCGACTCCTGACTGGGCGGTCGCGAACTCGTTCTCGGCCTGCTGGACTCGGGTCACCGCCTCGCTGAGCTCGGCGGAGGGAGTGGTGGCGGAGCTCGACGGTGACCCGGACGCCGAGGGCGTGGTGGACGGTGGTGCCGTCCCACCTGTCGCCGAGGCCTGAGCCGCAACAAGCTCAGCCTGGGCGGCGACAAGCTCTTGCTCGGCCTTCGACACCTCGCGGTGCGCATCGGCCGCGGCCTGCCCGGACGAAGCCGCGGCCTGACCCGGCTCCTTGAGGTCCCGGCCAGCGGTCTTCACGTCGCCCACCGTCGGCGCCGTCGCGTTGAGGATGTCGCCATAGCGGTCCAGCGCTGTGATGTACGTGGCGCTGGACGAGCAGAACGTGGCGCTCGCCGCGGTGGCCGCAGCCTCGGCTTCGTCGAGCGCCTTCTGCTTCGCGGCGACCTTCGCCTCCGCCGCGGACACCGGAGTCTCTCCGCCGCTGCACCCTGCGAGCACCGAGGCCGCCGCGAGGACGGCCACACTGACGACCGACCAGCGGGTCCAGCGGGATCGGCGGCGCGTCCGCACCGATGACCGGTCGGATCGGCCCAAGACCATGGCGACTCTCCTCCCTGGCGGCTCGATCCGAGCGTGTCATATCGGAGACGCCGGCGCCGGTGAACCCGAACAACGCGTCGGACCGGATGCTGGCAGGGGACAGTTGATCGACCCGTTCCTGGACAGGGTCGAGGAGTGGTTTGATCGCAGCCGCGGGAAGGTCGGCGCGGACCTGAGCCACGACACGCTCGTCGCGCTGGGCTACACCCGCTCGGAGGGAATCGCACGGTCGCGACGGTCTCACGACCGGCCGAGCGGACGGCATGGCCTTCGCACGCCGCGTCTTCGGTGACTCCGCCCGACCGAAGGAATCACGGCATTCCATTGTGGGCCTACTCGCGCCGGAGGAGGATCGAGTGTGGTCCGGCATCGGCTGGTGCCTGGCTCACGGCGTCGAAGGAGCAGTTGTGTCGAAGTACATGGTTTTCTACAACACCACGAGCGCCATGCGCGCTCAGATGGCCGAGATCCCGCCCGAGCAGTCTGCGGCTGGAATGCAGGAATGGATGACGTGGGGCGAACGGGTCGGGGACCGACTCGTCGACATGGGTTCACCACTCGAGAACGACGGTGACGCTGACGTGCAGGTCTCCGGCTACTCCGTCATCGAGGCCGATTCGCAGGAGCAGCTCGACGGGTTCCTCGAGGGACACCCCCACACCGCGGCAGGCGGGACGATCTCGACGCAACGGTTCATGGAGATGCCCGGAATGTGAGGATGGCACCTCCATGGCCAAGGGGCCGTGGACGTGAAGAACGAGGTGGCAGTGAGGGGAGTCCACCGTGCGGGCTCGTGACCTGGGGATTCGCATCGGTGACCTGCCGACCGGCCCTGACAACGCGATCACCGACGTCGACGGCGTACGCGTCGGACACTGCACCATCGTCGAGGGCGACGGGCCGCTGCTGATCGGCCGCGGGCCGGTGCGGACCGGGGTGACCATGGTCGTACCCCACGACGGCAACGTGTGGAGCGAGCCGATCTTCGCCGGCTACCACCGCCTCAACGGCAATGGCGAGATGACGGGCATCGAGTGGGTCCGGGAGGCCGGGATGCTCCTGTCGCCCATCGGTATCACCAACACCCACAGCGTGGGGGTCGTCCGTGACACGCTCGTCGCCCTCGAGGTGGAGGAGTTGGGTGCCGACCGGGAGGCCTGGGCCCTGCCCGTCGTGGGCGAGACCTGGGACGGGATCCTCAATGACGTCAACGGTTTCCACGTCCGCCCGGATCACGCTCGCGCGGCATACGCTGCCGCGAGTGCCGGAACGGTTGCCGAGGGAGCCGTCGGCGGCGGCACCGGCATGATCTGCCACGGGTTCAAGGGCGGCATCGGCACGTCGTCGCGCGTCGTGCCGGCCGACGCCGGCGGCTTCACCGTGGGGGTGCTCGTCCAGGCGAACCACGGCCGGCGCGCGCGGCTCTCGGTCGACGGGGTGCCCGTTGGCCGGCTCGTCCCACCGGAGGTGGTCCCCACCCCCGACGTCCCGCCGCTGCTCCAGCAGGGCGGCGGCTCGATCATCGGGCTCGTGGCGACCGATGCCCCCCTGCTGCCCACGCAGTGCCGCCGCCTCGCCCAGCGCGCCTCCTTCGGGGTGGCGCGCACAGGCGGGGTGGGAGAGAACTCCAGCGGCGACCTGTTCCTTGCCTTCTCGACCGGGAACAGGGGTATGCCGCCCTGCCACTACGGCGATGCGCCGCCCCTGACCTCTCAGGTGCTCATGCTCTCGGACAGCTACGTCAACGCTCTCTTCGACGCCGTCATCGAGGCCACCGAGGAGGCGATCGTCAACGCCCTCGTCGCCGCCCAGACGATGACGGGGGTCAATCGCGTGACCGCCCACGCCCTGCCCCATCACCTCCTGCGGGAGGCTATGGCGGCGCCCGTCAAGCCCCGCTCGTGAGGACCCCTGCCCATGGGATGCGGGCGCGTCCGTCCCTTTCTCATGGCCACCAACACACCCTCGGAGGAAGTCTCGCTCATTGACCAGTGAGAGGCACTGAGCACTGGCTACCTCGACGGGTATGCCCGCGCCTCCACCCCATCGAGCAAGGTGCATCCCTTCACCGCGACCCGCTGGCAGCCTCCGGCTGCCAGCTCGGTCACGAGCAGCCGCAGCCCGGCGTGCCGGACTTTCCGGTCGGGTGGGCGGGGTGGTGGCTGTCCTCGAGGTCGACGCGCAGGTTGACGCTGGTGATGTGCACGGCGCTGATGTCCGCCTCGTCCATCCCGAGGCACCGGAGCAGGTCACCGGCCGGGCGACGACAGTCGGTCCGGTGGCACCGGTGTCGGCATCTTGGGGCGGGCTGCGGGCTGACCACCACGGCGTCGCGGTCCGGCTGGTGCACGAGTACTCCTGGGTCCGCAACGAGGTTGGGGTCCCACTCCACCGAGACCTCGTAGCCGCCGTCACCGCGGTCGCGCACGGGGCCGACGACGTGCACTGCGGGCATCGGCGAGACGGTGAACAGGTCTCCGCGCCCGGGGCCGACAGGGTTGCCGTAGACGTCGCGCGGGACGATGACCAGGACCCCGGTGCTGAGCGTGCCTGCCCCGGGAGCCACGTCCACGAGAGTGACCTCGCTGCGTCCCGGGTCGATGCCCGGCTCGACGTGCACGGACCAGTGGGCCTCGCGGGTGGCCGAGCACTGGGTGCCGTAGGTGGCGATCGCCCGGAACTGGTAGGTGCCCTCGACTCGCGTGAGGTCGGTGACCCGGTGGTTGTAGTTGCCGTCCGGTTCCATCGCGCCGTCGTCGTGAAGGCCGTCGTCGAACAGGTACACCTGCGTGGTCGTGTTTCCGACGGGTAGGTGACCGCCGGAGCCGGAGGCGATCGCTTGCAGGGTCGAGTGGAAGGCGTCCAGCGAGTCAGCGCCGGGTTGTGGCGGCCTGAGCCCGGCCTCGGCCGTGAGCTGGCCCAGCGCCAGCTCCGGGCGGGCGATGTGGACGGTGACGGTGGCGTCGCTGGGGAACGTGCCATCGGCATAGTGGAGCCCGGCCCGAAGGTCGACGGGGTCGCCGGTGTAGAGACGGCGCGCCGGGGGTTGGGCCACAAGTTTGGGGCCTCCGGCGCAGATGACCAGGTACTGGTATCGCACGTCGGTGGACGGTGGCGGGAACTCGCCGCCCCCACCGAGGCGCTCGACGGTGAACTGCCAGTGGCCGTCGCGCTCACCGGCGTGGGGCAGTGGTACCCGCCAGAACGCCCAGTTGCGGCCACGTACCGGGCGGATCCGGCGTTCGGAGACGACCTTGCCGGATGGCGTCGACAGTCGGGCGAGCAGCGGGGTCTCCTCGGAGTCCCAGGTGAGCACGAGCGTGATGCGCTCCTCCCCGCACACGTCGAAGCCGTGCGGATCGGAGCTCTGCTGACCGGCCTTCAGGACCGCCTCGGGATCGACCAGGGCACCGCTTTCGAAGATGTTGCCGAAGCTGAGCCCGAAGAACTTGCGAAGGGCCAGCCCGTCAGTCGCGCGGGTGAAGTGCCCGCCGTGAGCGTGCGCCACGCGGGTCAGCAGGGGGCCGTTGAGATCGGCGTCGGAGCCCAGCCCGATGACGTTGACGATGGTGTTGCCGAGCGAGCCTTCGACGTCCTCAAGCATCGGCAGTGTGTTCTGCAGCCCGTCGGTCAGGAGCAGGATTGCGCGCTGATGAGTCCCGGATTGGGCCAGTGCGAGCAGCGCGTTGCCCACCCCGGCCCCGATGCTGGTCGCTCCGCCGGGGGTGATCGCTCCGACGTGGCCGGTCGTGAACGGCGCCGGCCCTACCAGCACCCCTTTGGCCGCGGCGGCGGCCTGCGGGGGGTCGACGAGGTCGACTTGGCTGCTGAACGTGACCAGCCCGATCCGGTCGCCCTGGTTCTCCCGGACCAGCTGAACGAACAGGGCGGCGGCGTCCTGTGCCTCGGCCAGCTTGCTGCGCCCCACGGGTGGTGCCGCGGCGGCCATGCTGCCGGACCGGTCGAACACCACCATCGCGTCGATCGGCTGCGGCGGCGCGGGGGGACTGGTCAGCCCGGCCCTGACGGCGGAGGCCGGCGCATAGCCCACGCCGCAGCCGGCGCCGCTGCTCAGTGGTCCGCCGACCAGCATGCCGTTCGCATCGAACAGTGCGGACCCCGAACTGCCTCCCGCGTAGTCGAATCCGGTGATGGTCCCGCCGCCGAAGGTGCCCGCCTGGGTCTTCTTGGCGGCGCCGTTGGGATGGTGCATCGTGAAGATCGTCTCGCCGGTCATCGGTGCGGCCGGCCTGATCTGCAAGGGCGCGGGCAGCGCGCCAGGCGGGGCATCCAGCCGGACCACCACCCAGTCCACGCTGGACGGAGGCTGGAGCACGCCCGTTGCGGCGACGCCGAAGGCCACCTCCTCGATCACCTTGAAGAAGCGTGTGACATGCCCCGGCGGCCTCGTGCCGTCGCAGGCGGTGGCGAAGTCGAACGTGACCGAGGAACTGAGCAGATCCGCGTGGTTGGCGTCGGTCAGGCAGTGCCTGGCGGTCAGGAACAGGTCTGCACCGATCAGCGTGCCCGAACAGCTGCTGACATGGTCGTTGTCGACTTCGACGATGATGCCCGTGGCCGCCGCCACACGCCGGTGGATCGCATCCGTGATCGGGGGCAGGGTGCACGCGGCGTTGCGCCACGCGAAACCCGGGTTGCACTCGAGCCGGGTCTCGTAGATCGGCTCCTGGTAGGTGCTGTCGTGGAGGAACACGTCGGGGTTGGTCAGGCTGCCGATCGAGGTCCCGGGCGTCTGTCCGGGTGGGATGTCGGGCTCGCCGCTGCCGAACTTGCGCAGGACCGCGCTGCCGTTCCCGCCGACGATGCGGATCTTGATCGGCAGGGTGGCCGTGTCGACGGGGCGGGTCCAGAAGCTGGGACCCGAGTTGGAGGTGAACGTGTCGGTCCCGTACCCCAGATCGACGCGTAGCTCCGCGCCCGGGCTGAGGGCGACGTTGTCGAAGTTGAGCATCACGAAACGCACGGGGCCGTGCGGACCCGCCGTGGGGGTCAGGTCGATGCCATTGGTCTGATCAACAGTGCGGCCATCGGTGACGACGCGGCCAAGCCGATGAGTCATGAGTTGCCTCCATGCAGGGAGTGGTACAAGGCGGAGGCATCGACGACCACCGCTGATACACCGCTTCAGCTCTCTGTCCGCCGTGCGAACTGCTCGCGCCCTCCCGTCTGGTCAGGCGGATGCAGGATGGCGAGCCGGCTATCGCCCGTCGCATCAGACCGGACAGTCGCGCCGAGGTCGTTGGTCCCGCTGCTGAGGTCTTCCGCTGGCATCACGGATCGGTCTGTGCGCGTTCGGCTCAGGCCTTGTGGCGCGCGGAGCCGGGTCGGTAGAACGAGGCGTACATCTCGAGCGCCGTCCCGAGCAGCGGGCTGGGCTCACCGGCGTCGGGGTCGTTCGCCGCCTGCTGGCTGATGACCCCGGCCGCGACCGCAACCAGCAGCTGCACGCCGTCGGGGGTCGCGGCTTCGGCCGCCAGGTCGCCGACAGCGACTGCCTCCGCGACAGCGCCAGCCACCATCTCGAAGACCTCCAGGCTCGGCGCGTACGCCTCCGCTGACGGGACGAACCCCGGCACCGGTCGGGTGAACAGGAGCTGGGCGAGCACCGGGTTGCCCACCGAGAACCGCGCCGTGGCATCGACGACCGCCCGGACGGTCGCCCAGCCACCGGAGCCCTGCGCCAGGGCGGCCGCCACGGCGTCGCGATGGGCGCGCATCCCCTGAGCGAACAGCGCGTCGTAGAGGGCCAGCCGGGACGGGAAGTACCGGAACAGCGAGGGCTGACGCAGCCCGACCTGCCGAGCCACCTCGCTGAGGTTCAGCGCGGCAACACCGTGGCTGCCCATCTGGGCCAGCGCCACCTCGAGGATCTCCGCCTCGGTCGCTGCGCGCTGACGCGCCCGCGGCGTAGCCCGACTCACCTCGTCCTCAGCCTTGTTCACGATGCCATACTACATCTGCAATACCCTATTGCATTCCGGGGTTGCGCGGCCGCATACTCGAACGAGAGCCCACCCCAGGAGGACACCATGAAGCCACTGACGGCCGACCAGGTCACCCGCCTCGTCGACAGCGACCCGGACACCCTCTACCGCATCGTGTCGGACGTCACCCGGACGCCGGAGTGGAGCCCGGAGGTGGTCGCCGTCAGGTGGGAGGACGGGCCCGACGGGGACGAAGGACCGGTCGCGGGCGCCCGCTTCACCGCCACCAACCGCCGCCGGTGGCTGCGCTGGACCAACCATCCGGTCGTCGTCACCGCCGAGACGGGACGGGTCTTCGCGTTCTCACGCACCGAACGCGGTGGCGGAACGATGAGATGGACCTACCAGATAGACCGCGTCAACTCCGACCAGAGCCGCCTCACCCTCGGGTACGAGGTGACCGCCCCGGTGCCGACCAGCTTGCACGTCATCCTCAAGGTCCTCTTCCGGGTCGACGACCTCGAGGGAGACCTGCACCAGAACATGGCCCAGAGCCTGGAGCGCATCGCGGCCCTTGCCGCCGCCTCGGCGCCGCAGCGCCCGGTCTGAGGTTTGACTCCCCAAGCCCGCCTTCAACTGCCATCGACCGACAGGAGTACCACCATGCCCAACCACGCGGCCCAGAGCGTCGACCGCCGCTTCGTCGAGGAGGTCCTGAACGGCCACAACCTGGGCGTCCTGCCCGAGCTCGTGACCGACGACTTCACCGAGGAGAACCCGGTACCCGGCCAAGGACCCGGCCGCGAGGGCCTCCGTGACTTCCTCCAGCAGATGTTCACAGCCTTTCCCGACCTGCAGTGGACCGTCGAGCAGATGGTCGCCGACGACGACATGGTCATGGCCTGGAGCACGTGGCAGGGCACCCACCTCGGAGCGTTCCTCGGCATCCCCCCGACGGGAAACCGCGTGAGCGTCGAGGCGTGGACCCGCGACGTCTTCCGCGACGGCAAGATCAGCTCGAGCCGGATCCTGATGGACAACCTCGCCCTGCTCCAGCAGCTCGGAGTGACCCCCGCAGCAGGAGCCTGACACCAGGTCAGGTCGGCCCGCACCGCGCCGGCGCGCACAGGGCAAGCACGGCCCAGTACCGCTGCTCAGCCAGGCTCATCTCCCTCATCAGGGGAGCGTCAAGGACCAACCGAAGCAACTGTCAGACATCGCCAAATCACCATCAGGCGTCAACCGAAGCGCGAAGGGCAACCATCAGCCGAAGTCATAAAGACGCGAGGGTCCGGACCGCGATTGCATCGATGGGTCGCAAGGCCCGGGAGTAAGAGTCCCGTCGAGTGGTGGGCTTTGAGGTCATCTCGATGCCGACCGGTCAGCCCTCGGTGAGGGGCGACGGTGTCAATGTCTTCGGGTTTGCCGATCTTGGCCACGGATTCCTCGGAGAGGTAGCGCCGTTCGTCGGTGGCCCACTCGTCGTGGGTGTCGGCCAGGACCGCTCTAACGGGGCGGATCACGGCGGCCTCGTTCGGGAAGATGGACGCCGCGCCGTCACCAAAACCCAACCACTCCACGGGACGCTGTAATGGCGGCCGCGAGAAGAGCAGTCCGCCGGGCACCTGGAACTGAGTCTGGCCGGACACCGGTCCTGCCGACAATCATCTAACTGTCGGCAACGCTCGAAAATGAGGCCGA
>NZ_AWSA01000001.1 GCF_000576595.1 Intrasporangium oryzae NRRL B-24470 | reverse complement strand
CGGCACGAACCTCAGCACCCTCTTCAGCAACGTCGCCTCGAAGCTCTGAGGCAGCGATGCGCGGGCCCCTGAGCCGACGCTCGGGGGCCCAGCGCTGCAGGGGCAAGCGGGACATACGTAACAGGGGAGAGGAAAAAGTGGTCCAGGATCGTCATGAGGGACGACGCAGCCGTAGAGATCGCGGTGCGGCGGCTATCGAGTTTGCCCTCGTGCTCCCGCTGCTGCTTCTTGCCATAGCCGGAATCATCGACTTCGGTCGGGCCTTCTTCACTCAGATCTCGCTCACGAACGCCGCCCGGGAGGCGGTCCGCGCTGCTGTTGTGAGTTCCCCGAGTACTACCGACATCCAGAATCGAGCTCAGGCCGCGAGTCCAGGGCTTACAGTCACCACGTCGGCCAGCCTTTGCACGGCACCTGGCACCAACGCCTCCGTTACCGTCAGTTCGCAATTCAGCTGGATCCTCATCGGCCCCGCCACCAGTCTTGTCGGGTCGGCTATCACTCTTCCTCCCACTCTCTCTTCAACGGCGGTGATGAAGTGCGGCGGATAACGTCGAGGAAGTGCCTGTTGTTTCGGCGCAATCGCATGGACCGAGGTGCGGTGACGAGCATCGTCGGTGTCCTGCTCGCTGGCGGCGTCATCATGGGAATGCTTGCCATAAGCGTGGACGTTGGCAACATCCTTTTTGAGCGCCGGCAACTGCAGAATGGGGCAGACGCTGCGGCCCTAGCTCTGGCCCAGAGCTGCGCGAAGACGCCGATGGGTTCAGACTGCGCTTCTGCTGCGGCTGCTTCGGCTGGCTTGTCCAGCCTTGCGAGCGCGAATGCCGCCGACAACTCCGAAGGCCTTCCGGTCTCCGGGATCTGTGGGGATAACATTCCCAGTCTTCCGACCTGTGGAGCCGCGGGCTCGTACAGCGACCTTGCACAGTGCACCCCGCTTCCCAGTTGGGTGACCACCACGACGCCGTATGTCGAAACGCGGACGGTCACCAAGTCTGCGGGTGGGTCAACGGTCCTCCCCTCGTTCTTCGCCAAAGCCATGCTCGGCGGCGCCAACGACAAGGGATACACGGCGTGCTCGCGCGCCGCGTTCGGGCCACTTGGACAGACCGGCGCCTCGGTTCCGCTCGTCATCTCAAAGTGCAACTGGGACAAGGCGACATCAAAGAACACCCCGCCGTATGCGCCCTCGCCGCCCTACACGCCCGCACCGGACCTCACTGGTTCGTCGAACCCACCCATCCCGGCGTCTACGGCCTCATATGTGACTCAGATCTTCGGTCCGCTCAACGGCTCCGAGAAGGACAGCACTCTCGTGGAGAAGTTCGGTTGTCAGGGTGACCTGCCGAACCCCTCTGGCGCCTATGCCCCAGGCGGCTTCGGCTGGGTCGACACGGTCAGTGGTAGTTGCGCCGCATATTTCTCCTCCACAGGCACCCTGTCGAGCAGCACGGGAACACTCCCGACCACGTGCAAGAGTGGAGACCTGAAGTCGTTCGTGGGCACGGAGGTGGATATCCCCGTCATAACGGCTGTCTCCGGAACGGGCACCAACGCGTCCTTCACCGTTGACGGCATCTCGAGTTTCTTCTTTGCGGGCTACAGCAACATCTCCGGAGCTGGCCCCAGCGACTTCAACGTCTACGGGGGAAGCCCCTGCGCTGCGTGGAAGAGCCAGTGCATATGGGGCTGGTTCACTTCTCCCGTCCGTCCCGTCGGCCAGACCTCGGGCGGCGGAGGCACCCCGAGAGGCCCGATCGTCATCAGCCCCGCGGGCTGACCTCTCAGACTGTAAGGAATGTAGGAATCCATGAACCGCCGCATCATCGCAGTGCTCGTTGCCGTCCTCCTCGCCGTCGGAGGCGCTGCCCTTGTGATCACCTATGCGAAGAACGCCGACGCACGGGCTATCGCCGACGCGCAGCCGACCACTGTGTGGGTCGCGGACAAGTTGATTCCTTCGGGAACGACGCTCAAGGATGCTCAGCGCACCGACCTCATCGCACAGACCCAGGTCGCGGCCAAGGCGGTTCCCGCTGGCGCGTTGAAGACCATTGACGCCGACAACAATTCGCTGTTGGCCCTCTCGGATGTGCAGCCGGGCGAGATTCTCCTGTCCGCGAGATTCGGGACCACGCCGGTCGGGTCCAAGGCCATTGAGGTGCCGTCGGGGAAACTCGCAGTCTCGGTTCAGTTGAGCGACCCGGCGCGAGTGGGCAAATTCGTGACGCCCGGTACTCACATCGCCATCTTCTCGTCCTACCGGATCAAAGCTCTCGGAGATGACAAGCGCTCGAAGGCGATCAATGACAACGACGTCACAGGGACGAGCGTCCTCCTCGACGACGTCCTTGTCATCGGCATGGGAGACGCGGCGCTCGCGGCACCAATGCCCCAGTCCACCGACAAGGCAGACGCTAACGCGGCTCAAGACACGACACCCAGCTTCCTGGTGACGGTCGCCGTGACGCCGTCGCAGGCAACCCGCCTCGTGCACGGGATCAACGAGTACAAGCTGTATGCCGCCCTCCGAGGATCAGATGTCAAGGTCGACCCGAACGGGCAGGTCAACGACATGAACATCTTCACCTCGGGGGTTCTGTGACGATCCTCTGGGACCTCGACCCGCGGGCTCACAGCACGTACCGGTTCGCCCTGGGTGCCGATGTGGAGCAGATCTTCGCCCCGGCGCAGATCGGCCGAGCCCTGCAGGACAACCCGAACCACCACCTCGTCGTCATCGGACCCGACATACCGATCGAGCAGGCCTGCTCGATCGCCGAGCTCGAGAGGGTCGACCGGCCCGAACTCGGGGTGATCCTGCTGCGTCACCGCGTGGATGTGAACGCCCTCGCCCAGGCCCTGCGCGCCGGGGTCCGCGAGGTCGTCCAGGTGGACGACCAGCCCGCTCTGTCCGAGGCGGTTCGTCGAAGCCTGGCCCTGACCGAACAGCTGCGTGGCAACACGAGCGGTGCGTCGGCCTCTGACGGCAAGGTGCTCACGGTCTTCTCCGCGAAGGGTGGAGTCGGCAAGACGACCCTCGCGACGAACATCGCGGCCTACCTCGCCTCGACGGGCGCACGGACTCTGCTCGTCGACGTCGACCTCATGTTCGGCGACGTCGCGATCAGCCTTCAGCTCGTCCCGGATCGTTCGATGAGCGATGTCGCCGCGATGCGCGGGCGCCTCGACGCGCCAGGCCTGAAGTCCGTCGTCTCGACTCACCCGGAGAGCGGTCTCGACGTCATCCCGGCTCCGGCCGACCCCGGCGATGCCGACCGCATCCCGGCGGTCGTCGTCGAGGAGCTGATCCGCGTGGCGCGCGGCGAGTACGACTACATCGTCATCGACACGCCGCCCAACCTGACAGAGCACGTCCTCACCGCGTGCGACTTCAGCGACCTCACCATCCTCATCGCCACGCTCGACATCCCGGCGGTGAAGAACCTCCGACTCGCGATGAACACCCTCGACACCCTGGGCGCCTCGAAGGAGGCTCGCACGATCGTCCTCAACCGGTCCGACGCCAAGGTCGGGCTGCGCCAGGAGGACGTCGAGGCTGCACTCAAGTACCCGATCAGTGCCACGGTGCCAACGAGCTCGTCCGTCCCGGCCACCGTAAATCGCGGCGTCGTCGTCGTCCTCGACGAACCGAGGTCCCCTGTGGCCGCGGCGTTCCGTGAGGTCGTCGACCGGGAGATCCGGCAACGGTTCGGGGAAGAGGTCGATACCGGAGGAAAGCGCAGCTTCGGTCTGCGAAGGAGTAGGAAATGAGCAGTCTTGCAGATCGGCTCGATGCCGCCCGGCAGGCCCAGATCGCGCCTCATGCGCCCGACCCGGCCCCCCATGCGCGCCACCATGTCAAGCGTCGCGGCGTCGACCCCTTCGCCGCGGTCAAGGAGCGGGTTCACCAGGCCCTCGTCGAGGGCCTCGGACCTCGACTGTACGACCCGCACCTGTCCGAGCAGGAGCTCGCCTCGCAGGTGCGCACCACCCTGCAGCAGGTCATCGACTCGGAGCAGACGCCGCTCTCGCTCGCGGACCGCACCCGGATCGCGCAGGACGTCTCCGACGACATCCTCGGGCACGGGCCCCTCGAGCCCTACCTCCGTGACGCCGAGATCACCGAGATCATGGTCAACGGGCCGCACGACATCTACATCGAGCGCGACGGGCGAATCTTCCCCGCTGACGCCCAGTTCTCCGACGACGCGCACCTCCGTCGCACGATCGACAAGATCGTCGCCCGTGTCGGCCGCCGCGTCGACGAGTCCAGCCCGCTCGTCGACGCCCGCCTGCCCGACGGCTCGCGTGTCAACGCGGTCGTCGCGCCGATCGCCCTCGACGGCGCCCTGCTGACGATCCGAAAGTTCGCCGCCGATCCGTTCACCGATCGCGACCTCATCTCCTTCGGCACGATGTCGGAGACCGTCCGCGACTTCCTCGACGCGTGCGTGCGTGGCCGGCGCAACATCATCATCTCCGGCGGCACCGGCTCCGGTAAGACGACGACGCTCAACGTCCTCAGCTCGTTCATCCCGCAGGACGAGCGGATCATCACGATCGAGGACGCCGCGGAGCTTCAGCTCAACCAGGAGCACGTGCTGCGTCTCGAGGCTCGCCCGGCCAACATCGAGGGCCGTGGGGCGATCGCGATCCGTGAGCTCGTGCGCAACTCTCTCCGTATGCGTCCCGACCGCATCGTCGTCGGTGAGGTCCGTGACGGAGCCGCCCTCGACATGCTCCAGGCCATGAACACCGGCCACGACGGCTCGATCACGACCGTCCACGCGAACAGCCCGCGCGACAGCCTTTCCCGCCTCGAGACAATGGTTCTCATGGCCGGCGTCGAGCTCCCGGTGCGCGCCATCCGGGAGCAGGTGGCCGGAGCGGTGGACCTCATCATCCAGCAGTCCCGACTCAAGGACGGCTCGCGCCGCATCGTCGCCATCACCGAGGTCGTGGGGATGGAGTCCGACGTGATTACGCTCCAGGACATCTTCACCTTCGACTACTCGGCCGGACGCGACGAGGCCGGACGCTTCCGGGGCGGCCTCGTCCCGACCGGAATCCGGCCGAAGTTCACTCAGGATCTCGCCGATCTCGGCGTCGACCTGCCCATCTCCCTCTTCGCACGGATGAGCCTGTGACCCACCCGATCCTCAAGCGCATTGCCGTCACTCTCACCCTCGGGGTCGGCGCCGTTCTCGCCGTCGGAGGTCCTGCCACCGCCGCGGACCCAGTCACGGTGAGCATGACCCAGATCGCGTCGACCGAGACGGGGGTCACGGGGGTCCTCACGGTCCGCAGCGTGGACCCCGTGGAGATCGACCCGGCGTCACTGACGGCCAGCATCGACGGCGAGCTCCTGCCAGTGACCCTCCAGAAGAAGACGGAGCGCACCGAGCGCCGCTCGATGCTCGTCATCGACACCAGCGGCTCCATGGGGACGAGCGGCATGGCGACCGTTCGCTCGGCCACTGCGGCCTACCTTCGTGTCGTCCCCGATGACGTCCTCGTCGGGGTCACGTCCTTCGCGACCACCGCCGGGGTCGACCTGGCGCCCACCCGCGATCGGGCAGCAGTCCAGCGCGTCGTCAACGGACTTGCCTCCCGCGGGGACACGAGCCTGTATGCCGCCGTGCTGGATGCCGTGAGGGGACTCGGTGCCACTGGCGACCGGAGCATCGTGTTGCTCAGCGACGGCGCCGACACCCTCAGCACCAACAAGGACGCTGACCTGGCCCGCGCCGTGGCAGCCCTGCGCAGCGGGGGCATCCGCGTCGACGTGGTTCGCTTCAACACGAACGACCCGGACGCGACCACGGCGCTCCGAAGTTTCGCCTCGGTCAACGGTGGGTCCGTTGTCGCCGCGTCGAACTCGACGGCTGTCACGAATGCTTTCCGTGCCTCGGCCAAGGCACTCGACGCGCAGTCGCAGTTCCTCATCACGACGCCCAAGAAGTACAGCGGCAAGCACAGCGTCGTGGTCCGGGGGACGGCCGGCGCCAGCGACTTCCGCGTGGTGCAGGACGTCAATCTCGCGGCCGCCGCCGCGGCGCCCACGCCCTCCCCGACCGCGACCCGCCCAGCAGTCGCGCTCCCTGCGACGGCATCCATCGGGGCGGCTCCCAACGCGCCGTGGGCGATCTGGCTCGCCGCAGGCCTCGTCGGTCTCGCAGCATTCCTTATCGCCGCGGGTTCCTTGATCCCGACCACCTCGAAGCGTCAGCTCCGGGTCGCATCCATCGAGCAGTACATCGCCGCAACGACGCGACAACGCTCGCGTTCAGAAGGCAAGACCCATTCGGCGCCCTTGGCGGAGCAAATCGTCGGCATTGGCGAACGCGTCATGAGGGACCGCCGGGCGACGAAGAGCACGATGGCCCTGATCGAAAGGGCAGACCTCCCCTTCCGTGCGGGAGAGTGGCTTGTTCTTCGCGTCGTATCGGTCGTCGTCGTCACGAGCGTGTTCTACGTGATGTTCAGATCCCACCAGCTGCTCGGCATCACGATCGGAATGCTGATCGGGATCTTCGGTCCGCCCGCGATTCTCCGGTTCCTCGCCCGGCGGCGGGCGAAGGCCTTCGAACGGATTCTCCCCGATGTCCTCATGCTCGTGGCGACAAGCCTTCGTAGCGGCTTCGGCCTGCCGCAGGCGCTCGACGCAGTTGCGCGAGACGCGGCGGAGCCCGCAGCCAAGGAGTTCTCGCGCGCGCTGGCCGAAACGCGAATCGGCACCGAGATTCCCGACGCTCTAGAGCGAATGGCGGAGCGGATGGACAGCACATCGATGCGCTGGACCGTCATGGCCATGCGCGTCCAGCGCGAGGTCGGCGGCAATCTCGCCGAGACCCTCACCACCACCGCGGCCACTCTCCGAGAACGTGAGTCGTTGCACCGTCAGGTCCAGACGCTGTCAGCAGAGGGCCGGCTGTCCGCAG
This sequence comes from Intrasporangium oryzae NRRL B-24470, assembly GCF_000576595.1. Taxonomy (GTDB): domain Bacteria; phylum Actinomycetota; class Actinomycetes; order Actinomycetales; family Dermatophilaceae; genus Intrasporangium_C; species Intrasporangium_C oryzae. The sequence continues at coordinate 189,163 of NZ_AWSA01000001.1, read as the reverse complement.
CGATTCTCATCGCACTGCCGTTCTTCGTCTTCATCTACATGTTGTTCGTCAACTATGCATACGTGAGCCTGCTCTGGACGACGACCCTGGGCCTCGTCCTGTCCGTCTTCGGGTGCGTCATGCTCGTGATCGGGGTGTTCTGGATGCGCCGAGTTGTGAAGATCGAGGTGTGACATGAGCCTGCTCTACGTCGGGGCCATCCTTATTGGCCTGGCTCTGCTGGCCGCGGTCCTCACGCTTGTTTCCAGTTCAAGCGGGCCCACCGGAGTGGCGAAGTCGCTCTCGCTGATCGAGAGTTCCGTCGGAGACCGCGAAGTGGTCAGAGCGGAGCTGAACGCGAAGGACCGGCTACTGGCACCCATTCTGAACCGGACCCGGACGTTGGCCATCAGGCTGTCGCCGACCGGCACTGCGGACAAGCTCGCCCGACGGCTAGACCAGGCTGGCAACCCGGCTCAATGGACTGTAGAACGGATCATGGGTCTCAAGGGTGCTTCGCTCTTGCTGGGCCTTTTCCTCGGATTCCTATACGGCGGTGGCCTCACTGCTCGGTCGATCCTCCTTTCCTTGGGTCTTGGGGCCAGCTTGTTCTTCTTGCCCGACCTGCTCGTCTACAACGCCGCGTTGCGTCGCCAAGACCAGGCGAGCAAGGGGCTCGCCGAGGCCCTCGACATGCTCAGCGTTTGTGTCGAGGCGGGTCAAGGCTTCGACGCGGCCCTGCTACAAGTCGCCCGCAACATCGAGGGTCCCATTTCAGGCGAGTTCGCTCGCGTCCTGTCCGAGATCCAGCTCGGCAAGTCCCGCGGCGAAGCCTTCGCTGGGCTGGGAGAGCGAATCACGCTTCCCGAGGTGAAGAACTTCGTCACGGCGCTCGTGCAAGCCGACCGGATGGGGCTTCCGATCGCAGGGGTCCTACGAGAGCAGACCTCGGTGATGCGGCTCGTGCGCAAGCAAAAGGCTGAAGAGCGAGCGCAGAAGGTGACCGTGAAGATTCTCTTCCCGCTGATGTTCTGCATCCTCCCAGCCCTTTTCATCGTCGTCATCGGACCCGGCGCCATCCGCATGATCGACGCGTTCACCAAGCTCTGACGCGCCCCGCCCCCCCATAACGGGGCCGAGCGGCATCCGGACCCGGCGCACAAAAGGAACCGGGCGCGACCCCTCGAAGGGGGGGCGCGCCCGGTGACTTCTCGTAGCCAGGGTCAGCGGCGGTCCTTCCACCGCGGCTTCTTCGCGGCGCTGCTACGACTGCCGCCGTCGCCCAGCTTGCTCAGCTCGATCAGCTGACCCGAGATGCGGGTGCTGCGTAGGGAGTCCCACGCGCCCGGCGGCAGATTGTCGGGCAGCTCGACGATGGAGTGGTCGGTTCGGATGTCGATGTGCCCGAAGTCCTGCCGACCGAGGCCGCCCTCGTTGGCGAGCGCCCCGACGATCTGGCGAGGCTCGACGCGGTGTCGCCGCCCGACCGAGATCCGGTAGGGCACGAGGTCGCTGCCAGCGCCCCCGCTCCGCCCACGCTCGATGCGCTGGCGCGGCCCGCGGTCGTCGCGCGCACCCCGGTCCCCGCGACCACCGCGGTCGTCGCGCCGGTCTCGGCTGCGATCCTCGAACGTCCGGGTCGGCCGCTCGGGCTCGGGTTCGAGGAGCATCGGCTCGTCGCCCTGGAGCACGACGGCGAGCGCTGCGGCGACGTCCGCCTCGGGCACGTTGTGCTCGTTGACGTAGTGCGCGATGACGTCGCGGAAGAAGTCGACCTTGTCGGTCGCGAGGGCCGCGGTGATCGCGTCGTCGAACCGGGTGAGGCGGGTGGCGTTGATGTCCTCGACGGTCGGCAGGTTCATCGGGGTCAGGGACTGGCGGGTCGCCTTCTCGATGGCCTTGAGCAGGTGCCGCTCGCGGGGCGTGACGAACGAGATCGCGTCGCCGCTGCGCCCGGCGCGGCCGGTGCGCCCGATCCGGTGGACGTAGGACTCCGTGTCGGTCGGGATGTCGTAGTTGACGACGTGGCTGATCCGGTCGACGTCGAGCCCGCGCGCGGCGACGTCCGTCGCGACGAGGATGTCGAGCTTGCCCGACTTGAGCTGGTCGACGGTGCGCTCACGCTGGTTCTGGGCAATGTCGCCGTTGATCGCCATCGCGGAGAACCCGCGGGCGCGCAGCTTCTCCGCGAGCGTCTCGGTCTCGTTCTTGGTTCGGACGAAGACGATCATCCCCTCGAAGTTCTCGACCTCGAGGATGCGGGTCAGGGCGTCGACCTTCTGCGGGTAGGACACCATGAGGTAGCGCTGGGTGATGTTCGGCGCCGTCGACGTCTTCGCCTTGACGGTCACCTCGACCGGGTCGGTCAGGTACTTCTTCGAGATCCGCTTGATCTGTGTCGGCATCGTCGCCGAGAAGAGGGCGACGTGCTTGTCGTCGGGGGTGTCAGCGAGGATCGTCTCGACGTCCTCGGCGAAGCCCATCTTGAGCATCTCGTCGGCCTCGTCGAGGACGAGGAAGCGGAGCTCGCTGAGGTCGAGCGTGCCCTTCTCCAGGTGGTCCATGATCCGGCCGGGCGTGCCGACAACGATGTGGACACCGCGGCGCAGCGCGCTCAGCTGCACGCCGTACGCCTGGCCGCCGTAGACGGGTAGGACATGGACGCCCTTGATGAAGGTGGCGTACCGCTCGAAGGCCTCGCAGACCTGCAGCGCCAGCTCGCGGGTGGGGGCGAGGACGAGCGCCTGCGGCGACTTCTGCTTCAGGTCGAGCTGGCTGAGGATCGGCAGGGCGAAGGCGGCCGTCTTGCCGGTGCCCGTCTGGGCGAGGCCGACGACGTGGCGCCCCTCGAGCAGAGCGGGGATGGTCTCGGCCTGGATGGGTGACGGGTACTCATAGCCGACGTCCCGGAGGGCCTTGAGGAGGCGCTCGTCGAGACCGAGGTCCGCGAAGGAGACCCGGTCGGTGGGCTCGGACTCGTCGGGGCGTGGCTGCTCGCTGTGGTCACTCACCCCTCGACGGTAGTGCTTGCCGGGCGGGACCGCGGCATTCTCGGTTCGGGCGTCGACCGGCACTGCGGCCGGCCGACGCCCATCCCTCCCGCGCGCCTCAGAAGAACAAGGGGGGCTGGGCGTTGCCCAGGTGTGGGTCGTCCTTGCCGCACCGCGCGCAGGCCCGGTAGCGACCGCCGTCCTCAGTGCTGAAGCCCTTCCACACATGGTGGAGATTCGTGCGGCAACCGAGGGGCGATCGACCCTGCGACTCCTCGGCGAGCGGTTCGCCGTCGGTCAAGGCTGCCCGCATCGCGGCCGAGGTGCCCATCACACCGAAGGCATAACGGAGGGCGGCCAAGGGACTCAGCGAATACATCTCGGCGATGACCTCGTCCCGGTGGCGTGAGCGCTCCTCGTCCGGGAGTCCGCGCGTCGTTCGATCCATCGAGCGGGTCGCGAGACGCGTCGCGACGAGGTGACGGTGCTTGACCGCCGAGGGCGAGGGCGACGTGCTCATGATGTTCCCCCTTGAGGTCGGAGCGTGAGGCCGACCCGGGCCCGTGCCTTGGCCGAGAGTGCTCGCCTTGCAGCGACGGCACCCGACTCCGTGAGGCGGTAATACCGACGGGCGGGCCTTCCTTCGACGCTTGGGTCGATGTCCTCCCAACGGGACTCGAGCCAGCCCACTCGTTCGAGCCTGGCAAGGATCGGGTGCACGGTCCCACTGGGGAGGCCCGCCTCCTTGCCGATCTCCGATCCGTAGCGCTCGCCCGTCAGGTCACCGAGGAGCACGTCGAGAACAAGCTGGGTCGCGATGGTCATCTTCGGTTGCATAGTCGTACTCTACCTAGGGGTGCCGAGAACGGCAACGGCCGGGCCCGAACCTGTGCGGGATGGCCCAACTCGCCCGGGACGGCAGGCCTCACCGCGAGCCGGCCCAGCGGCATACCGACTGAGCTCGGACACGACAACGGGCGCGCCACACAGAAGGAGCGCGCCCGTGACCTACAGGGGAAGGGTCAGCCGGCGGCGACGTCGACGGGCTCGTCGACCGTCCCCGAGACGGCGCGCGAGAGGGCGCTGAAGAGCTCGCCGAGGGCGGCCTGCTTCGCGTCGGATACGGTCAGCTCACCGGTCGGCGAGACGTCCTCCGGGAAGACGAGGCCGGTCTCGCCGACGACGTCGGCGTCGACGTGGCGCAGGACCTTGGCCAGGTCGGCCGTGGCGTCGGACGCGCCCGTCCAGCCGTAGCCGACGAGGGCGATCGGCTTGCGCTGCCACTCGGCGTAGAGGTAGTCGATCGCGTTCTTGATCGGGGCCGGGAAGCTGCGGTTGTACTGCGGGGTCACGATGACGATCGCGTCGGACTCGAAGACCTCGGACGCCCACGCCTTGGTGTGCTCGAAGGCGTAGTTGCCGTTGCGCGGCATGTCCTCCTCGTTGAAGAAGGGCAGGTCGATGGCCGACAGGTCGAGCAGCTTCACCTCCCACTCGTCGGCGGTGGCCTGAGCCGAGGCCTGAGCGGCGACCCACTCGGCGACCTTGGGGCCGATGCGGCCGGGACGGGTGCTGGAGACGATGACTCGAAGTTGCTTCACGTTTCAACTAAACGGGGTGACCCTCCGGAGCATTCCCGTATGCCGTGTGGCATGGTTCACGTCGGCTCTGGGCTGTCTGCCCTGATGCGGAGGTCAGGCCCTCGCTTGGGGGGTGCGGCGGCGGGCGTCCGAGACGTTGACGGGTCCGCCTGGACGGCGGTCGACCTCGAAGAGCCCCACCGCCTCCACGAGGTCGCTGAGCTTGGTGTAGCCGTAGAGGCGAGGGTCGAAGTCGGGCGACTGCTTGATGAGGATGCTCCCCACCGCACCGAGTGCGGCCCAGCCGTTCTCGCCCGAGGCTGCGGCGATGGCGGACCGGAGCTGGCTCACCAGACGGGTGTCCTGCTTGAGGTCGGTCGCGGACTGCGGCGAGGCAGAGCTGGGCTCCTCGGGAGCGCTCTTGAAGATCTCGGTGTAGATGAACTGGTCGCACGCGGTGACGAAGGGTCGAGGCGTCTTCTTCTCCCCGAACCCGTAGACCCGTGTTCCCGACTCGCGGAGGCGTGAGGCGAGCCTCGTGAAGTCGCTGTCGCTCGAGACGAGACAGAAGCCGCTGAACGTACCCGTGTAGAGCAGGTCCATCGCGTCGATGATCATGGCGCTGTCGGTCGCGTTCTTCCCGCTCGTGTACGCGAACTGCTGGATGGGTTGGACCGAGTGGCCGAGCAGGCTCTCCTTCCACCGCCCGAGCTGAGGCGTGGTCCAGTCGCCGTAGATGCGTTTCACGCTGGCGACCCCGAACTTGGAGATCTCGGCCAGCAGGCCGTCGATGATTCCCGGGTCTGCATTGTCGGCGTCGATCAGGACGGCCAGGCGCTCGTTTCCCCCTGTGGTCTCAGTCATGAGCCAATCCTCACGGTTCGACGTGCCCGAGAGGTCGCTGCGCCGAAAATGGTTGCTGCATCTTGCAATCCGGTCAGCTCGCGCACTCCCTGAGCCGCCGCGACGTATGCCGTTGGGCCGGGTGAGTGCCCGCCCAGCCGAGGTCGTTCGGGACGTTCCACTGTCGGTGGTCGAAGGTATGTTCGAATCATGGGGCAGGGAGTCGCGACGGCGCACCGACCTGGCGGCTTCTCGGGCGTCAGGTCCCGGAGGGCTGCCGGCGCGCGATCGGCTCGGCGGCTCGCGCCTGGCGACGCCCCTCGTGGTGCCTATGGTGAAGTGCTCTGGTGGCGTGCTGCCAGGCGCCCCGCCGAGCCCGCGGTCGACTGTTGCGGCGGTGAGTGCGCCTGCCACGACCGGACCGGCTCCGCGGCGCGCTCGGCCCGAGACCTGCTCGACCTAGCCGACCCACTCGACCTAGCCGACCCACTCGACGTTCCCGACCTGCTCGACGTTCCCGACCTGCTCGACCTTCCCGACCTGCTCGAGTCGCTCGTGTCGAAGGTCGTGGCTCTCGCGACGGAGTGCCCCACCTGGTCGCTGCCGGAGCCCCACGTCGGTGCGGCGATCGGCCAGGCACAGCGTCTGCACGAGACGGCCCAGGCACTCGTGGCCGTCCTCTGACGCGAGGCCGGGGAGCGCGGGCTGGGCGTCGACGACGGTCTGTCGCAGCCGGACTGGCTCCGGACGCAGGCGCCCGGACTTCAAGGTCCCGCTGCTGCCCGCCTCGCAGTCGTGGGAGGCGCGATGCGCGAGCAGCGATGGAGCGTCTTGGGCGACAAGGTCGCTGCTGGCTCGACGAGCGTCGAGCACGCCGCAGCCATCATCCGCTTCGAGCGGGATGTTGCATCCATCGCCGACCCTGACCATCTCGCCGGCATCATCGAGGCGATGGTCGACAACCTCGAGGCACTGAGTGTGAAGGAGCTCGCGCGTCTGATCGCCCACGCCCGTGCGACCCTCAAGCCCCCGGCCGCGCTCGACGACGAGGACGCGAGGAGGCGACTGGGTCGCGCGTTCACCAAGGTCGGCAAGAGCGCCGGGATGACCGAGTACCGTCTGCGCCTCGACCCCGAAGGAGCCGCCATCATCGATGCGGCGATCGACCCGCTGGCGCGGCCGCGGCCTGACCTCGCGTGGGACGGTGCGCAGAAGGACGACCCCCGGACGTACGCAACGCGGTGCGCTGACGCTCTGCTCGAGCTGGTTGGCCGCGCTGTCGGCTCGCCTGACGGAGTGGCGCGGACCGAGCGGACCAGGCTCGTCGTCACCATGTCCGCGGCCGCGCTCCTCGACGGGATCCGAGGAGCCGGAAAGGCTGACAACGATGAGATCCTCTCGCCGGGAACGATCCGCCGCCTGGCGTGCGACGCGGGCGTCATTCCGGTCGTGCTGGGCGGACCCTCGGAGGTTCTCGACGTGGGACGCGAACAGCGCTTCTTCACGCCCGCGCAGCGCCGCGCCCTGACGATCCGCGACACCACCTGCACCTTCCCGGGCTGCACGATGCCGCCCCAGTGGTGCGAGGCCCACCACGTCACGCACTGGGTCGATGGCGGTCCGTCCGACCTCGGCAACGCCGCCCTGCTCTGCGGCCGGCACCACACCGTGGTCCACGTCAGAGGTCTGACGGCGACGGTCACCGGTCGCGGGGTCACCTGGCACGTCTAGCGTGCCCGCCCCGAGCCCGGCCGCGGGGCGGCCGGGCGATGGTCCATGCCTCGACGAACCTCCCTCGGCCGCTCGTCCGATGCCGACCCTTCGGGCATGGCTGGTCAGGTGGTGCGTTCGGTCAGGGGGCTCACTTCTTCGCGGGCGTACTGGTGACCGTGACGGTCACGGTGTGGGCGGGGCTGGTCGTCGGAGTGCCGATCCGGCCGGAGGCCGCACCCACGATGAGGGCGATCATCACGACGAGCACGAGCGACGCGGCGTAGGCGAGCGACAGGGCCTTCGGCGGCGTGTTCACGGTTGGGTCCCTCCGGACATGGCCTGGCCGGCGCCGCCGTCCCACAGCTCGAGGAGGGGACCGGCCTGCGCCGGATCGACCAGCAGCGCTGCCTCTTGGGCCCGCTTGGCGTTCGCGTCGGCGGATGCCTGGGCCTCGGCCTTGCCCTGGCTGCCGATCTGGGCGCCGAAGACGGTGCCGATCAGTGTGCCGACGAGGGTCGTCACCGGACCCACCGCGGTCGCCACGTCGGTCGCAGCCGCATAGAACGAGATGGCGATGACGAAGACGCCGAGGACGAGCAGGAACCCGAGCGCCACGAGGTCCCGGCCCAGGTGCATCCGGAGCATGTCCAGTGCGGTCCCCGACTTCTCCGGGTCTGCAGCGGGGGCGCCCGCTGGTGGCTTGTTGGTTGGATCGGCTGTCATGCGACCTCCCGAAACGCGAACCTGATGCTCCCAAACGTAGGGCTCGACAGGTCCACCCGAGGCCCATTCGTACGAACCGCCCGACCTTGACGCGAAACCCACCTCCGGCCCGGTCTGACCCAGACACGCGAATGCCGCTCGCTCCACGGCAAGGGAGCGAGCGGCATACGGCGAGATGGGCTTGCGAGCCGGGCGTCAGTCGCCCGGCGACATGCCCCGCTTGATCAGGTCCATGACCGAGCTGTCGGCGAGCGTCGTGACGTCGCCCACCTCGCGGCCCTCGGCCACGTCACGCAGGAGGCGGCGCATGATCTTGCCGGAGCGGGTCTTCGGCAGCTCGCTGACGATCATGATCGAGCGCGGCTTCGCGATGGGACCGATCTCCTTGGCGACGTGGTTGCGCAGCTCCTGCACGAGGTCGCCGCCCTCGCCGGGCTCGTCGGCCTCGGCGACGGCCTCCTGGCGGAGGATGACGAACGCGCAGACCGCCTGGCCGGTCGTCTCGTCGTTGGCGCCGACGACGGCCGCCTCGGCGACTTTCGGGTGCGACACGAGTGCTGACTCGATCTCGGCCGTTGAGAGCCGGTGGCCGGAGACGTTCATGACGTCGTCGACGCGGCCGAGCAGCCAGATGTTGCCGTTGGCGTCGTACTTCGCGCCGTCACCGGCGAAGTAGTACTTCTCGCCGAACCGCGACCAGTACGTCTCCTTGTAGCGCTCCGGGTCGCCCCAGATGCCGCGGAGCATCGACGGCCACGGCTTCGTGAGGACGAGGTAGCCGACCTGCTCAGGCGTCGTGAACGGCTCGCCCATGTCGTCGAGGATCTCGGCGCTGATGCCGGGGATCGGACGCTGGGCCGAGCCCGGCTCGAGCTCGGTCACACCCGGGAGCGGGCTGATCATGATGGCGCCCGTCTCGGTCTGCCACCACGTGTCGACGATCGGGGCGCGGCCCCCGCCGATGTTCTTGTGGTACCAGAGCCATGCCTCGGGGTTGATCGGCTCACCCACCGAGCCGAGGAGACGCAGCGAGCTCATGTCGAACTTCGCGGGGATGTCGGCGCCCCACTTCATGAAGGTGCGGACGGCGGTGGGGGCGGTGTAGAGGATCGTCACCTTGTAGTCCTGGACGATCTCCCACCAGCGTCCCTGGTGCGGGGTGTCCGGCGTGCCCTCGTACATGATCTGGGTGGCGCCGTTCGTGAGCGGCCCGTAGACGATGTAGGAGTGCCCGGTGACCCAGCCGATGTCGGCGGTGCACCAGTAGACGTCGGTGTCGGGGTGGACGTCATGGACGACGGCGTTGGTGTAGGCCGCCTGCGTGAGGTAGCCACCCGTCGTGTGGAAGATGCCCTTCGGCTTACCGGTCGTGCCCGAGGTGTAGAGGATGAAGAGCGGGTGCTCGGCCTCGAACGCCTGGGCCTCGTGCGTCGGCGCAGCCTTCTCGAGGGCCTCGTGCCACCAGAGGTCCCGGTCGTTCCACGCCGTGTCCTGTCCGGTGCGCCGGACGACGAGCACGTTGGTCACCGACGTGTCGCCGTGGTCGAGCGCGGCGTCGACAGCGGGCTTGAGCGCCGAAGGGGCGCCGCGGCGGTATCCGCCGTCGGCCGTGATGACGACCTTCGCCTTCGCGTCCTCGATGCGCGAGTGGAGCGCTTCGGCGGAGAAGCCGCCGAAAACGACCGAGTGCGGGGCGCCGAGGCGGGCGCACGCGAGCATGGCGACCGCGGCCTCGGGGATCATCGGCAGGTAGATCGCGACGGTGTCGCCCTTGCGGATGCCGAGGTCGGCGAGCGCGTTGGCGGCGCGCTGCACCTCGGCGTGGAGGTCGGCATACGTGATGTCGCGGGTGTCGCCCTCGGGCTCGCCGACGAAGTGGATCGCGACGCGGTCACCGCGTCCCGCCTCGACGTGTCGGTCGACGGCGTTGACGCAGGCGTTGAGCTCGCCGTCGGCGAACCACTTCGCGAAGGGCGGGTTGCTCCAGTCGAGCGCCTCGGTGAAGGGCCTGCTCCACGAGACGTAGGTCCGGGCCTGCTCGGCCCAGAACCCCTCGTGGTCGGCGGCGGCCTTCTCGTAGAGATCGGCGGTTCCGTTCGCCTTCGCCGCGAGCTCCGCGGGTGGGGTGAAGCGGTGGCCGTCGGTCGAGTTCGTCAGCGTGTCGCTCACGGGATCTGCCTTTCGCATCGTCGATGGTGCTGGTGCAACTCAACCGAACGGTAGTTCGCCCAACAAGGTGTTGTGACCTGCGTCTCGCGCCCTACTCGACAGTAGCCCGGCGAGCGGGCCGCCAGCCGCGACGAGCGGTCGCCGATCAGACAGAATGCCGTGGTGCCCAGTCAAGCAACAGAGGTCTCCATCGACGACGAAGTGCCCGCTAACGCGCCATCGGGAGGATCGGCCCTGATTCGCGCTTTGTCGCCGTATCTGCCCGGAGCCATCGCTGCTGTCGTCATTCTCCGTGTGCTCCGTCCGGTACGAGACCCCGACACCTTCTGGCACTTGCGGACAGGGGACTATCTACGTCAGACGTGGGAGTTCGTCCTCAGTGACCCTTGGAGCAGCGCGAGCGAGAAACGCTGGATCCTCAATCAGTGGCTTCCCGAGCTGGCCATGAGCGGTCTAGCCCAAGTATTCGGGCTGGGAGGGGCGGCGTTGTATTTATCTCTGGCGACGGCCGGAATCTTCACCGCCTTATGGGTGGCGTGTCGACACAGAGCCTCCGCCCTGGTCGCAGCTCTGGTCGCTGTTGTCGCTCTCTTTACCATGTCAGCGAGCCTGTCGCCGCGCCCCCAGTTGGTGACCTTCGCACTGACGGTCGTGACGGCGGATGCGTGGCTGCGCACGTCCGAAGACCTCCGCCCCCGCTGGTGGCTCATTCCGGTCTCGTGGCTCTGGGCCTGCTCCCATGGCATGTGGTTCCTGGGACCGGTGGTGGGCGGTCTGGTAGTGCTCGGTATGGCCTTCGAGCGTCGCGTCGCGCTACGAAGGTTGGCCCCTCTGGCTGCCATTCCCCTCATGTCGTTCGTCGTTGCAGCCTTCACTCCGGTCGGACCCGTGCTCTTGGCGTCACCATTTCAGGTCGGTGAGATCACGGCTTACATCACAGAGTGGCAACCGGTTTCAGCGACAGAACCAGTCTTCATCGCCGCCTTGCTCCTCGTGGCGGTTGTCCTCATTCATGCGGCCCGCGAGGCGGAGGGTCGGCGGTGGCATGTGTTTCTTCTGCTGCTGCTTGCACTCGCCCTCGCCTTTACGTATGCACGGACCGTCGCCATCGCGGGCGCGGTGCTGGCCCCCTTGGCAGCAGCGGCGCTCCAGCAGTTGACCCGTCAGGACAGATCCCCCGTGACGCGACGCGAGGTGGGCCTCTCCGTCTGCTTCGGTGCAGGCGCACTGGCCCTCGCGGCCATCATCGCCTCCACGGGCCTTCGGAGTCCCGGGTTGGGTCCGAATGGTCTCAACGCACAACTAGACGCGCTCCCTTCGCGGACCGTCGTCTGCAATGATTGGATCGACGGCGGTTGGCTCATCTGGCGACACCCCCAGCTCCGCGTGACGATCGACCCTCGGGCCGAGATTTACTCCGTGAAGCACATCCGCGGCTACCAGTCCTTCGCCGCGGCCGTCCCGGGTTGGGAGGACTACGTCCGAGACACCGGGTGCCGGTACGCGCTCGTAAGCCAGACAAGTGCGACGTACGAGGCGCTGACGAAGCAGGCCAAGTGGCGGGTTGCTGCGAGTGCTGACGGATCAGCGCTGCTTCAAGCACCCTCTCCCTAGCGCAGATTGGCACGCTCCGGGCCGGTCAGTACGCCATGCCCATCACCGCCCTGACCGTCGCGAGGCTTCGTTCGGCGACCGCATTGGCGCGGGCGTTCCCCTCGTGGAGCACGCGCGTGACGTATGCCGGGTCGCGAGCGAGGTCGGCCCGGCGGGCCCGGTGGTCGGCGAGGGTCTCGTTCACCGCCTCGGTGACGACGTCCTTGAGCGCCCGGGCCCCGCGGTCGCCGATCGAGTCGGCGATCGCCACCGGGTCCTCGTCGCGCAGGAGCCCGGCCAGGGTGAGCAGGTTGGCGATCTCGGGCCGGCGTTCGGGTTCGAAGGTGATGCTTCGCTCCGAGTCCGTGCGCGCCGACCGGATCCGCGAGGCCGTCTCGTCCGCGGTGTCGCTCAGGTTGATGACATTGCCTCGGCTCTTGCTCATCTTCGCCCCGTCCAGGCCGAGGAGCAGGGGAACGTCGCTGAGCAGCGCCTCGGGCTCGGCGAACACACTCTGCCCAGCGGCATACCGGCTGTTGAAACGACGCGCGATGGCCCGGGTCTGCTCGAGGTGGGGGAGCTGGTCCCGGCCGACGGGGACGATCCGGGCGTGGCAGAAGAGGATGTCGGCGGCCTGGTGGACGGGGTAGGTGAGGAGCAGACCCGTCAGGGGGCGGGCGCCCGTCGCGCCGAGCTCGTCCTTGACGGTCGGGTTCCGGCGCAGCTCTGCATCGGTGACGAGCGACAGGAAGGGCAGCATGAGCTGGTTGAGCGCCGGGACCGCGCTGTGGGTGAAGATCGTCGTGCGCTCGGGGTCGATCCCGGCTGCGAGGTAGTCGAGGACGAGCCCCCGGACGTTGTCGCCCACCGCCCCCACCGAGTCCCGGTCCGTGATGACCTGGTAGTCGGCGATGACGACGAAGGTCTCGACGCCCTTGTCCTGCAGACGAACCCGGTTGCGCAGGCTCGCGAGGTAGTGCCCGATGTGGAGCGGGCCCGTCGGCCGGTCGCCGGTCAGCATCCGGAACCGCGTCGGGTCGCTCGCCGCATGCCCGTCGATGAGGCCGTCGAGGACGGCGCTGCGGTCGCGCGCGGCGGCATACGTCGTGCTCTCGTCGACGTGGACCGGCAGCGGTTCGGCGTCAGAGAGGTCGGGCGGCGTGGGAAGGGCCTGGGTGGGCTGGGTCTGGGTGGAAAGAGTGTGGGTGGTCATGGCTTGTCTCCTGTGGGTCGGTGCCCACGGGACCTGCGCCGTCACGTCCTGCCAGACATGCATCGAGCCGCCCGTGGGCGGCTCGGAAAGGGTTCGTCGAAGGGCCGCCTCAGCTGGGCAGCCACCACGCCTGGGTCGTGAACGAACGCATGCGTCGAGGGTAGCCGCGCTCGGGCCGACCTGTCGATCTGGCTGGCGCGTCAACCCTCGAGGAGAGTCTCGGCGCGGCGCGACTCCATCGGTCGCGGGGCCGTCGCCGACGTGGACGGCAGGCCCCGGAGCCGCGGCTTCTCCAACAGCCGATAGCTCACGAAGACAGCGGGCACGAGGATGGCCAAGGCGATGAGCACGCGTATGGACGGGGCGACCTCCGGGAGGGCCCACCACGCGGTCCAGAGCACAGGAAGGTGCCAAAGGTAGAGGCTGTAGCTAGAGAGGCCGAGGGCCCGCATGGGCCGCGACTCGAGAAGCCGTTGGCTGAAGCCGTTGGTGCCGGGGCGCTGGTCGAGGATCACGTAAGCCGCGATGACCGCGATGGGGAACATCGAGTATCGGTAGAGGACGAGACCGGCGACATTGCTCGGGAGGAAGACGATCACGAGGAAGAGGACGAAGGCCATGTCTGACACGCGTGGTTCACGTCCGGGGTAGCGGCCCTCCGAGCGTTGCACGTGACCGAGGGCGAGGGCCGCGCCGACGAGCATCACCGCGAGGTTCGCGAGCGGTGCGTAGTAGAAGGCGAGAGGCGACAGCGGCAGAGAGGCGAGGTAGAGCATGCACGCGAGAGCGAGCGCCACCCTGCGCATTCGTTCAGCGCCGACCTGACGCACCCGAAGCGTGAGGACGACGAGAGGCCACAGGAGGTAGAAGAGCCATTCGACTGTGAGGCTCCAGGCGTGGAGCCAGCCCTGGTCAGGCATGGCGCCGGCAAGGTGGAAGAAGGCCGTCGTCTGGGTCAGCACGATCGCGGCTGCTCGAATCGCGTCCCCCGCACTCTCCGGACCGAAGTACGCCATGACCGGGGCGCAGACGATGACGACGCCGACGAGCGGAGGGTAGAGGCGAGTCGCACGTCTTCGTAGGAACGTCGTGTACACGCTGCTGAGGTTGGGAAGGGCGGCCGCCCACAGGATCCTGGTGATGAGGTAGCCGGACAGCACGAAGAAGACGAGGACGCCGACCTGCCCCCCACCTGCACGTGGCATCAGCCCGGTCAGGAACAGGAAGTGGAAGTACACGACCGCGACGGCCGCCAGACCCCGCAGACCGTCGAGTTTCGCATCTCTTGAGTGTTCGGCCATCCGACGATTGTGGGGGCCACAGGGGGATTTGTCCCGCGATCGGGCAACCAACCAACGATCGAAGGTTGATTCGTCGGGTCAAACGATCAGCGCCCGCTGACTCGCACCAATGAACGTCCCTCCTGCCGTGGGTGTGCTTGGGGCCGCGTGATCTGCATCGCCATCCCTGCGTGGGCCTCCTCACCTCGACGGCATGGACCCGCCCGCTGCTCCTAGGCTGTCTCGGTGCCCGACCCCAGCCCGCAGCAGTCCGCCCTCCTCGACCAGCTCGCCACGCTCGTGGACCTGCCCGACGTGCGGGCCAAGGCCGAGGCGGCCCGCGAGGCCTGCACCCGGCTGCGGTTCCACGAGGCGCTGCGTCGCCGCATCCCGGAGGCGTCCGCCGAGTCGCGCGTCCGCGGCGCGCAGGCGAGTGCGGCCCTCGACGGAGCTGACTTCCCCGTCGCCGTCGTTCGCGAGCTGATGAGCGGCGCGCGCCCGTGGCCCGAGGACCTCGACCCGGGCCTGACGACCCTCAAGGGTGCCGTGGCGGCCACGGCGGAGAGCGAGCGCATCGTCACGCTCGTGCGCACCGCGCCGCTGCAGGCCCTCGCCCGCCTGCACGTCGCTGCGGCGTCGCCTCTCGGCCGCGGGCCGGCCATGGAGGGACCCGACCCGCTCGGGCGGCCGCGGATCGGCGACGAGGACTGCACCGAGTTCGTGGACCTCGGGCCGGCCCCCTCCGCCGACGTCGTCGCGGCCCGGCTGGCCCACCTCTCGGAGCTCATCGTCGCTGCATCATCCGCGACGAACCGGGTGCCCGCCCTCGTCGTCGCGGCCCTCGTCCACGCCGAGATCGCCTCGATCCGGCCCTTCGTCCACGGCAACGGCCTCGTGGCCCGAGCCATGGAGCGCGCCCTCGTCCAGGCTCTCGGGCTCGACCCCACCGGCGTGGCGGTGCCCGAAGCCGGTCACGTCGCGAACGGCGGCCCGGCCTACCTCGGCGCCCTCACGGCATACGGGCAGGGGACTGCAGCGGGTGTCGGGCTCTGGCTCGGGCAGGCCGGGGACGCCCTCGTCGCCGGGGTCGCCGAGGGCGAGCGGATCTGCGACGCGATCCGCGCGGGCCGCCTGTCCTGACCAGCTGGCGCCGCCCTCGTCGCGGGTCGAGTGTCCACGCCGGTGGACAGTTTCTGTGAGCAATCTGGGTGGCGGGACTGTCGCCACGCCGAGGTGTCGGAGTACAACAGAAGCAGGAACCAAACATCGCCGAGAGGCGTAGAGCCGGGTCCATGCACAACCTGAATGTTTCGAGAAGAGACCGCGTACCCACGCGAGATCAGTTCACTTGTGAACCGTCCACCCTCGGAGACACAACCGAGGCGACACTACGAAGATGCACGCTTGGTAGCACGGACTTCTCACTTGGAGGCTCCCCGACCACACGGCCGGGGAGCCTCCTCCTGCACCCGTCGATGGACGGCGTCGGGAGCACGCTCGACCACCCACGGCGACCGTCGCGAAGACGTCCGGGAGATGTGCGAAAGACCGCTCTGACATGGCGTGCTGGTTTGCATTACGTGTCAAAACGATCAACGATGGACGCGCGCTCCCCCCTGGGGTCGAGCGCCGCTGATCTGGCGCCTCCCCCCCGGTTCCAGGTCACGCGCAGGTGGCCCTCGTCTTCCCCCGGACGGGGGCCACCGCCTTTCCGGGCGCTGTCACCCGGCTGCCTCGTTCGTCGTCCACATCCCCTCGGCCCGTGGCGCGTTGTCCACCATCGTCCGTATGCCGCTGGGCCGCGTCGGCGCGAACCGCGAGGTTTGTGGCATGGGACACGTCATCGGATTCATGCCCGCGTCTGGTGGGGTCGGCGCCACCACGCTCGCCGCGGCGCTCGCGGTCCGGGCCGCCCAGGCCGACCGGAGGGCAGTCGCCGTCGACCTCGACAGCCTGAGGGGGCTTGGGGGTCGGCTCGACGTCGCGTGCGGCGTGGAGCAGGAGCCCGGCTGGCGATGGGACCGGCTGGTCGACGTCGACGGCATCGTCGACGGGCTCGGGCTCGCCCGCGAGCTCCCCGAGACCTTCGGCGTGCCCGTCCTGTCCGGCATCGGTCTGCCGGTCGAGCGATGGGCGACCGTCCTGCCCGACGTCGTGGCCGGGCTCGCGCGGGTCCACGACGTGACGGTCCTCGACGTGCCACGCGACGAGCGGGTCCTGTTGGCGGTCGCGGGCCGGCTCGACGCGCTCGTCGTGGTCGTGGGCACCCAGGTGTCCCAGCTCGCTGCCGCGGCCACGAACCTGCCCGGGGTGCGGGACGTCCTGGATGCGGCGCTCGCGGTGAGCGTGGCCCCGGCCCTGAGCCCCTCCGGGGTGAGCCCGGTCCCTGACGTGGACACGGAGCCCGGGGGACGAGCGGCACGTGACGCATGGAGGGCTGCTGCTCGGGCGACGACGCAGCACACCGGACGTGATCCCAGGGAGCGGCTCGGGCCCGGAGCGGACTACCGCAGGCCCGGCGTGGTGCAGAGGGTGCGGGCTGCCGGGCCGAGCGAGCTGGTCGGGCCGGTCGGGGTGCTCGGGCCGGTCGGGGTGCTCGGGCCGGTCGAGTCGCTGGAGCCGGGGGAGATGGTCGAGCCCGTCGAGCCCTGGGTCGTGCTGCGAGGTGTCAGAGCCGATGCCGACCTCGAGGACCTCGTCAGCGACCAGCTCGACGTCCCGGTGCTGGGGTTCGTGCGGGACGACCCGCGGGTGCCGTCCGACGTGGCCGAGGGCGTCGCCCCGGGCGTGCGGGGCCGTGGCCCGGTCGTCGATGTGGCCGACCGGTTGCTGTTGCGTCTCGTCGGTCAGCGGGTGGCGGCATGACCCTCACCCCGTCGATGTGGCAGCGCGTTCGTGAGGGCCGCGCGCCCGACCCCGGCCTCGTCGCGGACGTGGTGCACGAGGAGGTCGGCGCACTCGGTGCGGGCCGGGTGGCAGCGTCGCGGGAGGCGCTCGCCTCCCGTGTCCTCGGGGCCGGAGTGCTCGAGCCGTGGCTCGCCCGTCCCGGGGTCACCGACGTCGCCGTCAACGGTGACGGGCGGGTCTGGGTCGACCGCGGACACGGGATGGAGTGGGTCGGCGAGGTGATCGAGCCGGACGAGGCGCGCGCGCTGGCCGTCCGGCTCGCTGGCCTGGCCGGTCGCCGGCTCGACGAGGCGAGCCCCTGGGTCGACGGTCAGCTGCCGTCCGGTGCCCGTCTGCACGCGGTGCTGCCTCCGCTCGTCGCAGGGGGTCCACACATCACGATCCGCGTGCCGTCGTCGGAGCAGATTCATCTCCCGGGACTGCTCGATCGGTCGATGTTCCCGCGCGCGTGGCAGGACGTCCTCGAGCGGATCGTCCGGAGGAGGCTGTCGTTCGTCGTGTCCGGTGGCACCGGGGCAGGCAAGACGACCTTGCTGGCGGCGTTGCTCGGCGGCGTCGACCCCGCCGAACGGATCCTTGTGGTCGAGGACGTCCGTGAGCTCCACGTGGAGCACCCGCACGTCGTGCGGCTCGAGGCGCGCCCGGCCAACGTCGAGGGGGCCGGCGAGGTCACCCTCGAGACACTCGTCCGTCAGGCCTTGCGGATGCGTCCCGACCGGATCGTCGTCGGCGAGGTGCGCGGCGCCGAGGTGCGTGAGCTCCTCGCCGCGCTCAACACCGGCCACGAGGGCGGCTGCGGCACGGTCCACGCGAATGCGCCTGAGGATGTCATCGCCCGGTTCGAGGCCCTGGGCGCGCTTGCCGGGCTCGGGCCCGACGGGGTCCGGGCCCAGCTGGCCGCGGCCGTCGACCTCGTCATCCATGTGGCTCGCCGCGGAGGCACGGACCAGCCGGGCAGCGACCTCCCGCCGGGGGCGCCCCTGTCAGACGCATCGCGGGGCGGCAGGGCACTCGGTCGCGAACAGGGTTCGGGCGCGCGCTTCCCCGGCGACGCCTCGAGCGAGGCAGGCGACGGCGTTGGGACTGGCACTCGCCACGTGGCGGCGATCGCGGCAGTGTTCCGGCGCGAGACCGGGCTGAGCATCGTGCCGGCCTTGGCGTGGGACGGCCCTGGCCATGCCTGGACCCGCGAAGCCGCGTGGCCGGCGCTCGCTGCGCGTCTCGACCTCCCCGTCGACTACACCGGATCCGCGGGAGCTCCAGCCCTTGCGCGCACTCTTGACTGTCGGAGCGCCCTCGGCGTCGAGGGTGGTCCTCGGCCGGCGATCGTTCCGGACCGTGCAGGTGCCCCGACGTGGGCGGAGCTCTCATGAGGCCGGCCGTCGTCGCCCTGCTCCTGGTCGTGGCCGTTTTGGTGTGGCCCGTTCACGATCGCATCGGGAGAGCGGTCACCGTTCTCGGGGCGGCCCGTCTCAACCCGGAGTCGCTGCCGGGCGACGGGCCGGTGAGCTCTGGTTCGCGAGGAGCCCTGGGGACCGGCAGCCTCTCCCCACGAAGCATCTGGCACCAGGACCCTGTCGAGGTCTATCGCCGATGGCGGATGCGGCAGAAGCCCGACGACGTGATCGCAGCCGCTCTGGCCCTTCTTGACGCGACAGCACCGGCACTGGTCGCCGGCCTTCCGCAGCTCACCGCGATCAGCCTCGCCGTCGCAGCCCTCGACGCCGTCGATGCCCCCGAGAGTGGTGATGGGGTCGGTGTGATCGATGCCCGCGAGACCGTTGAGACCCTCGAGACCGTTGCGGGCCGCGAGACCGTGGGGGCCCGAGAGACCGTAGCGGCCCGCGATGTCGTGGGGCCCCTGGATGCCGTCCGGACCGGTGGTCAGGGCAGGCAAGCCGTGGACCGGGTGGATCGCGAGCTGGCACTTCTCGGTCCGGATCGCCGTCCCGGGGTGGCACCGGCTCCGAGCGGGACGGTGCGGGCCGGGTCACTCGGCGGCACGGCCGTGCGGGTGCGAGACCGGGTCCGCGCGCCGCAGACGACGCGGCGGCTCGGGGCGGAGCTGGCCGAGGCGGCGCGCCAGGGCAGTTCGGTGGCGGCCGTGTGGGCGGACTACGCCGACCGCACCGGCTCGAGGGAGCTCACGTTCGTGGCCGCGGCCTGGCGCCTGTCCGAGGACACCGGGGTCCCGCTGGCTGTCGCGGTGGAGCGAGCGGCTGCCGGGCTGCGTGAGGCACGGACCAGGCAGCGGAAGGTGGCCGTCGCGGTCGCCGGCCCGAAGGCGACGGTGGCGGTTCTGACGGTACTGCCGCTCACCGGCCCCCTTTTCGGCCTGGCCTGCGGTGTCGGGCCGGCGGAGCTCTACGGCGGCCGCCCCGTCGCGACCGCGAGCGCGACATGCGGCGTCCTGCTCATGGTCGTCGGGCGGCTCTGGTGCCGGCGCATGATTCGCAGGGCGGTGACCCCGTGAACGCCGCCACCATGACCGCGATCCTGGTTTCGGCTGCCGTGATCGTCCAGCCGCGATCGGATGACGGAGGGCGCAAGCAGGCGGCGTCCCTCCGACCGCCTGGGCGTGACCGCGGCGGTGCGGAGCAGGCGGGCGCGGGTCGTGGCGACCGGCACGGAGTGGGGCGGCTGGGAATGGACCAGGTGGCGACGGCGCTCGTCCTGCTCGCCCTCGGGTACCGCTCGGGTCTGCCCACCTGGCAGGTGCTGACCACGGTGGCCGAGCGCTCACCCGAGCGGGTTGCCCGTGATCTCCGCCAGGTCGCCGCGGCCCTCCAGTGGGGCGCGCCGGAAGGAGAGGCCTGGGGCTCGGTCGACCGCGCCTGGGCGCCTGCGGCGCGGGCTGTCGCGATCGCGCACCACGCCGGAGTGCCTCCCGGACCCCTCCTGCTCACCGCCGCCGACGACCTGCGCCGGTCCGAGCTCGAACGCCTCGAGGTCGTCGCCGCGAAGATCGGTGTCCGCCTCGTTGCGCCACTCGGTCTCGTCCTGCTTCCGGCGTTCTGCCTGACCACCGTGGTGCCGCTCGTGGTCGCGCTCGGCGGCCAGCTGCTCGGCGCAGGTTGAAGGGCACGGGTCGAAGGGCACGGGTCGAAGGGCACGGGTCGAAGGGCGCGGGCCGAAGGGCGCGGGTCGAAGGGCGGCGGCGGGGAACGCCCTCTCGGGGTCACTCACGTGGACACCGGATCTCCAACCTCCCACCGGTACCTCCGGCGGGATGAACTGCAAGAGAAGGGAACTCAGATGAATCGACTCCTCACAGCAATGAGCCGACGCCCTCGGGGCGACGCCGGCATGACAACGGCCGAGTATGCCGTCGGGATCATGGCGGCCTGCACCTTCGCTCTCGTGCTCCTCGGGGTGGTCAAGTCCGACGCCGTTCGCGGCGCGCTCGAGGGCATCGTGCAGAGTGCGCTCGGGATCGCCGGGTGACGCAGACCGTGCCACCACCGACCCGGAACAGACGGACGGAATGCAGGCGCAAACCAGGCCCTTGGAGGTGGCCCGGGCCGCGGGGCGGAAGGAAACGTTCTCGGAGAGCTGACGCCCCGCGGAGGGAGCCTGGCGGGTGCGGCCCGGGCCGAACGTGGGAGCCCGCACGTGGCCGCGCAGTCCCGGAGGCGGGGCGGCGTGACGGCGGGATGGTGACGGCCGAGCTCGCCGTCGCCCTCCCGGCCGTCACGCTCGTCCTCGTCGTCTGCGCCGCCGGACTCATGGCCGGGGTGGACCAGATCCGCTGTGTCGATGCCGCTCGGCTGGCGGGCCGGGCGGCGGCACGCGGAGACCCGGTCGAGGAGGCTCGCCGGTTGGCACTGACCGCGGCCCCGGCCGGAGCGGAGATCGACCTCGTGACAGCTGGGGACGAGGTCCATGTCGTCGTGCGGGCCCGCTCCGGAGAGTGGGGCATCGTGCCCGGGTGGACGGTCTCGGCGTCGGCGATCACCCCCGTCGAGATCCCGAGCCCGCCATGACGACGGTGTCGCCCGGGCACCCAGGCCGCCTTCGCGCCCGGTGGACGGGCCGCCCGAGTGTGCCGGATCCGGGCGGGCGGTGCCGTCAGGGCCACGATGGCGCGGCTCTGCCATCCCTCGGCGCGCCCGGTGGACCTCGCGGTCCGAAGTCCTGGCCGGGGCGTGCCGCGCCGCAGCGATCTCGGGACCGAGGGTCCGGGTCGGTGCTCGCGATCGGCGCGGTCGCGCTCCTGGTCGTGCTCACGGCGGCCGGGCTGTCCGTCGCGGCCGCCGTCGAGGCCAGCCACCGGGCGCGGCTCGCTGCGGACCTCGCGGCCCTTGCCGGCGCCGAGGCAGTGCGCCCTTGGCTGACGGGCTCCGGCCCTCGCACCGGCGGTTGCGCCCGCGCCGACTCGGTCGCTCGGGCCAACGGAGCGGTTCTCAGGCGATGCACGGTTCACGGGACCGACATCGAGGTCGTGGTCGCCGTCCGGGTCCGCGGTGGCGCCGGTCAAGCGGTGGCCCGTGCGGCCGCAGGCCCCGCGACCCCTGGGCGAGCGAGGTGATGCGACGAGGCCTCAGGGGGTTTCTGGGCCGGACTCGACTGCGTGGCCGGGGCGAGAGGGTGATGCCCCGCCCCGGCCGGCACGAGCGGGCCCGCCGATCCCATGACGGGAAAGCTGGTGCGAGCCCACCTGCTCCCTCAGGGCCGGTCAGGGCCGGTCAGGTCCGGAGCCTGCGTCGGCTCAGCGGTTGCGCCAGGCGTCGGGGGCGGCGACGAGCCGGCGCACGCGGTCAGGCAGGTTCCCGGTGCGCAGGTCTTCGATCGAGGTGTCGTCGAGCACCTCGCGGAGGCTCGCCCGGACCGCCACCCACAGGCTCGGCAGGTGCGAGGCGACCCCGTGGTACTCGGTCTCGTGGGGGCGCAGTCCCCTCACCTCCGCGAGGGGCCCGTCGACGGCCCGGAAGACGTCGCCGACGCTGATCTCGGTCCGAGCCCGGCTGAGCACGTAGCCGCCCCGGGCGCCGCGCCTGCTGACGACCAGGTCGGCTCGGCGCAGATCGGCGAAGATGGCCTCCAGGAACTTCCGCGGGAGATCCTGCTCGCTCGCGAGCGTGTCGATGCTGATCGGGCCGGCACCGCGAGCATCCGCGTCAGCAAGGATCAGCATCGCCCTGACGGCATAGTCGACGCGCGCGGAGATGTCCACGGATGAAGTCTGCCGCACTGCGCACGCGAGGAGCCGGAGCCCCGAGAACCGTCACCTCGAGAACCCGCACCTCGGGCCGGGCACCTGGAGGTCGTCCGGCCGGCGTCATGAGGTCCGGGGCGGCGAGGTGTCGTCCCCTCACCGCCCCGGCGCCCGGGCGTCCGAGCCGACCCCTGACGGGGCGTCGTCGCGGACCCGGGCTCGCGGCATACGTTATGCCGCCCACCCGGCGCAGTGTGACCCGGGCCACGCGGTGGGACCGGACGAGTCGCGCGGTGCCGAACGCGCGGGGGCACCGGCGCGTCCGGTTCCCATTCGGGCAGGAACGCCGTGTTCGGCGCTCAGATCGCGAGGGCCGGGTCGATCTCGATGACGCTCGACCGGTGCGCCGCCCGCGCGAAGACCGTCTCGCCCGTGTGGAGCTCGAGATCGAACGCGTCCCGCCGCGTGATCTGGGCGGCGAAGCGCTCGCCGGAGTCGGCGCGCAGCTCCACCCGGACCTCGAAGCCGAGGCGCACGACCCGTTCGACGACGGCCTCGATGACACCGGGCGACCCCGGCACCTTGGCGTCCTCGGCGAGTGCGACGGCGCGGTCCCGCGTCAGGACGATGTCGTGCGGGCGCACGAGCTGGTCGCCGAGCGTCGCGACCGACCCGAGGAACCCCATGACGAAGTCGTTGGCCGGCCGGTCGTAGAGCGTCACCGGATCCCCGACCTGCTCGATCCGACCCCGGTTGAGCACGGCGATCCGGTCGGAGACGTCGAGCGCCTCCTCCTGGTCGTGCGTGACGAGGACCGTCGTCACGTGGACCTCGTCGTGGAGGCGGCGCAGCCACGTGCGCAGGTCGGCGCGGACCTTGGCGTCGAGGGCACCGAACGGCTCGTCGAGAAGGAGCACCTCGGGGTCGACGGCGAGCGCCCGGGCGAGGGCCATGCGCTGTCGCTGGCCGCCGGAGAGCTGGGCGGGGTAGCGGTGCTGGAACCCCTCGAGCCCGACGATCTCGAGGAGGTCGTCGACCTTGCGGGCGATCTCGGCCTTGGGCCGCTTGCGGATCGAGAGGCCGAAGGCGACGTTGTCGCGGACCGTCATGTGCTTGAAGGCTGCGTAGTGCTGGAAGACGAAGCCGATCCCGCGGCGCTGGGGCGGCTCCTTCGTCACGTCGCGGCCGGCGATGGTGACCACCCCCGAGTCGAGCCCCTCGAGTCCGGCGATCGAACGGAGCAGCGTCGACTTGCCCGATCCGCTCGGGCCGAGGAGCGCGGTGAGGGAGCCGCGGGGGATCTCGACGGACACGTCGTCGAGCGCGGTGAACGTCCCGTACTGCTTCCTCGCGTTGGACACGGTGATCATCGGTCGCTCCTCTTGCGGTCGAGCACGGTCATGAGCAGGAGCACGAGGAGTGCGATGCCCATGAGGAGGGTGGCGGCGGCATACGCGCCGTAGGTGTTGTGGTCGTCGATGTAGCGCGCGTGGACGAGGAGGGTCAGCGTCTGCGAGACGCCGGGGAAGCCCGACGACACCATGATCACGGCGCCGAACTCGCCGAGCGCGCGGGCGACGGTGAGGACGACGCCGTAGGTGAGGCCCCACCGGATGGCCGGCAGGGTGATCCGCCAGAACGTCTGCCAGCGGCTCGCACCGAGCGTCGAGGCGGCCTGTTCCTGGTCCTCGCCGATCTCGTGGAGGACCGGCTCCACCTCGCGGACGACGAAGGGCAGCGTCACGAAGATCGTCGCGATGACCATGCCGGGCAGGCCGAAGATGACCCGGAAGCCGGTCCCCTCGATCGCCCCGAACCAGCCACCCGCCCCCCAGAGCATGATGAGCGCGACGCCGACGACGACGGGGGAGACGGCGAAGGGCAGGTCGACGACCGCCTGGAGGACCCCGCGGCCGGGGAACCGCCACCGCACGAGCGCGATCGCCGTGAAGACGCCGAAGACGACGTTGATCGGGACGACGATCCCGACGATGAGGAGCGACAGGTTGAGGGCGGAGATCGCGGCGGGCGTGCTGATCGAGGCGTAGAACGTCGCGAGCCCCGGCTCGAACGTCCGGTAGAGGATGACGCCGATGGGCAGCCCGATGAGGACGAGGAGGTAGCCGAGGGCGATCGTTCGCAGGCCGATGCGGGTCGTGGCGGAGGTATTCATGGGGCGCGCTCCTCTCGTCGCTGGCTCCGGCTCGCGACGACGCGCAGGAGCAGGAGCGTCGCGAAGGCGATGGCGAGCAGCGCGACGGAGACGGCGGCGGCCGCCTGCGGGCTGTCGATCTCGATCTGCTGCTGGATGTACTGCGAGGCGACCTGCGTCTCTCGCGGGATGTTGCCGCCGATGAGCACGACCGAGCCGTACTCGCCGATGGCGCGCGCGAAGGCAAGGCCCGTCCCGCTGAGGATGGCCGGAGCCAGCGTCGGCAGGATGATCCGCCGGAAGGTCGTCAGGTTCGAGGCGCCGAGCGAGGCCGCCGCCTCCTCGACCTCGCGGTCGGCCTCGATGAGCACGGGCTGGACCGACCGGACGACGAAGGGGAGCGTCACGAAGGCGAGCGCGACGATGAGGCCCCAGCGGGTCGCGTTGAGGTGCACCCCGATGGGGCTGTTCGGGCCGTAGAGCGAGAGCAGGACGATGCTCGCCACGATCGTCGGCAGGGCGAACGGGAGGTCGATGATCGCGTTGACGAACCGCTGCCCCGGGAACGAGTCACGCACGAGGACCCAGGCGATGACCGTGCCCATGACGGCGTTGAGGAGCGCGACCCCGGCAGAGACCACGACGGTCACCCACAGCGCGGCGAGCGCCGCAGGGGCGGTGACGGCCTCCCAGAAGCCGGCCCAGCCGTCGCCGAACGCCGCGACCGTCAGCGCCGCGAGCGGGAGCAGCACGATGACACTGAGCCAGAGCGTCACGACACCAACGCCGAGCGACCGTATGCCGCCGAGCCGGCTCGTCGACGCGCTCGAGCCGTCGCGGTGGTCGGGTCGGTCGCTGCCGACCGGGTCCGGTCCGGCGGCGGTGGTTTCGGCGCCGTCCGAGCCGCCGGTACGCGGGTGCAGGAGCGCCGCGGCGGCGGCGCTCCTGCCCAGGTCCGTGTGGATGGTCACTTGGTGGCCTTGTCATAGATGACGGCGATGGCGCCGACGTCCTTCTTGAAGAGGCTGCTGTCGACGGTCTTCCAGCCGCCGAGGTCGTCGATGGTCCAGAGCTTCGCCGGGACGGGGAAGCGTGCGGCGAACTCCTTGGCGACGGCCACGTCGACGGGGCGGAAGCCTGCTTCGGCGATGAGCTTCTGCGCCTCGGGCGTGTAGAGGTAGTCGTTGAACGCCTTGGCCTTGGCGACGTTGGGGCTGCCCTTGAGGACCGCGGCCGGGTTCTCGATCTTGAAGGTCTCCGAGGGGGTGACGTGCTCGACCGGGTCTCCCTTCTTCTCGATGAAGAGAGCCTCGTTCTCGTAGCTGAGGAGCGCGTCGCCGCTGCCCTGGAGGAAGGCCTCGGTGGCCTCGCGACCGGACTTCGGCTGGATCTTGACGTGCTCGATGACGAGCTTGCTGATGTAGTCGAGCCCGGCCTGCTTGTTCGCGCCGCCCCCGCTCTTCACGGCATACGGCGCGAGGAGGTTCCACTTCGCCGAGCCGGAGGAGAACGGGTTGGGCGTTACGACCTCGACGCCGGGCTTGAGCAGGTCGTCCCACGTCTTGATGCCCTTGGGGTTGCCCTTGCGCACCACGATTGTCACCACCGAGCCGAAGGGGATCCCCTTGTGGGCGTTGGCGTTCCAGCTCGCGTCGACGAGGCCGGCGTCGACGAGGCGCGTCACGTCAGGCTCGACCGAGAAGTTGACGAAGTCGGCAGGAGCGCCGGCGGCCACCTTGCGGCTCTGGTCGCCCGAGGCGCCGTAACTCTGCTGGAACTGGACCCCTGCGCCTGCCGGCGTCTTCTGGAAGGCCGGGATGAGGACGTCGAAGGCGACCTTCGGGACGGCATACGCATAGAGGTTGACGGTGCTCGTCTGGACTCCGGCGGCGGCGTTGGTCGCGCCGGGCTGGTCGACGACGTCGCTCGAGCCGCCCGCGCACGCCGACAGGCCCAGGGCGGCGCTGAGGGTTGCGGCGGCGATGGCGAGGCGGGGGCTCATTCGGGCTCCTGAGGTTCTGGCGCGGCTGCGCTCGGGTGCGGAGAGTGGGTCTCTCCTATCGGATGAGTAGGATCTTTCGATAGTCTGGCGTTACTGGTCAAATAACGTGAGATTATTTCTCACAGTGTGGAAGCCCGATTCGTCCCCCTCGCCGGCCGGAGCTTCTTCGCCGGGGCGCACCTGCTGTGGTCGCTCCGGGGGTGCGGGCCGCAGCTTCTTCGCCGGGGCGGACCTGCTGTGGTCGCTACGGGGGTGCGGGCCGGAGCTTCTTCGCCGGGGCGGACCTGCTGTGGTCGCTCTGGGGAGTCAGGCCGCGGCGCGGCGAGGGCTCAGGCGCCGGCGTGTCGCAGGGTGAGGTCGAGAAGGGCGAGGGCGCCACGCTTGTCCAGCGGCTCGTTGCCGTTGCCGCACTTCGGCGACTGGATGCACGAGGGACACCCGCTCGGGCACTCGCAGGACTCGATCGCGTCGCGGGTCGCCCCGAGCCAGGTCCGGATCTGCCGGAAGCCACGCTCGGCGAAGCCCGCGCCGCCCGGATGGCCGTCGTAGATGAGGATCGTCGGCAGGCCGGTGTCGGGGTGCAGAGCCGTCGAGACCCCTCCGATGTCCCAACGGTCAGCCGTCGCGAAGAGCGGCAGCATTCCGATCGCAGCGTGCTCGGCGGCGTGCGCAGCGCCGGGGATGGCGGCCTCGTCGACGCCGACAGCCTCGAGGACCTCGACGGGGAGCGTCCACCACACCGCCTTGGTGGCGAGCGAGCGCGGCGGCAGGTCGAGCGGGTGCTCTCCGAGGACCTCGCCACCCGGCAGGCGGCGGAGGAACGACACGACCTGGTTGCGGACGGTCACGTGGCCGAAGGAGCAGCGCAACGGCCCCCAGTCCTCGTGCTCGAGCTCGTGGACGATCTCGAACTCGCTCGTCGATCGGGCCTGTGTCGTCCAGCCCGGATCGCCGCGCACGGCGAACGCCGCGTGGTCGTCGAGGTCGAGCTCGGTGATGACCCACGACTGTCCTTGGTGGAGGTGGACCGCCCCGGTGTGGACCTGCGCGTGTGCTGACGCGTCGTCGACCGTCCCGATGACCCGACCGGTCCGCGTCTCGACGATGCGGACCGGCTCCCCGGCGCCACGGAGCGAGAGATGGTCTGCGGGCCGGTCGTCGCGGCCCCAGAACCAGCCTCGGGGCCGCTTCTTGAGGATGCCGCGGGCGACGAGCGCATCGAGGAGCGGGAGGGTCTGCGGGCCGAAGACCTCGACGTCGGCCTCGGTCATCGGCAGCTCGGCGGCCGCCGCGGCGAGGTGCGGCGCGAGGACGTAGGGGTTGTCCGGGTCGACGACCGTCGCCTCGACCCCTCGGCCGAAGACCGTCTCCGGGTGGTGCACGACGTAGGTGTCGAGCGGGTCGTCGGCCGCGACGAGGACCGCGAGCGACCGCCCACCGGAGCGGCCCGCCCGTCCGGCCTGCTGCCACAGCGACGCCCGGGTCCCCGGCCAGCCGGCGAGCAGGACGGCGTCGAGGCCGCTCACGTCGACTCCGAGCTCGAGGGCGTTCGTCGCGGCGAGCCCGAGGATGTCGCGCCCCCGCAGGCCGCGCTCGAGCTCCCGCCGCTCCTCGGGCAGGTAGCCGCCCCGGTATGCCGCGATCCGCCCCTCGTCGCTCACCGACACCCGCTCGCGGGCGATCGTGGCGACGACCTCGACCGCCGCACGCGAGCGGGCGAACGCGACCGTCTGGACGTCCTCGCGCACGCAGCCGGCAAGCAGGCTTCCCACCTCGGTCAGGGTGCTGACCCGCTTCGATGCCCCCTGCTCGTCCGTCGACAGCGGCGGCTCCCAGAGGGCGAACGTCATCGCCCCGCGAGGCGAGCCGTCGAGGGTGACCGCGCTGACCGGCATACCGAGCAGGCGGGAGGCGTGCTCCTCGGGCTCCGCGACGGTGGCCGAGGCGAAGACGAAGGTCGGCGTGGCGCGGTAGCGCGCCGCGACGCGCCGCAGCCGGCGCAGGACGGCGGCCTGGTGCGACCCGAAGACCCCCTTGTAGACGTGGCACTCGTCGATGACGACGTAGCGCAGGGCCCGGAGAAACGAGGCCCAGCGGTCGTGCCCCGGCAGGAGCGAGTGGTGGAGCAGGTCCGGGTTGGTCAGGACGAGGTTCGCGTGGTCGCGGATCCAGCGCCGCTCGTCGCTCGGCGTGTCGCCGTCATATGTCGCGGGCCGTACGCCGGGCAGCGCGAGCCCGGTGACCCGGGCGAGCTGGTCGGCCGCCAGCGCCTTCGTCGGCGAGACGTAGAGGGCGGTGGTGCCGCGGCCGTTCGGGGCGGCGGCTCCCTCGATGAGGTCGGAGAGCACGGGCAGGAGGTAGCCGAGGCTCTTGCCCGAGGCCGTCCCCGTCGCGACGACGACATGCCGCCCCAGGCGTGCCGCCTCGGCGACCTCGACCTGGTGGCTCCACGGCGCGGCGATACCCGAGCCGACGAGGGCGCCCAGCAGGGTCGGGTCCACCCACTCAGGCCACTCCGCGAGCCGGGCGGTCCGGGCGGGGACCTCGTGGACGTGGAGGAGACGACCCGGCTCGTCGCCGGCGAGGCGCCCGAGCAGGCCCGCCGGATCGAGCCCCGTCGTGGGAACGCTCTCAGGGCGCACGCCGCCGCGCTCCGGCCGGGACTTTCCGGGCCGGTGCTCAGTCGTCGAGGCGGGCCGTTTCATGTGGAGCAACCGTATGTCGTCGGGGTACGGTAGCGAGCGAGCGGGGCATGTTACTCCGCGGTCAGGCGGGCTGGCGGTGTCACGAAGGACCCATTCGCCGGCGTGACCCAGCCACAACAGGGAAGGGGAACCGGTGGATCTCTCGATCACGCGAGTCGACCACGGCGATAGGACCGTGGTCCACCTCGGCGGCGAGATCGACGTCTACACCGCACCGCTGGTGCGCGAGAAGCTCGACGAACAGATCCAGGCAGGCCGGACCGACCTCGTCGTCGACCTGACCAACGTCACCTTCCTCGACTCGACCGGGCTCGGTGTCCTGGTCGGCCGCCTCAAGCTCGCCCGCACTCGCGGGGGTGCGCTTCGCCTCGTCGGGACCGAGGAGCGTGTCCTCAAGGTCTTCTCGATCACCGGCCTGGACAAGGTCTTCGAGATCCACCCCGACGTCGAGTCCGCCCTCGCCGCTGCCGAGGCCGAGGCCTCGCGGCCGCCCACGGTCACGCCGGGCGACCGCAGGCCGTGACCGACGCGCCCGTCGTCGACCCGGTCCTGCTCGCCCGCCTCCGCGACGACCTCGAGGCGGCCCGCTTCACGGTCGACGGCGTGGCCGAGCGCCTCGGGCCGGTCGCCTCGGCGGCCCTCCACCGCGAGCAGTCCCTGCCGGCCCGGCTCGTGACCGACGGCGCCGCCGACGCGTGCGCGACATTGGTCCGACTCCTGACGCTCGGCGAGCCGGTCCCGTCGGCCTCGGTGGCGGCTGCCCTGCCGACGCTGGGCCTCGAGGGGGCGCGCGCCCTCGGCCTGATCGCCCCGGCCCCCGCCGCCGGTGATCCCTCGGGCTCGCTCCGCGCGACGTGCGACCTGCGCCCATATGCCGACGACGCGCACGACTGGTGGGTCGCCTCCGACCTCTCCGAGATCGCGACCCGGGCGCCCCTGCGTCCCGACCACGTCCTCGGCATCGGTGGCGCCTCGACGACGCTCGCGTCGTGGACGGTCCGGCGGCCCGTCGACCGGGCGCTCGACCTCGGCACCGGCTGCGGCGTTCAAGCGCTCCACCTGGCGGGCCACTCCCGGACGATCGTCGCCACCGACATCTCGCGACGGGCGCTCGCGTATGCCGCCCTCAACGCCGCGCTCGCCGGCATCGACCTCGACCTGCGCCTCGGCGACATGCTCACCCCCGTGGCAGGCGAGCGGTTCGGGCTCGTCGTCAGCAACCCGCCCTTCGTCATCACGCCCCGGACCGACGACCTGCCGCTCTACGAGTACCGGGACGGGGGCCGGGCCGGAGACGCGGTCGTCCGGTCGCTCGTCCGCGAGGTCGGAAGCGTCCTCGAGCTGGGTGGGATCGCCCAGTTCCTCGGCAACTGGGAGATCCCCGCCGGTCGAACCTGGCGGGATGTCTGGGCGGACTGGCTGGGCGATCCGGCCGAGGACGGCGTCGCCCTCGACGCGTGGGTCATCCAGCGTGAGCAGCAGGACCCCGCCGAGTATGCCGAGCTGTGGTCGCGCGACGGGGGCACCGTCCCCGGCAGCCCGGCCCACGACCGGATGTATGCCGCCTGGCTGCGTGACTTCGCCGCCCGCGGTGTCGAGTCGGTCGGGTTCGGGGTCGTGACCCTCCAGCGGCCGCTCACCGACCGTGCGCCCTGGCACGACCTCGTCGAGTGGTCCGGACCAGTGGCGCCCGCCATGGGACCGACGATCGATGCCGGCCTCCGCGCGCGCACGTGGCTCGCGGAGCACTCCGACGACGACCTGCTCGACATCGCCTGGTCGTGCGCGCCCGACGTGACCGAGGAGCGTCACGGCCCACCCGGAGCCGGGGACCCGAGCGTGATCGTCATCCGTCAGGGCGGGGGCCTCGGCCGGGTGGTCCGCGCCGGTACGGTGCTCGCCGCCTACCTCGGCGTCGCCGACGGCGAGCTGACGGCGGGCGCGGCGCTCGACGCCATCGCCACCGTGCTCGACGTCGACGCGGACGCGGTTCGGGCCGAGGTCGTGCCGGCCGTGCGCGAGCTCGTCGCCGACGGCCTCCTCGTCTGAGCACCCTCTCCCTTCCGCTCTCCCTGCGGCTCCCTGCCGCTGTCCCTGCCGCTGTCCCTGCCGCTCTCCCTGCCGATCGAACGCGGCGTTCGGTGTCGAACTCAGCGGTACACCGCTGAGTTCGACACCGAACACCGCGTTCAGCCGGGATGTTGGAGTCGGTCCGGGAGGGCCGGGGCCGGGGCCGGGGCCGGGGGAGGGCCGGGGTCGCGGGAGGGCCGGGGTCGCGGGAGGGTCGGGGGAGGGCCGGGTCGGTCCGGGAGGGCCGGGGCCGGGGAGGGCCCGCGGCAGCGCGAGTGAGCGTCGCGCCGAGGGACCCAGCGGCATACGGCATCTGACGTGCACGGTTGTGAGTGAGCCCTCACTCATTCATGCTGGTAGGCGTGGCAGCACGGTCCGGGCGCGCGGCGCCCATGACTCCCGACGACCGACGTGACGCGCTCGCAGCCGTCTACCTCGAGCTCGCGCGCAAGCACGGCCGGGTGCCAACGACGAGCGAGATCGCCCGCGCGGCCGGCGTGGCCGAGGGCACGATCTACCGCGCATACCCGACGAAGGAGGCCCTCGCGAGCGATGCCGTGCGGGCGGCGTTCTGCCCCGCGCCGGTCCGGATCGAGTTCATGAAGATCGACCCCGACCAGCCCCTGCGCGACCGGCTCGTCGACTACACCCGCATCCTCCAGCAGCGCTTCACGAGCCTGTTCGTCCTCATGGGTGCACTGGGGCTGACCCAGCCGCCGGCTGACGGCGACCACACCGAGTGCATCGCCTCCGGTCGGCATCGGCGCTCGGACCCGCCGTCCGTCGCGTGTGTGCCCGTCCACGAACAGGCGGTCGAGCCGCTGCGGCGCCTTCTCGTGCCCGACACCGACGAGATCACGATCCCCGTCGGCGACCTCTTCCAGCGGCTGCGGCTGCTCACCTTCTCGGCCAGCCACCCCGGCATCACCGACGGGCGCCTGCTCACCGCCGAGGAGATCGTCGACACGATCCTCGACGGGGTACGCCGGCGCCGGGAGACGGGCACGGAGCCGAGCCGACGGCCCGACCGCCTCGAACCCGACCGCCTCGAACCCGACCGCCTCGAACCCGACCGCCTCGAACCCGACCGCCTCGAACCCGACCGCGTCGAACAAACCGTTTGACCCTCACCCCACGTGAGTCCCTACCGTCAGCTCGTCCGATATCTGTCGAAAGGCCACCGATGCTCATCCGCCTGCTCCGCAGCCATCTGCGGCCGTACCAAGGCGAGATCGTGGTGATCGTCCTGCTTCAGCTCGTCGCCACGATCGCCTCGCTCTACCTGCCGACCCTGAACGGCCAGATCATCGACGAGGGCGTCGCCGTCGGTGACACGGGCTTCATCCTGAGGCACGGCGCGCTCATGCTCGGTGTCAGCATCATCCAGATCGCGGCCGCCGTCGGAGCCACCTACTTCGCCGCGCGCGTCGCGATGGGCATGGGCCGTGACCTTCGCGCCAACATCTTCCAGAACGTCGTCGACTTCTCCGCCCAGGAGGTGACGCGGTTCGGGGCGCCGACGCTCATCTCCCGCAACACCAACGACGTGACCCAGGTCCAGATGGTCACCTTCATGGGCTTCGCGATGCTCGTCTCCACCCCGATCATGATGGTCGGCGGCGTCTTCATGGCCCTGCGCGAGGACGTCGGCCTCGCCTGGCTCGTCGCGGTCGCCGTGCCGCTCCTCGGCCTGTGCGTCGGCCTCGTCATCTGGCGGATGGTCCCGCAGTTCGGACGGATGCAGAAGTCGCTCGACAACGTCAACCGGGTCCTGCGCGAGCAGATCACCGGGATCCGGGTCGTGCGGGCCTTCGTCCGCGAGGACCTCGAGGAGAGGCGCTTCGCCGGGGCCAACGCCGACCTGACCGACGCCGGCCTGCGGGTCGGGCGTCTCATGGCCCTCGTCTTCCCGATCGTCATGGTCATCTTCAACCTGTCGTCGGTCGCCGTGCTGTGGTTCGGCGCCTTCCGGATCGACTCGGGCGAGATGGAGGTGGGCTCGCTCACCGCGTTCCTCGCCTACCTGCTCCAGATCCTCATGGGCGTCATGATGGCGACCTTCATGGCCACGATGATCCCGCGTGCCGCAGTGTCCGCCGGACGTATCGAGGAGGTCCTCGACACCTCGTCGACCGTCGTCGAGTCGGTCCAGCCCATCCCGCTCCACGACCACGGAGCGGGCGTCGAGTTCATCGACGTCGACTTCCACTACCCCGGTGCCGAGCGGTCGGTCCTCCAGGACGTCACGTTCCAGGCCCGCCCGGGCCGGATGACGGCGATCATCGGCTCGACCGGTTCGGGCAAGACGACGCTCCTCGGGCTCATCCCACGGCTCTTCGACGTCTCGAGCGGCAAGGTCCGCGTCGGCGGGGTCGACGTGCGCGACCTCGAGCTCGACGAGCTGTGGGGGACGATCGGCCTCGTGCCGCAGAAGCCGTACCTCTTCACCGGAACGGTGGCGACGAACCTGCGCTACGGAAACCCCGACGCCACGGACGAGGAGCTCTGGGACGCTCTGCGGATCGCCCAGGCCGAGGACTTCGTCCGTGAGATGGACGGCGGGCTCGACGGCCACATCGCGCAGGGCGGCACGAACGTCTCCGGCGGCCAGCGCCAGCGGCTCGCCATCGCCCGTGCGATCGTCAAGCGCCCGGCCATCTACCTCTTCGACGACTCCTTCTCGGCCCTCGACCTGTCGACGGACGCCCGGCTCCGGCGGGCGCTGCGACCGGTGACGGCCAACAGCACGGTGCTCGTCGTGGCCCAACGCGTGTCGACGATCGTCGACGCCGACCACATCATCGTGCTCGACGACGGCCACATCGTCGGCCAGGGCACCCATGACCAGCTCCTCGACTCCTGTGAGACCTACCGGGAGATCGTCGAGTCCCAGCGCAGTGCGGAGGAGGCGGCCTGATGGCCGAGGGAGTCAAGACCGCGGAGGAGAAGGCGGCCGAGGCGCGGCGGGGCCCGGTGCGTCGAGGCGGTCCGCCGCACATGCAGATCGGCCAGCCCGGGGAGAAGTCGCTCAACTTCGGCCCGTCGGCCAAGCGACTGCTCGGGCGCCTCCGGCCGCACCGCGCGCGCGTGATCCTCGTCGTGGCCCTGTCCGTCGTGAGCGTCATCCTCACCTCGGTCGGGCCGAAGATCCTCGGCCGGGCGACCGACATCATCTTCGCCGGCTTCATCGGCTCGAAGATCCCTGCCGGGGTCACGAAGGAGCAGGCGATCGCGGCCCTCCGCGCCCAGGGCAAGAGCACTCAGGCCGACCTGTTGTCGAACATCGACTTCATCCCTGGGCAGGGCATCGACTTCGAGGCGCTGCGCAGCGTGCTCCTCCTCGTCGTGGCGCTCTTCGTCGTCGCGTCGTTGCTCATGTGGATGCAGGGCTGGATCCTCCAGGGAGTCCTCCAGAAGACGATGTACGCCCTGCGCGAGGAGGTCGAGGCCAAGCTCAACCGCCTCCCGCTGCCGTACTTCGACAAGCAGCCCCGTGGCGAGATCCTGAGCCGCGTCACCAACGACATCGACAACGTGGGCATGTCGCTCCAGCAGACGCTCTCGCAGCTGCTCAACGCCCTGCTCACCGTCGTCGCCGTGATGGTGATGATGTTCTGGATCTCCTGGACGCTCGCCCTCATCGCGCTCGTGACGATCCCGGTCTCGATCGTGGTGACGAGCGCCATCGCGAAGCGCTCGCAGAAGCTGTTCATCCAGCAGTGGCGCAACACCGGTGAGCTCAACGGCATCATCGAGGAGACCTTCACCGGGCACGGCCTCGTCAAGGTCTACGGCCGCCAGAAGGAGACCGAGGCGAACTTCCGGGTGAAGAACGACGAGCTCTTCGGGGCGTCGTTCGGGGCGCAGTTCATCAGCGGCATCATCATGCCGACGATGATGTTCATCGGGAACCTCAACTACGTCGTCATTGCCGTCGTCGGTGGTCTCCGCGTCGCGTCCGGCTCGATGAGCCTCGGTGACGTGCAGGCGTTCATTCAGTACTCCCGCCAGTTCACGCAGCCGCTGACGCAGGTCGCGTCGATGGCCAACGTGCTCCAGTCGGGCGTCGCCTCGGCCGAGCGTGTCTTCGAGGTCCTCGACGCCGACGAGCAGGAGGCCGAGACCACCTCCGCCGTGGTCATCGACGACCCGCACGGCAAGGTCGCCTTCGAGCACGTGTCGTTCTCGTACGTCCCGGACCAGCCGCTCATCGAGGACCTCAACCTCACGGTGCGGCCGGGTCAGACCGTCGCGATCGTCGGGCCGACCGGTGCCGGCAAGACGACGCTCGTCAACCTCATCATGCGGTTCTACGAGCTCGACGCCGGTCGGATCACCCTGGACGGCGTGGACATCCGCGACCTGTCACGGCACGGCCTGCGGTCGCATATCGGCATGGTGCTGCAGGACACGTGGCTCTTCGGGGGCACGATCCGCGACAACATCGCCTACGGTCGCCCCGGCGCGACGGACGAGGAGGTCATCGAGGCCGCGAGGGCGACCTACGTCGACCGCTTCGTCCACTCGTTGCCCGACGGCTACGACACCGTCCTGGACGACGAGGCGTCGAACATCTCCGCCGGCGAGAAGCAGCTGCTCACGATCGCGAGGGCCTTCCTGTCCGACCCGGCCCTGCTCATCCTCGACGAGGCGACGAGCTCGGTCGATACCCGCACCGAGCTGCTCGTGCAGCACGCCATGGCAGCGCTGCGCTCCGACCGGACGAGCTTCGTCATCGCGCACCGCCTCTCGACGATCCGCGACGCCGACCTCATCCTCGTCATGGAGAACGGCCGCATCGTCGAGCAGGGCACGCACGCCGAGCTGCTCGCGGCCCAGGGCGCCTACGCGACGCTGTATGCCGCTCAGTTCGCGGGTGCTGCGGCCGACCTCGACGACGCGGCCGGGCTCGCAGGCCCGCCGAGCGGCATACCGGCGATGGCGGGCGCGGGTGCACCCGGCGGTGGCGGTGGCGCAGCTCCGGCGGGGACGCCGAGCGCCCCGGCCCCCGACGCGGCTCTTCCGGACGACGGCCAGACCCGGTAAGGGTCGACCGGCCGGACCGAACCCCGGTCCTGGTGCATTCGCCACCAGGACCGGGGTTCGTTCCGGTCCCTCGGCCCACCTCAGACGGTGAGCGACCACGCGGCGACGTGCGCAGCCAGCACGTTCGCCGCGGTTTCTGCCGTCTGTCCCTCGCCGGGCTTGCATGTCGTGAGGATCCTCTCGGCCATTTCCGTGGCCAGCGGTGCCAGCTGAGGGCCCAGGGCACCCACCGCGAATGTGGTCGCGATCCCTCGCTGAAGAAGCTGGTCGACTATCTCGACCTCCCACCCGCTCAGAGGCGCCTCGGTCGGGTCGGCACCAGCGTCCCCGGCTGCCTGGCCGCTGAGCAGCTGGATCATCTCCAAGGCCAGCTCTTCGAGGTCCACGACGCGGTAGTCGGTCAGGCTCGTGTGAAGCGATGCAAGCTCCACGATCTGGCGGCGGACCGTCGGACTTGCGGTGGCTGTGCCCAAGGCCAGCTCGGAAGGCTGGGCTCGGCTGATGAGCGACACCTGTCCGAACCCGGACGCCTTGAGGTCGCTCGCGTACGGCTTGACCGGCGACAGCTCGAAGAAGTCGGTGCGCGGATCGGCGAGGAACTCGTTCTGGTATGCCGTCCGTTCGCGGAACCGTGCGAGCTGAGGATCGTTCGGCATCCAGGTCTTGAGCGTGCTGAGAGTGCCCGCACTTCGGAGGAGCGAAACCGCCTTGGCATCGTCGTCCGCGAAGGAACGCCGCTGTGCTCCCGGCCACGGTATGTCGTTGCGGGAGGCGAAGCCGCACGCGAGGTTGTACATGCCATACGGGCCGCCCGGCTCAGGACTCACGTCGCTGAGCCCGGTGAGGTATCGAGCCCCCTCGACGTCGGCGGAGAACTGGGCACAGAAGTGCCTGAGCTCTGGGGAGCTGCTGCCGGCGGCCGAGGCGTGGTCCATCAGCCTGAGCGCATTCTTCGCCAGGGCCATGTCGAGGCAGAGCGGCCGTGGCAGTGCACCCGATGTCACGTCGAGCTTCGCGGACGGTGACGCGTAGACCGCATTGAGGGCGATGCTGGCTCGCGTGTACCGCACCCGCAGCCGCAACGCGGCCTTCGCATCGTTGTCGATCGGGCCCAGCCTGCGCTCGAACGTCCTCAGCCAGTCACGGTACGCAACGAGCGTGTCGTAGTCCTGAGACCGGCGATCCAGAGCATGCCGGAAGGCCAACAATGCGGCCAGGTTGCCTGGGTCCTCGTCCACGGCGAGGGCGAGGACCTCCTGCTTGCGCTCTTCGGGAACCGCTCCGGATGCGGCGATGTACTGCAGGCCGATGCTCCGCCAGCTGCTGGCACCGGCGAGACCGATCCGGATGCTCGGATGGTGTTCGGCCATGGTCGTGAGGATGTGGGCCGCGGCGAACTGAAGAGCCGCCTGCGCCTGGTCAGCCGCGGTCTTGTCGGTCTCTGCCTTGCCGTCGTCAACGGCACCGGTCTGCTGCCCGGAAGACTCGGTCCAGATACCCTGCGGAAGCAGCCTGACCGGGTCGATCACCGCGGAGTCCTCCGAGCGCCCATTGCGACGGACCAGGATCGCGAGTGAGCCATCTTGGTCCTGGATCGTCGCCACCCAAGGCGTGAATCCGGCGAGCGCCGTGATGAACGACTTCAGGACCCTGAGTGCGGCGTTCTCCGGCATGGTCGCGAAGGCACCGTCGAGGGCGGTGACGTCGCTGCCTCCGGGGACCTCGAGTCCTTTCGGCTTCTCGCCGCCGAGCTCGTTGAGGTAGGCGACCACCGCACCGGCACGCGTCGCCCGCTCGGTGCCGCTGGAAGCATTGAACTTGACCTCGAGACGGATCCGGGTGGCCAGCCACCACGCGGTCAGCACCACCCCCAGCGCCGCGACGACAACCCCGAGGATGATGACTCCCCACGCGTCCATCCAGGGAGGGAATGTGTCGCCTCCTGAGAGCCGCGCCAACAAGGCCACGGCGCCCACAGCGAAGAGGCCGATGCCGGCAGCGGTGAGTGAGATGGGCGTGGGCCAAGACCGCTCGTCCTGCTCGCTTCGGCCCGACGCCCCTTCTCCTCGTCGATAGGCAAGCTCGCCGAGCAGGTAGGCACCGACCCCAGCGGCAACGACGAGCGCAAGCAGGACGAGCGCCGTTCCCGACGACAGCGGCGCGGTGACTACGTCGGAGGCTCCCACGGATACCAAGGCGGCTCCAATCACCAGGCTCGCGGCTCCGGCGATGACGATCCAGTGGCGCCACACCTGCTCGGATCGGTCGTCGGCCTCTTGCCACGCTGGCACCAGGAGCACGAGAAGTCGTGCGGCGACCAGAAGGGCCGCCAGGATCGCGAGGAACGGCAGGAACAATGAGGCGAGCGGCGAGAGCTGCTCCTCGTAGAACGTGTTCCACTGGTCGAGAAGCTTCTGCAGCTGGGACTTGCCTTGTGCCGCGAGGTCGGCCTGCTGTGCTGCCTCGGCGGTGGCCGCCCGTTTCGCGGACGCAGCAACTGTCTTGGCGAGCTCGTTGTTCGCGTCAAGGGTCAGAGCCGAGGCTGCCCATGTTGATGCGTCAGCCCAGCGCTTGACCGCCAGCTCCGCTCGGGCCTTCTCGGCGAGGTTCGCCGCGAGCGTCGTCTGGTCGCGGGCAGAGGCCAGCTCGGCGGCGCACTCTCCGATCAGCGAGGCCGCTCTGATCTTGCCCTCCGCCTGCTGTGGCTTGCCCTGCTGGATCAGCAGGGCAGCCACCGCGCACTCGGGGTTAGGACTGGCCGCTTGGGCGGTGCCGCCGGCCGTGAGCAGCAGGAGCAGAGCAGCCAACGCAGCCTGGGCCACCCAGCTGACGCGAGAGACCTGCAGCTCTCGCCGAAGACGTGAGCCATGGACCATCGGATTCCCCCATCCCCGCAGCGGACGAACACGCAGGACGTAACCCCATGATCGTCCTGGGAAGCATCCGTCACACCCGAAATGCGCCGATTGCGTGGTGCCCGCCACGCGGGACGGCGCATCGCAGCGTCGGTCGGCCCGGCGGCATACGGAATGGCCCGTCAGGGCTCGAGCAGGACCGGACCGGGGCCGCGCTCGGCGAGCACGTCCTGGGGGTTGTTGAGGGCGCACGTCGTCAGGCTGAGGCAGCCGCAGCCAATGCAGGAGTCGAGCTGGTCGCGCAGCCGCTCGATGCGGCGGATCTGCTCGTCGAGCCGGCCGCGCCACGCCTTCGAGAGGCGTGCCCAGTCCCGGGCGGTCGGGGTGCGCCGCTCGGGGAGCGTCGCGAGGGCGCCGGCGATCTCGTCGAGCGTGAGCCCGACGCGTTGGGCCGCCCGGATGAAGGAGACGCGCCGGATCGTCGCGCGCTCGTAACGGCGCTGGTTGCCGACGGTCCGCTCGGAGTGGATGAGCCCGAGGTCCTCCCAGTAGCGCAGCGCCGACGTGGCGGTGCCGGTGCGATGGGCGACGTCTCCGATGGTGAGCGACGCGGTCACGTCAGGCGATCCTCGCCTCGGGCAGCCGCCGGACCAGCTCGTCGACGGTCTCGTCGGGGGTCTGCTTGGAGCTGTCGAGCCAGAGCCCGATGCGCGGCGTCTCGCTCCGGACCTTGTGGTCGAAGTCGCGGATCGACCAGATGTCGCCGTAGCCGACCTTGACCCGCTCGGACTCGCGCTGCATGACGACGGCGACATCCGGCGCGAGCATGATCAGGCTGAGCGGCCGGGCCGTCAGCTGGTCGAGGAAGGGCTGCAGGCTCGTCCCGACGAAGAGGTCCTGCACCACGACGGTGAAGCCGGCGGCGGCGTACAGGTTGGCCGAGTGGGCCGCGATCGTGTGACGCAGCGCGAGCTGCCGCTCGGCCTCAGGGTCACCGTGTGGCGACATGTCCGCACGTCCGCGCACGACGACGCGCCGGAACTCGTCGCCGCGCAGGTGCACGGCCCGCGTGAAACGCTCCGCGAGCAGCTGCGAGACCGTCGACTTCCCGGCCGCCATGACACCGGTCACGACGATGATCTGCGGGATGTCGACGGCCGCGGGGAGGGGCAGCCCTTCGGTCACACGGCCACCTTAGGGGCCGGACGGCCTTCACGGGGAGTGCTGCTGCCCACCTTTCAACTTGAAGTTGCGTTCACCTTTGCCGGCGTATGCCGTTGGGCCGGGAGGGTAGTGACTCGCTCGCCCGGGTGGGGCCGGGACGGCGTGGCCGGAGGTGTCAGGCGTAGGCCTCGACCTCGTCGGTCGTCGCCTTGCGGACGACGATGCGTGTCCACGCCCCGACATAGAGCCGGTCGTCGACCTCGAGCTCGGTCTTGGGGCCGACGACGATCGGCTGAGCCGGCAGGGGGCCGGCGGCGGGGCCGACGAAGGTGCCGTTGGAGCTGCCGAGGTCCTCGACGAACCACCGCGTCCCGTCCGTCGTCAGCTGCGCGTGCCGTCGGCTCACGCCGGGGTCGGACGAGAGGTCGATCTCTGGATGGGTGTTGCGGCTGACCGACACACGCCCGAGGAGGACGGAGGTGTGGCGCAGCGGCACGATGGTCGGCAGGCCGGGCGAGGGACAGGGGTCTTCCGGCTCCTGGGTCTGGTACCAGTCGGGGTCGATCCAGACCTCGGCGAGCCACTCGAAGTCCGTGGCGGCGGGTGGGCCGGCTGGAGCGCCGGATGCGGGGCCCGCCGCAGCGCCGGTTGCGGCACCCGTCGCAGCGCCGGCCCGAGCCCCAGCGGCAGGGGCGTTGGGGTCGCGGGGCATCGCGCCGGTCGTGAAGTCGTAGCCGCAGGCCTCGCAGAACAGGGCGCCCTCGGCGTTTTCGGTGTGGCAGTTGGGGCACTCGAGAACCGCGGGCGCGGCTGCGGCGGCCCCAGGTGCCCCTGCCGATCCGGCGGCCACCGAAGGACCGGCCGGCCCGAGGTCGAGCGACGAGCCGGAGGCGGAGGGCGGGGTCGGCCCAGGCGCAGCAGCAGGTTGCGCCGCAGGTTGGGCAGCAGGTCGGGCCGCAGGTTGGGGGGCAGGTTGGGCGGCGAGGTCGATGGGCGAGCCGCACGTGTCGCAGTAGTCCTCGGCCTCGGACGTGTGGCCGTTGGGGCAGACCGCACTCATCGGCGCACCCGGCTCGTCTTCGTCGAGGCCGTGTCGAGGGACATCTCGTCGATCTTGGAGGCGCCCTTCTTGAGGCGCACCGTCCCCGTGTCGGCATCGTCGATCTCGACGACCTTGCGCAGTCGGGTCGTCATCTCCTCGTTGCCGGTCACGGCTGCGAGGTGGACGGCCCGCCCGAGCTTGGAGGTGGCGACCTCGTCCTGCCCGGCGGCCTTGGCGGCGAGGCCCTCCTGGATGACCTGGGCGAGCTCGGCCTGGCCGGTGTAGGCCGCAACGGCGGGGTCGATGCGCGTCGTCAGGGAGTCGTCGTTGCTCCACTTCGCCTTGACGAGCGCCTGGGCGACCGGGTCGGAACCGAGCGAGATCTGGACGCGGGCGGCGAGCTGCTCCTGCCCGAGGGTGCGGGCCGGAAGGCGGACCGCCACGTGGTAGTCGCGGCTCTCGTCCGACCATGCCCCCGTGGGGTAGGCGCCGGTCAAGGGGTTGACCGGGGTGCGGCGACCCGTCAGGTCCTCGAGGGTGGGGGAGACCTGCTTCACGAAGAGAAGCTCGGCGCCCTGCGGCACCCAGACGCGGAGCTCGACGTTGGCGACGCCGCGCGCCATCGAGGCCCGCATCATCGACTCGAACTCGGCCGCCATCTCCTCGGGTGCCGGGATGAGGTCGACCGTGCCGAGCAGGGCCGAGGCGATCCCGCGGACCTCCTCGACGCGCCACTGGTCGCCGACGCCGCGGCAGTCGCACTGGAAGACGCCGATGCAGCTCTGGACCGCGGCCTGGAGCGACGCCGGGGTCTCACCCTCGTTGACGCCGTCGGTGAGCAGGATCGCGTGCCGCTTCGTCACGTGCGGCACCGTCTCGAAGATCCGCCGGGCGAGCGTCAGCCACGTGCCCATCGCTGTGCCGCCGTTGGCCCGCAGCTGCTCGACCGCCCGGATCGCCTCGCCGCGAGTGTGCGAGGACATCGGCACGAGGGCACCCTGGTGGCTGTACGGGTAGACGATCTGCGCGGTGCCGTTGCCGGCGACGACGGCGAAGAGCGTCCCGTCGACGATCTCGTTGAGAGCGGCCTTGGCGGCGACCCCGGCCGCGGCGACACCTCGGCGTCCCATCGAGCCGGAGGTGTCGATGAGGATGACCTCGGCGGAGGACTCAGGTCCTCCGGCACCGGCCGCGGTCGCGGCCGCGCCTGCCGAAGCACCGGACGAGGTCACCCGGACGATGGCGTGGACATCCGTCCCACCGTCGGGCAGGAACTCGTTCTGGAACACCTCTGCGGTGAAGTCAGCCATGGACCGGATCCCCTTCCTCCGGCCCGGCCGTCGCGGCCGAGCCACTCGTTTCACCCGATGCTCGTGATGCACCTGATGTCTTCGATCCTTGCCCAGCGAGTCGCGCGAGGGCAACCGTGATGTTGTCGCGTCCACCCTGATCGTTCGCGAAGTCGACGAGCGTCTGGGCGAGCGCGACCGGGGAGTCGCCGACCCGCCCGACGGCATCCTGGAGCAGGGTCCGCAGCGCCTCGGCCTCGGAGCAGTAGTTCCACAGGCCGTCGGAGCAGACCATGAGCCAGCCGGGCGTCTCCGGCGTCGTCCGCACCGTCGTCAGGTGCGGCGTGAGGTCGTCGGGAGCGTCCGTGCCGAGCCAGCGGGTG
This sequence comes from Intrasporangium oryzae NRRL B-24470, assembly GCF_000576595.1. GTDB lineage: Bacteria > Actinomycetota > Actinomycetes > Actinomycetales > Dermatophilaceae > Intrasporangium_C > Intrasporangium_C oryzae. Next base: position 146,310 of record NZ_AWSA01000001.1, on the reverse strand, counting down.
ATCGAGTGCGCGAGCTTGCCGTTCTCGGCGTCGACCCGCGACACCCCGGCGCTCATCTGCTCCTGCGCGTACGAGTCGTCCCGGCCGAGCTGCCGCGCCGCGTCGTGGGCGGCGTCGGGCAGCCAGTAGACGCGGCTGTCGCCGACGTTGCCGGCGACGATGACGCCGTCCTCGACGACGGCTGCCGCGAAGGTGCACGAAGGCGGGTTGGGCACGTCGTCGCGGACCGTCGCGGCCACGGCCGCGTTGGCCTCCTTGACCGCCGTCGTGAGCGCGCGACCTGCGCCGGCCGCCCACGCGTCGGGGGTCCCCACCCCCTTGGGGAAGGGCTGGTCGAGGACACCGCGCGCCGCCGTGGCCGCCGCGAGCGAGGCGATGTGCGAGTCGGTCGCCATCGAGACGCCGTCGCAGACGACGAGCACCGCTCGGGAGCCGGGCGCCGCCGTGGCGCTGAGGGCCATGGCGTCCTCGTTGCGCGTATGCCGCTTGCCGATGTCGCAGACGCCGCCCACCCACGCGGCCGGCGCGTCCGAGAAGTGGTTGCGGGGGTCGGGCGGGGGCGTCCCGCAGTGGTCGCAGTAGCCGTCGACGATCCGGCCCTGCCCGCAGGCCGTGCACGTGAGGTCGTCGGGCATCGGCTCGGTTCGCTCGGAGGGCACCGCACCGGTCCAGCCGACGTCGAGGGGGGACTCCTCGCCGACGGGGGCCGTCTGGGGGGTCGCCGGGGAGAGCACCGCGTCATCGGACCCGGCGCCTGCAGCGGGAGGCGTGTCCGCCTCCACGTCGGCGGGTGACGCCCACGCGGACGGCGGCAGCCCCCCGGTGCGGGGGTGCGGGCCGCCGAGGTCCGCCCCGCAGGCCTCGCAGAAGCTCGACCCGGGAACGCTCGCAGTCCCGCACACCGGGCAGTCGCGCCCGGCGGCGGGGTCCGCCGCCGGGCCCCCAGCTGGGTCCGCCGGGTCCACAGTCGGATCCGCGGGGTCGCTGTCGCCGGTTGTGCCGACGGGCACGGTCCCTGACGGGATCGGGGGCAGGTCGGTCACCACAGGCTCCAGGGTCGGATCGTGTTCGCCTCGTCGACGAGTGCCACGCGGGCGTCGAGGTCGGGGGTCCATCTGGCCAGCTCGCGCAGCGACGACTCGAGACCGACGCGCAGGCCGGTCGTCGTGGCGCCGTGCTCGCCGAGGCGAAGGTCGGGCTTGGCCCCGGACTTCTCGACGGTCGCGAGCGCCTCACGGTAGATGTCGGTCGTGACCTCGGCACGGCGACGCGCCGACAGGGACGTGTCGTCGAGGGTCCGCAGCGCCTCGGCGAGGTCGGGAAGGCCCCGGTTGGCCCGCGTGAGCAGCTCGGCGAGCCCGGCCCGCGCGGTGCGGTAGGCACTCGACGACGGGGGGACGAGCCGGTATGCCGCGACCGCCCCGTCGATGTCCTTGCGCGCGGCCCGGATCCGCGCCAGCCCGAAGGAGGCCATGGGCACGTAGGTCGCATCGGTCCGGGCGCACGCGACGTAGAGGTTCTCGGCGACGGCGTCGTCACCGGCCTTCTCGCAGGCGTGGGCGAGGGCGAGCTTGGGGGCGAGCTCGCCCGGTACCTGCCCGTACACGGCGTTGAAGAACGCCTGGGCCGCGCGGGCGTCCCCGCGTTCGAGGGCGGCGAGGCCCTGGATCCAGACGGCCCGCCACTCCCACGGGTCGGCGGCGAGCAGCTTGGCCGCCGCCGACTCGGCGAGATCGCGCTTCCCCGCGTCGAGGGAGGTCCGGGCGATGTCGAGCAGGACCTCGGCAGAGCTCGCCGGGGCCTTCTGGAGGATCGCGAGCCGTTCGGACGGCGTCCCGGTCACGGTGTGGAGCCAGCCGGTCTGCGGGTCGTGCGGGTCCCGACGCAGGGCAGGGAGGTTGTGCCAGTCGTCGTCGTCGATGCCCGGGGTGGGCACGTCGAAGAGGAGCGAGCTGACGGTCGTCGTCGCCGCACCGGAACCACGGTCGATCGCGACGACCTCGCGGAGGACGCCGACCATCTGGGAGCGCATCTCGTCGGCGGACACGAAGCGGTCGTCGCGGTTGGGTGCGCACGCCTTGGCGACGAGCCGGTAGAACGAGTCGTACCGTTCGAACACGGGGCTCGACCCCTGGGCGGGCAGGGTGTTGAGGTAGGTGGACTGGTAGCCGCGGAACTCCATCGTGAGCACGACGAGGGTGCGACCGATCGTGTAGATGTCGGAGGCGATCGACGTGCCGAGGTCGGCCACCTCGGGTGCCTGGTAGCCGACCGTCCCGAAGATCGCGGAGTCCTCGTCGTCGGCGCGGCGCACGCCGCCGAGGTCGATCAGCTTGACCTCGTCGCCGACCTGGATGATGTTGTCGGGCTTGAAGTCGCAGTAGACGAGGCCAAGGTCGTGGAGGTACTGGAACGCCGGGAGGATCTCGAGGATGTAGGCGAGCGCCTGGTCGACGGGCAGGGGGTCGTACTTCCCCGCGTGCTGCATGCGCTGCTTGAGGATCGACTTGAGCGAGGTCCCGCCGACGTACTCCATGACGATGTAGCCGGCGTCGTCGTGGGTGACGAAGTTGTAGATCTCGACGATGCTCGGGTGCGAGACCTGGGCGAGGAAGCGCTGCTCGGCGATGGCCGCGGCGAGGGCGTCGGGGTCGGCCGAGTTGAGCAGGCCCTTCAGCACGACCCATCGGTCGGAGACGTTCTTGTCCCGGGCGAGGTAGACCCAGCCGAGGCCGCCGTGCGCAAGGCACCCGGCCACCTCGTACTGGCCGGCGACGAGATCGCCCGCCTTGAGCTTGGGGTCGAACGAGAACGGGTGGCGGCACTTCGCGCAGAACCCGGTCGTCCGTCCCGGCTTGCCGTCGCGCCCCCGCCCGACGGGCTCGCCGCACTTGGGGCAGAAGCGCTTGTTCTCGGGGACGCTCGGGCTCGCGAGGAGGGCCTTCGAGGCGTCGATCTCGGGGGCCGGCTTGACCGTCGTGATGCCGCCGCCGAGCCGGGCGGCCCGTAGCCGCTGGGAGCCGCCGAGCCGACGGGTCGCGACCGACCCGGTCTCGCGGGCACGCCTGGAGCCGAGGGCTGCCGACGCGATCGAGCTCGAGGCGGCCGAGCGGGTGGAGAGCTCGGGACCGATCCCGGCGACGGGGGAGGACCCGTCGGGACCCGCGGTGCTCGTCGGACGGGGTGCGCCCGAGACGACGACGGGGGCGCTGCCCTGGCTCGCCGGCGTCCCGCACACGTCGCAGTAGCCGGCGTCGATCCTCCCCGAGCAGCCGGGCTGCCCGCAGGGGCCGCCCTCGGGGATGACGGCCCCGCCGGCCGTCGCGGCCCGGGGAAGGGCCGTCGGAGAGGAGGCGGGGGACGACGCATGGGTCGCCGCGGAGGCAGGCGAGGAGGCCCCCGCGCCGCCTCCGGCCACACCCACGGCGCCGACCGCGGCGACGGGCGCCGGGGTCGAGGTCGCGGCCATGCCGCAGACGTCGCAGTAGCCGTCGACGATCGTGCCGCTGCAGCCGGGTTGGGTGCACCTGGTCATGGACGGGCCCTTCCTGCTCGGGTCGAGGTGGTGCTGGACGGCCCGCGCGTCGCCGCGTCGACGTAGGCCTGGTAGGCGGCCGCGAGCGCCCGGGCCCGGGCGAGCGGCATCGGGGTCGCCGTGAGGGCCTCGTCGAGCCGCGTGCGCAGCGCGCCGAGGTCGTCGCTCGCCTCGGGGCTCAGCGTGCGGCTCGCGGCCATGGCGGCGACGGCCCCCACGAGCCCGACGATCTCGTCGCGCTCGGCGAGCCCGGCGGCATACGTCTCGTGGGCGAGGTCGAGGGCCCGGGAGACGCGCTCGAGGCGCTGACGGTATGCCGTGAGCTCGGCCGGCGTCTGGGGGACCGGTCCCAGCGCGCGGACGTTGGGGATGGCGAGGTGCGGGGCGGGCGTGACCGCGGCGAGGCAGGCCTTCTCGAGGGCGCGGATCGCCGCGGCGCGAGCGGCGAGCTCCTCGACCTGCTGCTCGGTCCGGACGCGGTCCTTGGCGGCCGAGGCCCGTTCGGCCGCGGCGACGATGAGGTCGCGTTCGAGGACCGAGACGTCGATCTCGACCGGGCCGATGATGCCGCCGACGTCGGCGCCGCGACGGGCGCGGTCGACGAGGTCGGCGAGGCGCCGGTCGAGCCGGGCGAGCTTGTCGCTCGCGGCGTCGCGCTCGGGCCCGGCCGGCACGAGGGGTATCTGGTCGCGGATGCGTTCGAGCCCAGCCCGGGCGACGGTGATCCGCTGGGACGCCTCGGCGGCTCCCGGGGCCAAGGATGCACGGGCCTGGAGAGTCCGCGTCAGCGAGTCGAGCAGTCGGCACGCCTCGGGGAGGCTCACCGCCAGGGAGCCGCTCGAGGGCAGGGACAGCTCCTCCGACGTCGTCGAGTCGAGACGGCCGTGGATGAGCATCGAGAGGCGCTCGGCCTCCTTCGGCCCCACGCGCCCGCCGTCGAAGGTCGTCTGGAGGAGCATGAGCCGGTCGCTCACAGCCTTCCAGAAGGTCAGGGCGACGGTGAGGTCGGTCGTGATCGCGCCCTGCTCGGAGTCGGGCAGCCGGAGCACGGCCGCGTCGACCTCGTCGAGGTCGGCGCGACGCTGGGCCACCCAGATCCGCAGGGCGTCGAGGTAGGTCTGCGCCTCACCGGCCTGGACGGGCACCCCGAGGCCCCCGGGCGGGGTCGGGGCGACCAGCCCGGTGTCGTCGGAGGGAGCCTTCATCGGCGTGACCATCACCGCCCGTAGACGGGCGTGGGCGGGGCGGGGGCGGGACCCAGCGGCCCGGCGAGCCACCGGTTGTAGATCTGCTTCCACCGGCCGTCGGCCTTCATCTCGGCGAGGAGCGTGTTGATGTAGCGGGCGAGGTAGACGTCGTCCTTGTTGAGGCCGACGCCGTAGGGCTCGACGGTGATCGCCGGGGCCTTGCTGACCACGGTGTAGGGATCCTGGGCGGCGAGGCCCGCGAGGACCGTGTCGTCGCCGGTGATCGCGTCGGCCTTGCCCTGCTGGAAGAGGACGAGGCAGCCGGTGTGGTTGGCGGCCGTGACGGGGATCGGGCCCTGCACCGTGCGCAGCTTGTCGAGGGAGGACGTCCCCGTCGGCGCGCAGACGCGCTTGCCCTTGAGGTCGGAGAGCGTCACCGAGGCAGCGTTGGGAGTGCCCTTGGCGACGAGGACCTTCTGGCCCGACCGGTAGTACTCGGCGGAGAAGGCGATCTGCTTCCAGCGGTCGCAGGTCATCGACATGTTGCGCACGACCATGTCGACCCGCGGCACCTCCTTGCCCGTCGCGTCCTTCCCCGTGAGCACGGGGATGCGGTCGGCCGCCGTGATGACCCGCAGCTGGATCTTGTTCTCGTCGCCGAAGAGGCTCTTGGCGACGGCCTTGGCGATGTCGATGTCGAAGCCGCTGATCTGCCCCGTGAACGGGTCACGCGCCCCGAAGAGGTAGGTGTCGGCCGAGGCCCCGACGACGAGGTAGCCCCGGCGCAGGATCGCGCGGACCGAGGGGTCGGTGATCGAGCCGGAGGAGGGGATGCTTGCCAGCGGGGAGTAGGACTGCGTCGCGTTGGAGCACACGACCGGCGTCGCGGCCGGCGCGCTCGGCGTCGGTGTGGGAGCCGGCGTGGCGGGGAGGGGAGTGTCGGCGTACGTCACCCCGGTGCACGCCGCGAGGGTGGCGACGGCGGTGCCGGCGAGGAGGGCGACGATGCGGCCCCGGGGCGTCCGACGCTGGGTGGTCACTTGTACTCCTCGATCCGCTGGCCCATGCCTCGGACGATGAGCCACGATGCGGCGAGCGAGGCGAGCCCGATCGCGATGGCGAGGAGCAGGGCCGGACCGCCGAGTCCCTGGAGCTCGGAGACGGCGTCGCGGCTCGCGACGTCGCGCTCCTGGGTGACGGTCTTGTCGAACGACTCGAACGCCCCACCGGCGCCGTTCGTGCTCGAGTCCGTCGAGAGCGCCACGGCGTCGTCCCACTTCCCCGAGTCGTCGAGCTGGCGGATCCTCTGGTGGATCGAGCCGTATGCCGTCCACGCCGTCGTGAGCGCGTCGTCGCCGAGTGCTCGGACCTTGTCGGTCACCGTCGTGTCGTTGGCCTTCCACGCCTTCTCGAAGGCGGTGCCCGAGCCCCGGGCGATGAGCGTCAGGCTCTCGTTGGAGCGGGCGTCGTTCGCGGCGGTGCGGACCGTCGCGAGCTGGACGGCCCGGTCGTAGTTCCCGGACTGGACCTGCGCGGTCGAGGCGCCGACGCCGCTGATTGTCGACCACGCGACGAAGAACGCGACGACGAGCAGCACGATGGCTCCCGTCAGCGACACGTTGAGGTAGCGGTGGGTCCGGCGTGCGAGCCACACGGCGACCCCGGCGAGGACGAGGAGCGACACGAGCCCCACGAGGAGCAGGGTCGTCGAGCCGGCGCGGGCGAACTCGTCCTTGGCTCGCTGCTCGTTGCTCGCGACGATCTGGGTCACGATCGGGATGGCGTCCGACCGCAGGCCGGCGCTCGCCTGCTTGAGGTACTGCGCCCCGACGGGCAGCCCCTGGCGGTTGTTGGAGCGGGCCTGCTCGACGAGGGCGGCATACGTCTGGACGTCGGCGGACAGGGCGCCGAGGGCGGTGCCGTCGGCGGGCTGGGCTGCCGCGGCCTCGGCGATCGTCGTCGCGACGCTCGCCATCGAGGCGTCGTACTTGGCGCGGTTCTCGGGGGACTCGAGGCCGCCGACGAGGAAGGCGTTGGTGGCGAGGGCGTCGGCGCGAAGGAGCTCGACGTGGATCGACTGGGCCCGCACCACCTGGGCCGTGTTGTTGGCGGCGCGCTCGACGGCGGCGCGCGAGCCGACAAGGGCGTTGGCGCACACGCCACCGAGGGCGAGGGCGGCGATGACGGCGACGAGGGCGAGGAGGCGCATCCGGCCCGGTGTCCCGTGCAGGAGACGGTTGGCGATGGAGCGCGCTCCGGGGACGCTGCCGCTGATCGTGCGCGGCGTCGAGGGCGTGGGCGGCGTCGGGCGCCCGGCCGGGATCGAGACGGGGATGTTCGTCGTCGGTGCGCTCGTCATGCGGGGTCCTCGCTGGTCTCGCTCGTCTCGTCCGCCTCGGTGTCGCCGGCCCGGTGGTCCTGATCGGTCGTGTCGGTGGTGTCGGTGGTGTTGTCGTCAACCGACCGGGTGGTGCCGTTGTCGGTGCCAACCGTCCCGGTGCTGCCGTTGTCGTCGGTCGTGTCGGTGTCGTCGTCCGGGTGCTCGACCATGTCGTCGGCAGTGAGAAGACGTAGCTCGTCGCGCGTTGGTTCCTTGGCATCGCGCAGCCGCCACGCGTGCCGGCCGACCGCGTGCTCGAAGAGGTTGCGGGCGAACCGGCCGTTGCCGAAGGCGGGAGTGCGCGGGGTGGCCTCGAGGATCATCCGGACCCGGCGCTGCGCCTCGTCGGTCAGCTCGTAGTCGGAGCCCGAGGCGATGGAGTCGAGGATGGCGAGGAGCTCGTCGTCGGTGTAGTCGTCGAACTCGATCGTCGTGGTGAACCGGCTCGCGAGCCCGGGGTTCTGGGTGATGAACGTGACCATCGGCTCGGGGTAGCCGGCGACGATGACGACGAGGTCCTGACGGTGGTCCTCCATCTCCTTGACGAGGGTGTTGACCGCTTCGTGGGCGTACTGGTCGCCCGTGAGCGCGTAGGCCTCGTCGATGAAGAGGACGCCCCCGACGGCCTTCGCGCACACCTCGGCCGTCTTCATCGCCGTCTGGCCGACGTACCCGGCGACGAGCTCGCTCCGGTCGACCTCGACGAGCTGGCCCTTCGGCAGCAGCCCGAGCGCCCGGTAGATCGAGCCGACGAGCCGCGCGACGGTCGTCTTGCCCGTGCCGGGGTTGCCGACGAAGACGAGGTGGCGGCTCATCTTGGGCGCCTTGAGCCCGGCTTCGGTGCGGAGCTTCTCGACGCTGAGCAGCGCCACCTGGCGGTGGATCTCGCGCTTGACGCGGTCGAGACCGATCATGTCGTCGAGCTCGGCGAGCAGCTCCTCGACCGTCTTCTCCGGCTCGGTCGCGACCTCGGTCGCGATGCTCGGGGGAGCTTGGGCCGTGTCGGTCGCGACACCTCCCGACGTCGGGGCGCCTTGCGCTGGAGGGGGGTTCACGCCGAGGGGTATGCCGCTGGGCTGGCTCCCGAAGAAGTCCTGGCTCCCCGGGAGGGTCGGCACGGCCCCGAACGGGGGAGCGGGGACCGCCCCGGCGCGGGCGGCGCCGAGGTAGGTGGCGCTCGCGGCCGTCGCGTTGGCGATGACCCAGATCGGCGCCGTGCCGAGCATGACGGCGGCGGAGGCGACCTCGGTGAGGGCGCGTGCGTACTCGTCGGCGAGGGAGCTGCGCGAGGCGACGAGGCTCTCGAGCAGGTCCGTCGGGCTGGCCCGCCAGCGCCGGCCGCGTGAGGCGGCGTCGAAGAAGGCGGCGTTGATCGCGGCGAGGTCGCGCAGGCCCGGGTGTGCGACCTCGGCCCACCCCTCGGGTGCGCCCGGGACGGCCTCGGCGAGCGCGGCGGCGACCCGCAGTCCCTCGTCGCGGGCGGTGGCCGGGTCGAGTCCGGCCTCGGCGGCGAGCTCGGCGAGCTCGGTGATGCTCTCGCCGAGGCGGGACGACGGGGTGGCAGGCGGGGTCATGGTCACTCCGGCGGGGCGAGCGGGCCCGGCTCTGCGGGCGTGGCGAGGGAGCGCGGATGGGTGGCGCCGGTGCTTCCTCCGTGCGGCACGGGCGCGACCCCGGGCACCTCGCCCGACCCGAGGTCAGGCGGGCCCTCGACGGAGGAGGAGAGGGGGGAGGAGAGGGCGGAGGGTGAGGTGTCGGAAGGGGCGGTCGGCGGCACGGTGGGCGGCACGGTGGGCGGCACGGTGGGCGGCACGGTGGGCGGCACGGCCGGCGTCGGGCTCGGGGTGGGAACCGGCAGCGGGTCGGGGTTGGGGCCCGGCATCCCGCGCGGTGTCGGGTCGGGGCCCTCGAGGCCGAGGGAGCCGCCGGAGGACGCGTGGCCGAACTTCTGCTCGAGGAACGCGCCGTGGACGACGATCGCCTCCGCGTCGGCCCGGCATACAGCGTCGTAGACCTTGTCCATCACCCCGCCGAGGAGGTCGAGCTGGTCGACGAGGAGCATGACCGAGCTCTTGCCGTCGGCGATCGGCCGGCTGTCGGCCCAGTCGCGGGGGAGGCGCAGGTAGTTGCCGATGGCGACGGGGAGGTAGTCGGTCGCCGTCGCCATGACGCTGTAGCCCTGCTCGCTCCCGAGCCCGAGGGTCGCGAGCCGGGGGACGGTCTCGCGGACGATACGGGTCACCCGGAGCAGGCGCGACAGCACGACCCCGGGCACCTTCCCGTCACGGGCCTGCCGCTCGACGGCGTCGAGCGCGCCGAGCAGCTCCTCGGTCGTCGGCGGTCCGGGGCGCACCGGCTCGGGCGCCTCGGGCTTGTCCAGCCCGAACCACGACCTGATCCCCACGTCCCTCTTCTCCTTGCCTGGTGCAGCCGGCCGACCCCCGATGAGACTCTCGGTCAGCGTGGCCCCTGGCCGAGGTCGAGAGCGCCGGGTGCGGAGGCCTGCCGGGCATCGTGTGCCTGGACCCGGTCGAGGTAGCTCCGGGACTTGGCGACCTCGGTCTCGAGGGTGCCGATCGTCGCGGCCATGTTGTCGAGGGCCTTGACCTTGAAGGTGTCGATCGCGTCCATCGTGGCGTAGATGTTCGCGAAGGCCTTCTGCAGCGAGGCCATGCTCAGCGTCGAGGCGGCGGACTGCTCCTGGATCCGGGCCGAGTTGGTCTTGAGCAGCTCGGACGTGCGCTCGATCAGCCCGGACGTCGTCGTGTTGAGGGCGCTGATCTGGTCGAGGACGAGCTGCTGGTTGTTGAGCGCCTGGGCCACGATGACCGCGGTGCGCAGCGCCGACACGGTCGTCGTCGTGGCCCGGTCGACGCCCTTGACGAGCTCGATGTTGTTCTTGATGACGATGTCGATGGCGAGGTAGTTCTGGATCGACACGGCGAGCTGCGTGAGCAGGTCCTGGTGCTTCTGGCGGACGTAGAAGAGGACGTCCTCGCGCAGCGACTTGGCCTTCTCGGGGTCGGTCGCCTCGACGGTCGCGATCTGGGCGGCGAGCCGGGCGTCGAGGCGCTCGGCGACGTATACGTACTGGTTGAGTCGGCCCATCGACTCCCACAGCGCCTTCTTCTCGAGGTTGAGGGCGACGTTGTCCTTCTGGAGCTCGTCCTGTCCGGACCGGAGTGCGTGGAGGATCGCGTTGAGGTGCGACTGCGACGACTGGTACTTCTGGAAGTAGTCGGTGACCCGGTCGCCGAACGGGATCATCCCGAGGAACTTCTTCGGGCCGGTCGCCTGCGCCGGGTCGAGCTCCTCCACGGTGCGCCGAAGGTCGATGAGGGTCTGGCCGACCTTGGAGCCCTGCGACAGCGAACCCTCGTTGAGGGCCTTGACCGGCATCTGGAGCATCCGGTTGGAGCTCTCGGCGGCGAAGCGGATCTCGTCGTTGCCCATGGTCCGCACATCGGCGGCCCTGGTCTCCCACTCGGGGGAGCGCGGCTCGACCGTGAGGAGCGAGGTCAGGTAGGTGTCGACCTTGGCGTCGAGCCCCGGGAGCGCCCCCTGTGGGACGGCCGGTGCCATCTTCGGTGCTGCCGTCTCGGCGACGGGGGCGGGCGGGGCAGCAGCGGTGAGGATGAACGCGTCGCCGGGCGGCGGCTCGAGCGGGCTCACCTGTGCGGCCGCGGCGCCAGCAGTGGCCGCGGCGCCGGGAGTGATGGCGGGCTGGTCAGTCATCGTCGAACGGGTCCTTCCCCTACGTGCCCGGCCACGTCGGGGACGCGGCCGAAGTCCCGAAGCCAGGTGGGCGGCATACCGCTCGCCGGGCGTACGGCCACTCTACGTGCCGTGTCCGTCCGACGGCTCGGGCTTTCGAAGGGTTCCCGCAGACGGGGACAAGGCGGGCGTGCTCAGCCGAACTGCCAGCTGCGCTTGGACAGCCCGAACCAGAAGCCCTCGATGACCGAACGGTTGTCGAGGCCGCCGGACTCGTAGGCCGCGCCGAGGGTGACGAACAGCGGCGCGAAGTGCTCGGTCCGCGGGTGCGCGACCCGGGCGGCCGGCGCCTTGTCGAGGAAGTCGAGCAGGCTGTCGACGTCCTGGGCCTTCATCGCCTCCTGCGCCCAGTGGTCGAACTCAGCGCTCGCCTGGGGCGGGACGCCGTCGGGCCCGGCTGCCGGGTTGAACCAGCGCAGGTTGTGGGTCGTGAAGCCCGAGCCGACGATCATCGTGCCCTGGTCGCGGAGCGGGGCGAGCCGGCGGCCGATCTCGAAGAGGCCGCGCGGGTCGAGCGTCGGCATGGACATCTGGAGGACCGGGACGTCCGCGTCAGGGAACATCTCCTTGAGCGGGACGTAGGCACCGTGGTCGAGCCCGCGCGACTCGTCGCGGTGGACTGGGGTCGACGAGGTCTGGCCGGCTGCCGTGAGCAGCTTGGTCACGTCGTCGGCCAGGGTGGGCGCGTTGGGGGCGTCGTAGGTCACCTCGTAGTACCGCTGGGGGAACCCCCAGAAGTCGTAGACGAGGGGGGCCCCGGTCGTCGTGCCGAGCGTCGTCGGCGCGTCCTCCCAGTGCGCCGAGACGATGAGGACGTCCTTGGGCTTGGCGATGCCGGCCGACCAGTCGGCGAGCTCGGCGGTCCAGCGCTCGTCGTCGGCGAGCGGCGGTGCGCCGTGGCTGAGGTAGATCACGGGCGTCGACATCGGCAGGATCCTCCAATTTGTTGAACTCTAAACTATCAGGTCCAACGTCGCGTTCACCAGCCCCATTCCCGCACTCCCCGCCCGTGTCCCGGCGCCGAGCCGCATTCGAGCCCGTATGCCGGGCCGCGAACGCGGATCAACGCTCGCGGCGAGAGCGTCGGCGGCCGTATGCCGTGCCCGCGCGGTCCGCGGGAACGGTGCCGCCGCCGATGCCGCTCCCGCCGTCCCCCGCCCGCGGCTGCTGGCCGCGCGCCCTCCCGCTCCGCGCGGCTTCCGGGTCCTTCGGCCCTGCCCCGATGTGACTGCTGCGTGTGAGCGTGACGGCATGACCGACATCCAGATCATCGATGCGAAGCTCCAGCACACCGCCGTCGTGCGCGAGCGGGTGCCCATGGACGAGCTCAAGGACTTCTTCGCGCGCGCCTACGGCATGACGATGGGCGTGATGCGCGCCCAGCGGGTGGCCCCGGTCGGGCCGCCCTTCGGCCTGTACCACGGCATGCCCGGCGAGACCGTCGACGTCGAGGCCGGCTTCCCGGTCTCGTCCCCGATCACCGACGCTGAGGGTGTCACCGCCGGCACACTGCCCGGAGGCACGGTGGTCGAGGCCGTCCATATCGGGCCGTACGAGAAGCTGGCCGACACCTATGCCGAGGTCGAGCAGTGGATGGTCGAGCACGAGCTGACCCCGGGTGACGAGATGTGGGAGTGCTACCTCAGCGACCCGCAGCGCGAGCCCGACCCGGCGACGTGGCGCACCCTGGTCATGGTCCCGACCGCCTGACCCCGCGCGACACCACCCACACCTCGACGGGCCACGAACCACAACAAGTCCGCCGGGGCGAAGGTCCTGTGGCCAATCCGGCCCGGGAACCACAACAAGTCCGCCGGGGCGGAGGTCCTGCGGCAAATCCGGCCCGAGAGCCACAACAAAGTCCGCCGGGGCGAAGGTCCTGCGGCAAATCCGGCCCGAGAGCCACAACAAAGTCCGCCGGGGCGGAGGTCCTGTGGGCCCGCAGCGGGGAGGGCGGCATCCGGGACGGAAGGCGACGGAACGTGACCCACCTGTTACGGTCGGTCCGCGTCCACGTCGAGGCAGCGACGAATCCGCTGCACGTGAGACCGGGAAGTTGAAGGTGCTCCATGGCTGCAGGCAAGGGCCGCAAGCTCGTCATCGTCGAGTCGCCCGCCAAGGCGAAGACGATCGCCGGTTACCTCGGCGGTGACTTCGAGGTCGAGGCATCGGTCGGACACATCCGCGACCTGCCCAACCCGTCCGAGCTGCCGGCCGACATGAAGAAGGGCCCGTACGGCAAGTTCGCCGTCGACGTCGACAACGACTTCGCGCCCTACTACGTCGTCGACCCGGACAAGAAGAAGAAGGTCGCCGAGCTCAAGCGCCTCCTCAAGGACGCCAGCGAGCTCTACCTCGCCACCGATGAGGACCGCGAGGGCGAGGCCATCGCCTGGCACCTCCTCGAGGCGCTCAAGCCGCGCGTGCCCGTCAAGCGGATGGTCTTCCACGAGATCACCCGCGAGGCGATCCAGCGCGCCGTCAACGACACCCGCGAGCTCGACACCCGCCTCGTCGACGCCCAGGAGACGCGTCGCATCCTCGACCGGCTCTACGGCTACGAGGTGAGCCCGGTCCTGTGGCGCAAGGTCCGCCAGGGCCTGTCGGCCGGCCGCGTCCAGTCGGTCGCGACCCGCATGGTCGTCGAGCGGGAGCGCGAGCGGATGGCGTTCGTCAAGGCGTCCTACTGGGACGTCGAGGGCGACTTCACACCCGGCGGCCCGGCCCAGCAGTTCACCGCCCGCCTCAGCTCCGTCGACGGCTCCCGCGTCGCCAGTGGCCGCGACTTCGCCGACGACGGACGCCTCGTCACGTCGGCAGGCAAGGGCGTCGTCCACCTCGACGAGGCGCTGGCCCGCCGCATCGCCGACGCCGTGGCAGCGACGAACGCCCGCGTCACCGACGTCCAGGAGAAGCCCTACACGCGTCGCCCGTCGGCGCCCTTCACGACCTCGACCCTCCAGCAGGAGGCCTCCCGCAAGCTGCGCCTCAGCAGCAAGAACGCGATGCGGGTGGCGCAGCGGCTCTACGAGAACGGCTACATCACCTACATGCGTACCGACAGCACGACGCTGTCGGACGCCGCGCTGACCGCCGCGCGCAGCCAGGCCCGGGACATGTACGGCGCCGAGTACGTCCCGGACAGCCCGCGCCGCTACGAGAAGAAGGTCAAGAACGCCCAGGAGGCCCACGAGGCGATCCGCCCCGCGGGTGACCGCTTCCGGAGCCCTGCGCAGGTCGCGGGTCAGCTGCGCGGCGAGGAGTTCGCGCTCTACGAGCTGATCTGGAAGCGGACCGTCGCGTCGCAGATGGCTGACGCCCGCGGCTCGACGGCCACGGTCCGGCTCGCCGTCGACACGGCGGTCGAGGGCGCGCAGTCCGTCGAGTTCAGCGCGAGCGGCACCGTCATCACCTTCAAGGGCTTCCTCGCCGCCTACGAGGAGGGCCGCGACGACGAGGCGGTCGCGCGCGCCGAGGCGGCCGAGGAGGAGCGCCGCCTGCCCAAGCTCTCGCAGGGCGTCGAGCTCGAGGTGACGCGCGCCGAGGCCGAGGGCCACGAGACGACCCCGCCGGCGCGCTACACCGAGGCGACGCTCGTCAAGGCGATGGAGGAGCGCGGCATCGGGCGTCCGTCGACGTATGCCGCGACGATCGGAACGATCCAGGACCGCGGCTACGTCTTCACCAAGGGTCAGGCGCTCGTCCCGACGTGGCTCGCCTTCGCGGTGACGCGCCTGCTCGAGGAGCACTTCGGGGAGCTCGTCGACTACGAGTTCACCGCGTCGATGGAGGAGGACCTCGACCGGATCGCCGGCGGCGAGGAAGGTCGCGTCGCGTGGCTCAAGCGCTTCTACTTCGGCGACGAGGCGACGACGGGCGAGGGCCTGCGCGGCCTCGTCGACGACCTCGGGGAGATCGACGCCAAGGAGATCTCGACGATCCCGCTCGGCGAAGGCATGGTCGTCCGCGTCGGCCGCTACGGCCCCTACGTCGAGGAGGTCGTGCCCGCCGGGGTCGACCTCGCGACCGGTGAGGTCGCCGAGGGCGCCACGGGCACACCCCGACGGGCGACGATCACCGACGACGTCGCCCCCGACGAGATGACCCCGGCCAAGGCGCGCGAGCTCCTCGAGGTCGCCGCCGACGACGGCCGCGTCCTCGGCCGCGACCCCGAGACGGGCCGCGAGATCGTCGCGCGGGCCGGCCGCTACGGCCCCTACGTCACCGAGGTCATCGAGGACGAGGGTGCTGGCGAGACGAGCGAGACCGACGCCAAGCCCAGGGCGCGCAAGACCGCGAAGGCCGCCAAGGCCAAGCCGCGGACCGCGTCGCTCTTCAAGGACATGGACCTCGCGAGCCTCGACCTCGAGACGGCCCTCAAGCTGCTCAGCCTGCCCCGCGTCGTCGGCGTCGACGGCGAGGGCATCGAGATCACGGCCCAGAACGGCCGCTACGGCCCCTACCTCAAGAAGGGGACCGACTCGCGTTCCCTCCAGACCGAGCAGCAGCTCTTCGACATCACGCTCGACGAGGCGCTCGCGATCTACGCGCAGCCGAAGCAGCGCGGACGGGCCGCCGCCGCGCCGCCGCTCAAGGAGCTCGGCGCCGACCCGGTCAGCGGCAAGCCGGTCGTCGTCAAGGACGGTCGGTTCGGGCCGTACGTCACCGACGGGGAGACCAACGCGACCCTGCGCAAGGACGACGACCCCGGCTCGATCACGCCCGAGCGCGGCTTCGAGCTGCTCGCCGAGAAGCGTGCCAAGGGCCCGACGACGCGCAAGCGCGCCGTGAAGAAGACCGCGAAGAAGGCGACCACCAAGACCGCCGCCAAGACGGCGGCGAAGCGGACGACCGCCAAGCGCGCCACGAAGAAGGCCTAGCGGGCCGCTCCCGCGCGGCCCGACGGCATACGCCTCCTGCAGGGGTATGCCGCCGGGCTGCGTCCGCGGGGACCGGCTCGGTCGAGTGTCGGCTCGCGATGAGAGGGTGTCCCCATGGCAACCGTGGTCTTCGTCCATGCCCACCCCGACGACGAGGCCTCGCAGTCCGCCGGGTCGATGGCACGCGCGGTCCGTGAGGGACATCGGGTCGTCCTCGTCATCGCGACCAACGGCGACCACGGCGAGCCGGCGGCCGACCTCGCCGAGGGCGAGACGGTCGTCGAGCGGCGGCGCAAGGAGGCGGCGGCGTCCAACGCGGCGATCGGCACTCACCGGGTCGAGTGGCTCGGGTACGCCGACTCCGGGATGACCGGCTGGGCCCAGAACGACCACGAGCAGAGCTTCTTCCGCGCCGACGCCGACGAGGCCGCCCGGCGCCTGGCCGCGATCCTGCGCGAAGAGGCGGCCGACGTCGTGGTCGGCTACGACTGGCACGGCGGCTACGGCCACCCCGACCACGTCAAGGTGCACGAGGTGACCAAGCGGGCGGCCGAGCTGGCCGGGACGCCGCGCTACCTCGAGGGCTCGATGAACCGCGACGCGATGCGCCGCATGTGGGAGGGCGCCCGGGCTGCCGGGGCCGAGGACGCCTGGGACCCCGACGCGCCGATGGACGACGGCAACCCGATGGGCACGCCCGAGGCCGAGCTGCACTGGGCCTGCGACCTGCGCGACTACATCGCCGTCAAGCGGGCGGCCCTCTCGGCCCACGCGAGCCAGACGTCCGACGTCGGCGTGATGCTCGCCATCCCCGAGGACGCGTTCAGGGAGTCGTTCGGCTGGGAGTTCTACATCGAGCCGGGCCGGCCTGAGGGGATGGTCACAGCCTGGTTCCTCGACGTGTGAGGTCCACTATGGTCTGGGAGCCGTCAGGTTACTGACGGTAACCTCTTCCTGCCCGACCCAGCCACGCGGAGGACCGTCCGATGACCCAGCTCGACCTCATGTCCGCCACCCCCGAGACGCTCGCCGCGACCGAGCCGGCGGAGTTCCTCGCCGCGCTCAAGGCCCTGTCCGACAAGGACATCACGGCACTCATGGCGAGCGGCGCTCGCGAGGCGGTGGTCAGCGCGATCTTCACGCGGATGCCCGAGCTCTTCCGCCCCGAGCGCGCCGGTTCGACCACCGCGACGACGCACTGGGACATCACCGGACGCCCCGACGGCGGCTCCGACCAGTGGACGGTCCGGATCGCCGACGGCGCCTGCACGGTCCACCGGGGCCATGACGGCGACTCGACGCTCACCCTGACCATGGGGCCGGTCGACTTCGCCAAGGTGATCACCAAGACCGGCAACCCGGTCATGATGTTCTTGACGGGCAAGATCAAGGCCCAGGGCGACCTCGGACTCGCGGCCAACGTCGGCTCGTTCTTCGACGTCGCCAAGGCCTGACGGACCGCCGGTATGCCGCTGGGCCGGCCCAGCGGCATACCCTCCTCTCGCCCGGGGCACGGGACCTACGACTCTGGTCGGCTGCGCCGGGTACTGCTCCGATGGAGGTCGGACGACGACCCAGGGAGAGCGCCATGAAGCAGACCGACCACGAGACCTCCGTCATCCACCACGCCGAGAACCTCATGGCCCTGCGCTACGCCGCGGTCGTTCTTGCCGGGATCATCGGCGTCCTCTACGGGATCCTCTTCTTCCTCGTCCGCAGTGCCGAGTCGGCCCCGGGTGCCACCGACACGACGACGTACGGGGCGTACCTCTTCCTCGCCATCGCCTACCTCGCCGGGTCGTGGGCGCTCGCCGTCGTCGGTCGGCGCATGGTGTGGGTCATCGGCGCGATCGTCCAGGTGGTCGTCCTGGCGCTGTTCGTCGTCTTCGGCGTGGGCCTGCTGGGGCCCGGCGTCTTCGACTACGCGGCCCTGAGTGATCTCTCGATGGGGACGTGGGCGGCCGCCATCACGGTGGCCGAGGTCGCCCTGCTGGGACTGCTCGTCGGGCTCGCCGTCGCCAAGCCCGCCGAGATCTAGGCCGCCGCGGACGCGAAGAGGGGCCCCGCCGCGCGGCGGGGCCCCTCTTTCCGAGCGGTGGCCCTCAGGCCAGCGTCGCGATGATGTCGTTGAACGTCGCCGACGGACGCATCACCGAGGCGACCTTGTCGGCGTCGGGGCGGTAGTAGCCGCCGATGTCGACCGGGTGCCCCTGGGCGTCGACCAGCTCCTGGCTGATCGTCTCGATGCGGTCCGCGAGTACCTTCGCGACGGGCGCGAACGTCGCCGCGAGTTCGGCGTCGTCGCCCTGCTTCGCGAGCTCCTGCGCCCAGTAGAGGGCGAGCCACACGTGGCTGCCGCGGTTGTCGATCTGGCCGACCTTGCGGGCCGGGCCCTTGTTCTGCTCGAGGAGCGTGCCGGTCGCGCGGTCGAGAGTCTCACCGAGGACCTTGGCGCGCGCGTTGCCCGTGACCCCCGCGAGGTGCTCGAAGCTGACGGCCAGGGCGAGGAACTCGCCGAGGCTGTCCCAGCGGAGGTAGTTCTCCTGGACGAGCTGCTGGACGTGCTTCGGGGCCGAACCGCCCGCGCCGGTCTCGAAGAGGCCACCGCCGTTGATGAGCGGGACGACGGAGAGCATCTTCGCCGAGGTGCCGAGCTCGAGGATCGGGAAGAGGTCGGTGAGGTAGTCGCGCAGGACGTTGCCCGTCACCGAGATCGTGTCCTCGCCCGTGCGGATGCGCCCGAGCGAGTAGGCGATCGCGTCGGTCGGCTTCATGATCTCGATCGTCAGGCCGTCGGTGTCGTGCTCCGTGAGGTACTCGCGGACCTTGGCGATGATGTTGGCGTCGTGCGCGCGGTCCTGGTCGAGCCAGAAGACCGCGGGGGCCCCGGTCGCGCGCGCGCGCGTGACGGCCAGCTTGACCCAGTCGCGGACCGGGACGTCCTTCGTCTGGCAGGCGCGCCAGATGTCGCCCGCCGCGACCTCGTGCTCGAGGAGCGTGGTGCCCGCGGCGTCGGCGACGCGCACGATGCCGTCGGCCGGGATCTCGAAGGTCTTGTCGTGGCTGCCGTACTCCTCGGCGGCCTGGGCCATGAGGCCGACGTTGGGGACCGACCCCATCGTCGCCGGGTCGAAGGCGCCGTGGGCGCGGCAGTCGTCGATGACGACCTGGTAGATCCCGGCGTACGAGCTGTCGGGAAGGACGGCCAGCGTGTCCTGCTCGTTTCCCTCGGCGTTCCACATGTGGCCCGACGTGCGGATCATCGCGGGCATCGACGCGTCGACGATGACGTCGCTCGGGACGTGGAGGTTGGTGATGCCCTTGGCGGAGTCGACCATGGCGATGGCCGGACCCTCCTCGAAGCCCTTCCTGATCGCGGCCTCGATCGCCTCGCGCTGGTCGGCCGGGAGCGACTGGATCGCGCCGAGCACGGCCCCCAGCCCGTCGTTGGGGCTCGCGCCCGCGGCAGCCAGCTCGGCGGCATACGTCTCGAAGACGTCGGGGAAGAAGGCGCGGACGGCGTGGCCGAAGATGATCGGGTCGGAGACCTTCATCATCGTCGCCTTGAGGTGGACGGAGAGCAGGACGCCCTCGTCCTTGGCGCGCGCGACCTGCGTGGCGAGGAACTCGCGGAGGGCGGCGACCCGCATGACCGTCGCGTCGACGATCTCGCCGGCGAGGACGGGGATCGACTCCTTGAGGACGGTCGTCGTGCCGTCAGGTGCGATGTGCTCGACCCGAAGCGTCGTGTCGGAGGCGATGACGGTCGACTTCTCGTTGTGGCGGAAGTCGTCGGCGTCCATCGTCGCGACGTTCGTCTTGCAGTCCGGGCTCCACGCGCCCATCGAGTGGGGGTGCTTGCGCGCGTAGCTCTTGACCGAGGCCGGGGCGCGGCGGTCGGAGTTGCCCTCGCGCAGGACGGGGTTGACGGCCGAGCCCTTGACCTTGTCGTAGGCGGCGCGGGCGGCCTTCTCCTCGTCGGTGCTCGGGTTGTCGGGGTAGTCGGGCAGCGCGTAGCCGGCGGCCTGGAGCTCGGCGATCGCCGCCTTGAGCTGCGGGATCGAGGCGGAGATGTTCGGCAGCTTGATGATGTTGGCCTCGGGCGTCTTGGCCAGCTGGCCCAGCTCGGCGAGGGCGTCGTCGACGCGCTGCTCGGGCCGGAGGGAGTCCGGGAAGCTCGCGAGGATGCGGCCCGCGAGGGAGATGTCGCGGGTCTCCACCTCGACGCCGCCCTGCTTCGCGAAGGCCGACACGATCGGCAGCAGCGAGGCGGTGGCGAGCGCCGGTGCCTCGTCCGTGTGGGTGTAGATGATGGTCGAGTCCACGTGTGCTCCGTTCGGGTCGTCCGGTCCTCCGTGCGAGGACCCCAGCGATAAATCTTGACATCAAGATATCGGATGCGGCGAGGGCGCGGGGCCCGTCGTCCATCCTCCACCCACGCCGGGCCTCGGACCCACCCCCACCCCGCAGCACCGAACGCGGTGTTCGGTCTCGAACGCGCCGGTATACCACTGCTTTCGGCACCGAACGCGGTGTTCGGTAGGCAGGGGGAGAGGGCTGGGTGGGCGGAGAGCGGCATACGGGACGGGTCCTAGGGTGTCCGGCGTGAACATCGACCCGCTGACCGCGCGCCACCTGTCCCACTTCCTCGCGGCGGAGCAGCGCCGTGGGCGCCTGCCGTCCGTCGCGGCCGGCATCGTGCGCGACGGCGCCCTGGCCTGGAGCGACGCCATCGGGACGGTCGACGGGCGCGCGGACGGGGGCCGCTCCGACACGGACACGCAGTACCGGATGGGCTCGATCACCAAGACCTTCGTCGCCGTCGCGGTCCTGCGGCTGCGCGATGCGGGGCGCCTCGACCTGAACGACCGCTTCGAGGCGCACGTGCCGGGATCACGGCTCGGCGGCGCGACGATCGCGCAGCTGCTCTCTCACGACGCCGGCGTGCAGGCCGAGACGAACGGCCCGTGGTGGGAGCGGACGCCCGGAGGCGACTGGGAGTCCCTCGCGGCATCGCAGGTGGTCCAGCGGTTCCGGGCCGGGCGCCGGTTCCACTACTCCAACGTCGGGTTCGGCGCGCTCGGCGAGCTCGTGGCTCGGGCGCACGGCGCGGACTGGTTCGACGTGATCCGGCGCGACCTGCTGGAGCCGCTCGGCATGCTCCGCACGACGACGCGCCCCTCCGGGAAGGCCGGGCAGGGCCTCGCCGTCCACCCTTTCGCCGATGTCCTGCTGCCCGAGCCGGAGCATGACGCCGGCGCGATGGCGCCCGCCGGCCAGCTCTGGACGACGATCGAGGACCTGGCCCGCTGGGCCGTGTTCGCGGGCGGCGACACGGGCGACGTGCTCGCGAAGGACACCCTCGCCGAGATGTACGAGCCGCACGTCGTCAACGACAATCCGGGACTGCCGTGGACGGTTGCGCACGGGCTCGGTTGGCAGGTCTGGAACATCGACGGCACGCGGTATGCCGGTCACGGCGGTTCGATGCCCGGCTTCCTCGCGGGGCTGCGGGTCGACACGAGCACCGGCGACGGGGTGGTCGTCATGGCGAACGCGACGAGCGGCATGGGCCTGGTCGCGCCCGAGCTGCTCAAGGCCTTCGTCGAGCGCGAGCCCCGGCCGGTCGAGCCGTGGCACGCCCAGGGCGATGCCGACGTCCTCGACGTCGTGGGCATGTGGCACTGGGGTCCGTCGGTCACCGTCGCCAAGGTCGTCGGCGAGCACCTCGTCCTCGGTGAGCCGGGGCAGGGGCGTGGCTCGAGGTTCGCGGTCGCTGGGCGCGACGAGTGGGTCGGTCTCGACGGCTACTACACGGGGGAGCCGCTGCGTCTCGTGCGTCGGCCCGACGGGACCGTCTCGCACCTCGACCTCGCCTCGTTCCGGTTCACGCGCACGCCCTACGACCCGTCGGCGGACATCCCGGGCGGCGTGGACGAGGCGGGCTGGCGCTGATGCCCGAGCCGGTGTTGGCCGCCCTGCGGTGGCCCCGCCGCACCGAACGCCTCCGGTTGCGCCCGGCGACGCTCGACGACGTCGACGCGATCCATGCCTACCGGGGCCGGCCCGACGTGTCCACGTTCCTCAGCCGCGACGCGCTCTCGCGGGACGAGGTCGTCGCCAGGGTGGGGGACCGCATCGCCCGGGCCACGCTCGAGGCGGACCGGCCGGTCCTCGGGATCGCTGTCGAGGACGGCGCCACCGGCCGGCTCGTCGGCGACGTGATGCTGGCCCTGGAGCGGTCGCAGAGCATCACGAGCCTGCCCACCGACGAGTGGGAGGGCGTCATCGGTTATGCCTTCCACCCCGACGTGCACGGCAGAGGCTTCGCGTCCGAGGCCGCGAGCGAGCTGCTCGCGCTGGCGTTCCGGGAGCTCGGCCTGCGGCGTGTCCGGGCGGACGCGTTCGCCGACAACGTCGCGTCCAACCGGGTCCTCGCCAAGATCGGCATGCGCCTTGAGGGGACGAAACGGCAGGCCTTCCTCGGGGAGGGCGGCGTGTGGCTCGACCTCAACGACTGGTCGATCCTGCGCGACGAGTGGACCCTGCAGACCTGAGCGCCCCGCCCACCCCCCCAGCGCTTCCCCCCCGCCACGTGAACGCAGCGTTCGTTCACGAACGCCGTGCTGCAACACGGTGTTCGTGAACGAACGCTGCGTTCACGTGGCGGGGAGCGGGGAGAGGACGGGTGGGGTGCGCTGGGTGTCCGGTCAGGACTGGCGGGCGATGAGGGCGGCGATTCCGTCGAGGAGCAGCCCCAGGCCGTAGGCGAACTCCTCCTCGAAGAACGCCGCCTCGTCGCCGTCGAGTGCCTCCGGCCCGGCGCTCGCCAGGTGCGGGAACCGGTCCGCCTCGACGAGCTGGCCGATGAGCTGCAGGTAGGCGCCCTGGGGGCTGTCGGGGTCGATCTCCCCTGACAGGCCCATCTGGATCGTCTGACGGACGTGGTTCTGGCCCCAGCCGTCGATGGCCAGCATGGCCGAGAGTCGCTGCTGGCTCGTCAAAGGGGTGTCATCGAGGGCGGCGAGGCCGCACTCCATCCACGCGATCATGCTCGGGCTGAGCGGCGGGGCCGCCAGGGGAACCTCGACGATCCACGGGTGGGCCAGTCGCCGCTCGGTGATCCGCCGTGCCCACGCGGTCAGCCGCTCGCGCCAGGCCGACTCGGGGCGGAACCGCAGGTCAGGCGGGCCGTAGGCGACGTCGAGCATGACGGCATACAGCTCGTCCTTGCTGTCGACGTAGCGGTAGAGCGACATCGTCGTGAACCCGACGGCGGTGGCCACGCTCTTCATCGACACGGCCTCGAGCCCGTTCTCGTCGGCGATGGCGACGGCTGCGGCGCCGATCTCGTGGATCGTGCGTCCGGGGCGCGGCCCGCGGCGGCCCGCCGGCTCACGGCCCCAGAGCAGCTGGAGGTATCGCGGCAGGTCCGTCACGGATTCAGCCTACTCAACTGCTTGTCCTCTACGCAGTAACGGCGTACCTTCGGTGTGCGACATACACACTATGCGACATACGCAGTTACAGGAAGGACCTTCGATGACCACCTCACCCGCCGGACGGCGCGAGTGGACGGCGCTCGCCGTGCTCTGCCTGCCGCTCCTCATCGTCTCCATGGACGTCTCCGTGCTCTTCTTCGCCGTGCCCCACATCGCCCAGGCACTCGAGCCGACGGCGGCCCAGCTGCTCTGGATCTTCGACATCTACGGGTTCGTCCTGGCCGGCCTGCTCCTCACGATGGGCAACCTCGCCGACCGTGTCGGCCGCCGGCGGCTGCTCCTGCTCGGCGCCCTGGCCTTCGGCGCAGCGTCCGTGCTCGCCGCCTACGCCCCGAGCGCGGAGGCGCTCATCGCCGCCCGGGCGCTGCTCGGTGTCGGCGGCGCGACGATCATGCCGAGCACGCTGGCGACGATCCGCGAGCTCTTCGCCGACCCCGAGGAGCGGGCCCGCGCGATCGGAATCTGGTCCGCGGTGCTCGCCGCCGGCGTCGGGATCGGCCCCGTCATCTCCGGCATCCTGCTCGAGCACTTCTGGTGGGGATCGGTGTTCCTCGTCAACGTGCCGGTCATGGTGGCCCTCCTCGTCGTGGGCCCGCTGCTCCTGCCGGAGTCGAGGTCACCGCAGGCGCGGGTCGACCTGCTCAGCTCGGCCCTGTCGCTCCTCGCGATCCTGCCGGTCGTCCACGCGCTCAAGCAGGTCGCGACGCACGGCTGGTCGACCTCGGTCACGGTGTATTCCGCTGTCGGGGTGTGCGCGGGGGTGGCCTTCGTCCGCCGCCAGGGTCGGGTGCGCTCACCGATGGTCGACCTGTCGCTCTTTCGTCGCCGGGGCTTCGGCGGCTCCGTCGCGGTCCAGGTCATCGCGATGTTCGGCGTCATGGGCAATGCGATCCTCATGACCCAGTACCTCCAGTCGGTCCTCGGCTACAGCGCACTCGCCGCAGCCCTGTGGAGCCTCGCGCCCTCGGTCGTCGTCGGTGCCGCGGCGCCGATGTCGGCGGTCGCGGCCCAGCGGGTCGGGCGGCCGGTCGTCATGGCGGCGGGCTTCGTCGTCGCGGCGGTGGGCTTCATCGGGATGCGTTGGGCGAGCGTCGACTCGGGGATCCTGCCGGCGCTCGTCGCCTCGGCCCTGATCGCCGCAGGCCTCGTTTCCGTGGCGACGCTCGTCACGGAGTACGCCCTCGGCGTGGCGCCGCCACAACGTGCCGGCTCGGTGTCGGCCCTCGTCGAGACGGCGAGCGAGCTCGGTGGTGCCCTCGGCATGGCCGTGCTCGGCAGCGTCCTCGCCGCGGTGTATGCCGCTCACGTGGCCGACCGCCTGCCTGTCGGCCTGCCGCCCGTCACGGCGGAGGCCGCCGGCCAGACGCTCGGAGAGGCCACGGTCGTCGCCGAGCACCTCGGTGGCGCAAGCGGGCAGGCGGTGCTGGAAGGGGCCCGAGCGGCATACGTCTCGGGCATGCACGTGACGGACCTCGTCGCCGCGGGGGTCCTCGTCGTCGGCGCCCTCGTCGCAGCCATCCTCCTGCCGCGGACGCCGGCGCCGGCCGACGAGGTGGTGCGCGACGCGGCAGCCGTCTGACGAGACACCGCCGCGCGGGCGACAACGAGAGCCCCGTGCCGGGAGGGGGTCCGGCACGGGGCTCGAGCACGGTCAGGACCAAGGGAGGAGAGGGAGGCCGGTCCTGACCTCAGGGGTTCTCGGTGGGTCGGTCAGCACCAGGGGTAGATGAAGATGCTGGAGTCTCCGGCCCGGTGGTCGGCAAGGATGAGCGACAGGGGCAGCGGGTCCGGGACGCCGGCCAGGCTGGCGCCGGGGCGCACCGTGACGCCGAGGCTGACCGCGGTCGAGATCGGGAGACCGTCTCGAGCGACGGCGGCGAGGAGGTTTCCTCCCTTGTCGACCTTGACGGACTGGAGCGTCTTGATGCCGGCGTGCTGGCAGGACGTGTCCTGCGCTGCCGAGGCGGAGCCCGCCGTGGCCAGAACTGCGGAGGTGGCGAGGGCGGCCGCGGCCACCATCGGGAAGATCCTCATCGATACTCCTTCATTAGGTTCCCAAGCGTCCAGGGTTTGTCGAATCTCGACACAGCAATTGCACCCCGGACTGAGCGGTTTGTCAACTGTTTGTCGAGGCTTTGACAAGCCTCGGGGCCTGAGCCGGCTCGGTGACCGTCCGGGGCCACCAGAAGCGGTCGCCCAGCACGAGCGCGATGGCCGGGACGAGGACGGTCCGCACGACGAGGGTGTCGAGCAGGACGCCGACGCAGATGATGACGCCGATCTGCGCGAGCACGACGAGAGGCAGCACCCCGAGGACCGCGAAGACTGCGGCGAGCAGGATGCCCGCGCTGGTGATGACGCCACCCGTTGCCGCGAGACCCCGGAGCATTCCCTCGTGGGTGCCGTGTGTGCGCGACTCCTCCGCGGCTCGACTGACGAGGAAGATGTTGTAGTCGACGCCCAGGGCGACGAGGAAGACGAAGGCGAAGAGCGGCGCGTTGCTCGCCAGCGCCTCGAATCCGAAGACCTTCGAGAAGATCCACCACGAGGCGCCGAGGCTGGCGAGGTAGGTCGCGAGGACCGTTGCCACAAGGACGATCGGCGCCACGACGGAGCGCAGCAGGACCATGAGGGAGAGGAGCACGAGGACGAGCACGAGCGGCACGATGACGAGCAGGTCCCGGCGTGAGGCGTCGGACTCGTCGAGCGCCTCCGCCTCGGTGCCGGCTACGTGGGTCCCACCGACCGCGCTGACGGCCTCCCGGATCCCCCTGACGGTCTCGGTCGCGTCCGAGCTTCCCGGGGACGCGCTGAGGACGGCGCTGACCTCGGCGACGCCGTTGCCCTCGTTGGCGACCCGGGCGCTGGCCACCCCGTCGACGCCCTGCACCTTCGCGAGGACCGTCTGGGCGTCCGCGGTCGTCACCACGATGGCGGGGTCGGCCGTGCCTGCCGGGAAGGACTGGGCGAGGCGCTCGCTCGCGGCGATGGCCTCGGGCTTCTTGAGGAACTGGTCGGACGGCGAGAGGCCGGTGTCGATGGCGAGGATGCCGGCCGCCATGACGGCGAGGATCGCCAGGGTCCCGGCGACGAAGCGGCGCGGGTGGGCGGCGACCCGGTCGCCGACCTTGCGCCAGAGCGACTGGCTGTCGGCGAGTGCGGCCTGACCCTCGCGCGGGATGCGCGGCCAGAAGACCCAGCGTCCGAAGGTGACGAGCGCGGCGGGCAGGACGATGAGCGCGAAGAAGGCTGCCACGACGACACCGACCGCGCAGGCGAGGCCGAGGCCACGGGTCGCGGGGAAGGCGGAGAGCAGGAGCGTCAGGAGGCCGAGGACCACCGTGACCGCGCTCGAGAGGACCGCCTCGGCCGTCCGGGTCAGGGCCAGGACCATCGCCTCGCGGCGGTCCGCGTGGCGACGCAGCTCGTCGCGGTAGCGCGAGATGAGCAGCAGTGCGTAGTCGGTGCCCGCGCCGAACACGAGGACCGAGAGGATGCCGATCGTCGACTCGTCCCAGACGACTCCGAGGGCCCCGAGCGTGTGCGTGGCCGCGACGGCGGCGACGCGGTCGGCCGCGCCGACGACGAGGAGCGGGATGACCCAGAGGATCGGGCTGCGGTAGGTCAGGATGAGCAGGATCGCGACGACGGAGGCCGTGGCGATGAGCAGGCGGGTGTTGGCGCCCTGGAAGACCGCGGCGAGGTCGGCCTGGACGGCGGCCGGGCCGGTCACCTGCGCGGTCACCCCTGCCGGCAGATCCGACTTGGCGGCGGTGCGGATCTCGCCGACGCGCTGTGCCGTGGTCGTCGCGTCGTTCGCCTTGACGGGGACGACGGCGATGGCGGCCGTGCCGTCCTGAGACGTCTGGATCGGCATCGGCGTCGCGCCCGGGAGGCTCGCTGCACGTTGCTGCAGGGCGCCGAGATCGGCCTCCGACAGCCGGCCGCCGTCCTTCGTGAAGAGAACGACGGCCGTCGAGCCCTCGGCCTGCGGGAGCTTCTCCCGCAGCTCGAGCGCCGCCGCGCTGTCGGACCCCACCGGGCGGGAGTCCGTGACGGCCGGGGTCCGGGTCGCCTCACCGACGGCGCTCGCGAGGCCCATGCCGCCGAAGACGGCGAACAGGGCGATCGCGATCGCTATCCATTTCCGGGTGATGGTCTGTGCCACTGCGCGCACGCGTGCCTCCGATAGGATGGGTAAGTGAGTTACTCAATGGATTACTAAGTTGGTGAGTGACATTAGCAGCACCTCTCACACGGCATCAAAGGGCTCCGCGTCAGAACCGACGGACGCCCCACCGATCCGGCCGCCCACGAACGCCTCGGCTCGGCGCCGGCGAGCTTCGGTGGGAAGCGCTGACGGGGTGGCCGCGGCCTCCCCTCACGACGGCGAGCCGGACCCTGGCTCCGCGGTGCGTTCCGTCGTGCCGGAATGGCGCATGACCGGGTCGCTCGCCGCCCTCCAGGAGCTCGTCGAGATCTCCGAGTCGGTGCCCGCGGCGGTCGCGCGCGAGGCCGGCCTCAGCACCTCCGAGCTGCACTCGCTCCGACACCTCATGCGCGGGCCGATGGGTCCGGTCGAGCTCGCCAAGCTGCTCGGCGTCACCTCGGCCGCCTCCTCGGGCGTCGTCGACCGACTCTGCAGCCGCGGTCACGCCGAGCGCCGCCCTCACCCCGGGGACGGCCGCCGGACCCAGGTCGTCATCACCGACTCCGGCCGCGCCGAGGTCCTCGCCCGCATGATGCCGATGTTCCGCGGGCTCGCGGAGATCGACCTCGCCCTCACGGACGAGGAGCGCGAGGTCGTCGAGCGCTACCTCCGCGGCGCCATCGAGGCGATGCAGCGTCTCCTCGACTGACCACGACGGTGACGGACCGACGGACCGATCCAGCGACGAACCACGGACGGGCTGCGGTCCAGCCGCCGGCATGGCCTCGCGACACCGGAGGTCAGGCCGGGAGTCTGCCGCGGGCCAGGCTGTCACCGGAGTGCTCGGGCCGGTTGTCGAAGTGCTCCTTGGAGATGTCGACGATGACGTAGCCCTGGTCGAGCATGGCCTGGCTGACGGGGAAGCTCCCCATCTCGCCGCCGCCCATCACGCCGATCGACACCATTCGCTTGCCGTCGCTGTTGATGAGCCAGACCTCGAGGTAGCCGTCCCCGGCGTCGAGCGGCCTGGACGTCGCGATCCGAAGGTCCACCCCTCCCGCCGTGCGCAGGAGAGTCGCCTCGCCGAGTCGCTGCTTGGTGTCGAGAGTGTCGAGCTCGGCCTGGGCGACGGTCGACCCGGTGGATGAATCGGTGGAAGCGGGCGATGCCCAGAACGTCCGACCCGCGAGGACGCCGACGACCAGACCCGCGGCGGCCATGCCGGCCGCCCAGGGCCACACCCGTCGGCGAGAGCGGCGGTCCTCGAGCCGGACCACCTGTGGCGCGGTCCCGGGATGCGCCCCGCCGGCCTCAGCCGCCCCAGATCCAGCCATGACGGGCCGAGGCGCCGCCGGCCGTGGGTCGCCACCGCCTCCGGCCGAGACCGTGGCCGCGACGCGGGACCAGACGTTGGCCGGGGGAGCCGACCACCCGGCATACGGCCCGAGGGCGGTGTCGCTCGTGGCCACAAGGGAGGCTGCGCGACGCAGCTCGGCGACGGCGCGCAGGCACTCGTCGCAGTGGTCGAGGTGCTCACGCGCCCCCGCCTCCGGCTCGTCGGAGCCGAGAGCCAGGTCGACGAGGACCTCGTCGTCAGGGTGAGACACGTTCCACCTCCTTCAGTCTCTGTCGCAGCTCGATGAGGCCACGACGAACATGGCTCTTGACCGTTCCGAGCGGCAGGTCGAGCGCGGCCGCGATCTCCTCCTGCGGCCGGTCCTCGATGAAGGCCATCCGGAGCACGGCGGCGCGCGGGTCGCCCATCCGTTCGAGCTCGTGGACGACGAGGAGCCGCTCGGCCCAGTCGCCGTCGCCGGACGACGTCGGGGCCGCGGCCGTCTCGAGGGCCACCGCGCGCAGGTTGCGCTGGTTGCGGTAGCGCTGGGTCCGTACGTCGGCGACCCGGTGCTTGGTGATGCCCACGAGCCACGCCGGGATCGACCCGAGGTCGGGGCGGAGCGTGTGACGGGCCTGCCAGGCCGAGACGAAGACCTGCTGCGTGACGTCCTCGGCGTCGGATGCGTCGCCGAGCGAGCGCAGCGCGATCGTGTGAACGAGCCCCGACCAGCGACGGTAGATCTCGGCGAGGGCGTCCTCGGACCCGCCGGCGAGCGCTGCGGCCAGCTCGTTCGCCTCCACGTCAGGGTCCTCGTGCACGTGCACGAGGACACCATATCCATGGGTGCTCAAGCGACCGGAGTGGCGACGACGACGATGTTCTCGTCGTACTTGCGCGCCACGGGGTCGAAGCGGCCACCGCACGTCACGACGTGGAGGCGGGCGGGGCCGTCCCTCGAGAAGAGGGACGCGAGGTCGAGGGTCGCCTTCTTCAGGGCGAGCACCTCGTCGACCCGGTAGCGGCTCACCGTCGTGCCCGAGCGGACCGTGATGACGTCGCCCTTGCGCAGCTCGTCGAGCCGCCCGAGGGGGCCGGTGCCGTAGCCGGGCATGTCGAGGTGGCCCGCCATGACGGTCGCCCCGCTGCTGTCGCCCGGACGCGGCCCGTACTCGTACCAGCCCATCTCGGCGGGCGTCCTCGGCAGGGCCATCTGCCCGTCCTTGGCGACCCCGACCGGTAGGACCCTCATCGCGATCCCCAGCCGACGGATCTCGAACCGACTCGGCGCGTTCGCGACCCCGCCAGCTGGGCCCGTGCCGGACCCGAGCGTGGCGTCGTGGGCGCTCGTCACCCCGGAGGGTTCCCCCGACGGCCCGGACGAAGGGGATGGCCGAACCGGGCCGTCGGGGGAGGGCATGGGTACGGTCACGGCCCCGGCCGGCACCGTGTCGGAGGCTGGTGCCGGGGGCTCTGCTCGCGTGACCCACGCCGTGAACGCGCCCACGAGGAGGGCGGCGACCAGCGCGGCCGCCACCCTCGCTCGAGAGCGGTGCGGGCTCATGTCAGGCGCGCTCGGTCGCCCGGCGACGCGAGGTGAGGACGAGACCGCCTGCGACGGCCGCCGAGCCCGCGACGAGGACGTAGCGGGCCGCGTCGTTCGACCCGGTGCCCTCGCCGGCGGGGACACCACCGGGCGCCGAGTGCATGCCCGAGATCGTCTGGACGGCGAGCTTGAGGTTCTTGTCCGCCGCACTGCCCCACGCGTAGACGATCGTGTTGGTGCCCTCCTTGAGGGTGAGGTCGGCCGGGCCGATCGCCACGGTGTCGGTGCCGGCGAGGACGACGTCGGCCTTGATCGTGCCGGCCTTCACGACGCCCTTGGCCTCGTTGGGGTTGGTGAGGTTCTTGAAGACGGGGGTGCCGTTGGCGCGGACGTCGACGGCCGGGGCTGCGGCGTCGTGCCGGACCGTGACCCGTGCCTGGCCGGCCGGGACCTTGGAGGTGTCGTTGACGTACGGCGTGAGGATGGGCTTGCCGTTCGCGTCGAGGTGGGCGACCACGGTGATGTTGGCATCGGCCGGGACCTTGACGCCCTTGGCCTCGATGACGGCGGCGCCACCGGCGCCGGCGCCGGCGGCCGTGACCTTGAGGTCGTACGTGCCGGCGGGGAGCATGACCGGGTCGGTCAGGGTGCCGGGCTTGAAGTTGGTGAGCAGCGCCTTGCCGTTGGCGTAGACGTCGACCGTGGCGCCGGGCACCCCGTGGAGGATGGAGACCGTGGCCTCGCCCGCCGCGTGGGCGGGGAGGGCGAAGGCGGCCGGGGCGAGCGCCAGGGCGAGAACGGCAGAAGTGCGGAGAATCTTCATGTGAGTGTCCTTTCGGGACGGAGTGGGGTCGTGCCTGGTGCCGTGCTGGACGGTCCCGTGAGGCCGTCCTTGCCCCTACTTCCGCCGAAGTCGGTGCCCGGGATGCACTCTTGAACAATTTTCTTGAATAATTTTTGCAGATGCCGTTCCCGCGCGTCGACGTGCCACCCCGCCGCCCCCCGGGCACACCGGACCGAACGCGGCGTTCGTGCGCGAACGCGCTGTCAGAACGCTGGGTTCGGAACCGAACGCTGCGCTCACCCGAGGAGGAGGGGGCTCGTCGCCGGGCTCGGCTGTATGCCGCTCAGCTCGGTGAGCTCCTCGCGCCACGTCTCGATGGGGTGGCCGCTGCCTCCTCCGTCGTCGACACGGGCGTCCGCCCGACCTCGCGATCCGGGCCCCTGCAGCGTCGAGCCTGCGGCCTCGGTGTCAGGAGTGGCGACCGTGGTAGACGACGCCCCTGCTGCGGAAGCGGGCGGCGGCGGCCAGCACCGCCACGGCGGCCGCTGCCGCCGCGATACCGGTCACGACCGATCGAGGCTCGTCCGTGAACCGGCCCACCGCGATCCAGCCCAGTCCCCACGCCATCGCCCCGGCGACGGACCAGCGCCCACCGAGCCCGCTGGCGAGGAAGACCCCGATGAGGGCGGCGACCGCGACGACGAGGACCGCGGCCACCTGGTTGAGGACCGAGCCGAGGTCGACGCCCGACTGGACGAGAGCCGCGGTGACGTTGGCAGCCGTCGCGACGCTGACCCAGCCGAGGTAGGTGCCGAAGGTGACGTCCACGAGAACGCGCTCCCACGCGCCCGAGGCCCGCTCGCGCGTGAGACGCGAGACGAGAGTGCCGAGGACCGCTGCGAGCAGGGCGATGACGACGACGCTGAGCCAGATCCAGCCCTGTTGGGTCACGAGGAGCCAGACGGCGTTGAGGACCATCGAGGCGGCCGCGAGCCAGCCCGTCGCCCGAGTCCGCTCGCGGGTCGCGTTGGACGGGAGGGCCTGCCAGATCGTGTAGCCGAGCAGGCCGAGGTAGATCGGGGTCCAGATCGAGAAGGCCGGTCCCGCGGGGGCGATGAGAGTCGCGTCGGCGGCGAGCGCGCCGCCGGACGACTCCTCGACCCGGGTCCCGAGGACGCCGACCCCGACGAGGGTGCCGACGACACAGAAGACCTCGGCCGCGACGACCGCTGTCCGGCGGGCCTGGTCGCCGCCCGTCAGCGTGTCCCTCGCGACGGCACGGTCCCCGGCAGCACCGTCCTCGGCCGCGCCGTCTGCGCCGCCCTCGGCAATCTCGCTGGTCGTGTGGCTGGTCGTTTCGTTGGTCGGCCGGCTCTGGGCGACAAGGGGGTCGGGGGTCGCGACGACGCTCTCGCCATCGGCGGCTGCGGCCGCGGGCTCGGGTGCATCCGCGGAGACGTCTGCAGGCTGGGTCTTCTCGACGGGCGTCCCGGTCGCCCCATGCTGGGCTGCTGACCGCGGGGCACCGGTGGAGGGGTTCGCCGTGTTGTCGCCCGCGTGCCCCGCGCTCGCTGTGGCGGTCGCACCAGTCGTGCCGGTCCCGGCCTTCGGGGCCCGGTTCGCTGCGGCCTTCGGCGCTCGGTCCGGTGCGGCCTTCGGCGCTTGGTCCGGAGCGGCTTTCTGTGGCGCCTTCGAAGGAGCGCCCGCTGGAGGGCCCGCTGCGGCCTCCGACGCGGTCTTGGTCGGGGCCTTCGACGCGGCCCTCGACGGGGGCTTCGCCGCGGCGCTCATGGATACGGCCTCGCCTGCGGACTGCGCCGAGTCGCTGACCGTGGTCCCCGATGGCCGGGGGGACTTCGCCGCGGCCTTCTCGGTGGCCCGCTGCGGGGTCCTCTTGCGCGCCTTCCGTCCCGCTGACGCGGAATCCGGCCCGGCCGTGCTGTCAACCGGCTCGACGGGGGTGTCAGCTGGCGTCGTCTCCTCGGGCGGGGTCAGCCGTGCCATGTCCTGCTCCTTGCCCACGGAGCTCATCGCACCGTGACTCGGTGGATCCCTAACCTCGTTAGCGACCCTAACAGCGATCGCGCCGTCGCGCGCGGGTCTCGGGAACGAGACGTCCCGCACGGGAGGGTGCGCGATGGGACCTCTGCGTCGTCAGCCGCGCAGCCGGACGGGCAGGCCACTCACGCACCCCTCGAGCTTCTCGAACTCGGAGATGTCGACGACGGTGACGTCGTGGCCCTTGGCCCGCAGCAGCTGCGCGGTGCGGGGTGCGGCTGCCGACATCAGGACCGACCTGCCCCCGAGGAGCACGACGTGCGCGCCCGCCTCCTCCGGAACGCCGACGAAGCGTTCCCACACCTCCGGGTCGTCGACGAGCGGCGGGTACCCGATGACGCTGCCGTCGGGAAGGGCCGTGACCGCGGACTTGAGATGGAGCACCCTGCTCACCGCGACCGGCACGACCGTGACCCGGTGCCCCTCGAGGGCCCGCTCGAGCTGTGCGATGCCCTCGGCGTTCGTCCGGCCACCGAGGCCGACCCAGACATGGGGCCCGTGCTTGAGGACGTCGCCGCCGTCGAGCGTCCCGGGGGCCTCGATCTCGACGGTTCGGTAGCCGAGGGGCTCGAGCACCTCGCGGAGGCCGACACGCTCGGCTCGTCGCTCGGGGGCGCCGGAGCGACAGAGCACGGCGACGTCGCCGTGGACCACGACCTGGTCCTCGATGAAGACGCCGTCCGGGCAGTCGTCGACCGGAGGCGCCTCGACCACGTCCCACCCTCGTCGGCGCAGTGCCGCGACATACTCCTCCCACTGGCGCAGCGCGAGGCCGGCGTCGACGCTGTCGGACCGCTCGATGTGCGTGACGATCCCCTGCGCGAGCCGGGGCGAGGGACGGCGGACGAGCGCGAGGCGACGGTGCACGGGCCGAGCCTAGGCGCTGCTGGGGCCCGGACCCCTGGTGAGAGCGTCGACGATCCCGCCGACGCGGAACCGCGGGCGGGCACCCGGCCCGGCCCGGCGGCATACGGTGAAAGACGTGCACGGCTTGACCCTCACGCGGCGTCAGGCGACACGCTCGATGTCATGACCGGAAGGACGCAGGAGATGACCACCTGGACGGTGGGCAGGGTGGCCGACGTGTTCGGCGTGACGGTGCGGACGCTGCACCACTACGACGAGGTCGGCCTGCTCATCCCGAGCGAGCGCTCGCGGGCGGGCTACCGGCTCTACACCGACGCCGACCTCGCGCGGCTGCAGCAGATCGTCGT
This sequence comes from Intrasporangium oryzae NRRL B-24470, assembly GCF_000576595.1. Classification (GTDB taxonomy): domain Bacteria; phylum Actinomycetota; class Actinomycetes; order Actinomycetales; family Dermatophilaceae; genus Intrasporangium_C; species Intrasporangium_C oryzae. Next base: position 111,964 of record NZ_AWSA01000001.1, on the reverse strand, counting down.
CTACCGGCGGCTCGAGCTGCCGCTCGACGAGATCGCGGCGCTGCTCGACGGCGGCGAGGACGCGGTCGACCACCTGCGGCGCCAACGCGAGACGGTCCTGACCCGGCTGGGCGAGCTGACCGAGCTCGTCGCGGCCATCGACCGAGCACTGGAGAGAGAGATGAACGAGCAGCCCGCCACGCCCGAGGAGATGAAGGAGCTCTTCGGCGACGGCTTCAGCGACGAGTACGAGGCCGAGGCGCAGGAGCGCTGGGGGCAGACCGACGCGTGGAAGCAGTCGGCCGCCCGGACGAAGCGGTACACGAAGGCCGACTGGGAGGCCGTCAAGGCCGAGATGGAGTCGGTCAACACTGCTCTCGTCATGGCCAAGAGGGCCGGTCTGCCGCCGACGAGCCCGGAGGCGATGGATGCCGCCGAGGCCCACCGGCGCCACATCCACGACCGCTTCTACGAGCTCGACCACGCCTTCCACCGGCGCCTCGCCGACATGTACGTCGCGGACCCGAGGTTCACGAAGACGTACGAGGACCTCGAGGCCGGCCTCGCGGCATACGTCCGCGACGCCATCCACGCCAACGCCGACCGGCACGGCGACGCCTGATCCCGGCACCCCCCACTCCCGCCGTTCGATGTATGCCGTGGTCGCAGGTGACCGTGGGATGCATCGAACGGCGCTGGGAGCCCTGGGCTGCAGCCGGGCTCAGCTGCTGCCGCTCCACGGGGCCGGGATGAGGACCCAGACCAGCTCGGCCACCTCGGTCCGGCTCGTGTTGGTCCACGTGTGCGGCTCGCGGCCGGGAAAGGTGAGGGCGTCACCGGCGCGCATGGCCTGCGTGTGGTCGGAGAACCGCAGGTCGACCTCGCCCTCGAGGACGTAGAGGACCTCGAGCTCGCAGTTGATCGTGTAGAGCTCGCTGCCGCCGGTGCCGCCCGGCTGGGCCGTCGTGTGGATGAGCTGGAGGCGTGACTGCCCGCGCGGCGTCATGAGGCGCTCGCTGACGTCGGTGCCGCCGAGGTTGATCGAGGGCGCCGTCGCCCGGCTCACGAGCTCGGCCTCCGGCGCGCTGAAGAGCGACCCGACGTCGATGCTCATGACCTGGCAGAGCGTGATGAGCGACGCGACGCTCGGCGAGGTCTCGTCGCGCTCGACCCTGCTGAGGAACCCCTTCGTCAGGCCCGCGGCGAGGGCCAGCTGGTCGAGCGTCAGCCCGCTCGCCTGGCGGGCGGCCCGGAGCCTGGCGCCGATCCGCACCTCCCCGTTGGTCGGCGACACGGGGACGGGACGCATGGCAGCTCCTTCAGACGAGAGTCCGGCTGGGTCAGAGGCGGACCGGCTCCGAATTCTCGCAGCCAACCTCTTGACACGACATCATGCCTCCCCGATTCTCGTCACACAACCTTTGTTGCACCTCATGAAACTTTTCTGATTGGGAGATCAGCATGCGACTTCGCCACCTCGTGATGGTCGGCACCCTCGTCACGGTCGCCGCGGCCTCCGGCTGCGCCGCGCCCGACGCCGACGCCGGGGCCCCCGCCGGTGCGAGCAGCGCCCCGACCGCCTCCGCCACGGTCCTCAAGAAGGACGACGCGATCGCCGCCAAGCTTCCCGCAGCCATCGCGTCGGCCGGCACCGTCCGCGTCGCGAGCGGCGTCAGCTTCCCGCCCATGGAGTACTTCGACACCGACAACAAGACCGTCCTCGGTTTCGACGCGGACCTCGGCGCGGCGCTCGGCCAGGTCCTCGGCGTGAAGTTCGACTTCCAGAACACGAACTTCGACGGCATCATCGGCGGCCTCAACGCCGGTCGCTACGACCTCGGCCTGACGAGCATGATCGACAAGAAGGCCCGGCAGGAGACGGTCGACTTCGTCGACTACCTCAACTCCGGCGTCACCTTCATGGTCAAGAAGGGCAACCCCAAGGGCCTCACCGACGCCAACAGCCTCTGCGGCGTCACCGTCGCCGTCGAGAAGAGCTCCACGGGTGACCTCTCCGCCGACGACATCACCAAGACGTGCGCCGCAGCCGGCAAGCCCGCCGTCAACAAGCAGCCGTTCCCCGACCAGGCGAGCGCCGTCCAGGCCCTCCAGTCCGGGCGCGCCGACGCCGTGCTCGCCCTCGACCTGACGCTCGCCTACAACGTCAAGCAGGCCCCTGACGCGTTCGAGGTCCCGGCCAAGCCGTTCGGCACGCTCCCCGTCGGCATCCCGGTGCCGAAGGGCGACCCGCAGCTGCGCGACGCCGTCCAGGCCGCCCTCCAGAAGGTCATCGAGTCCGGCACGTACGACCAGCTCCTCGCCAAGTGGAACCTCACCAACCAGGCGCTGACGGGCGCGCCGATCAACGTCGGCAAGTGACCTCCATGGCGACCACCGTCGAACAGACCACCGCCCCGGCGCACGCGGACGAGCCGATCGTCCCGCTGCGGCACCCGGGGCGGTGGGTCGCCGCCGTCGTGCTCGCGGTCCTCGTCGCGATGTTCGTCAGCTTCCTGCTGACGACGCCGCAGCTGCGACTCGACCTCGTCGTCGGCTACCTCTTCGAGCGCTCCGTCCTCCGCGGCCTGCTCACGACGATCGAGCTCACCGTCGTCGCCATGCTCGTCGGGGTCGCCCTCGGCACGGTCCTCGCGATCATGCGCCTGTCCGACAACCCGCTGCTGCGCATCGTCGCGGCAACCTACGTGGCGGTCTTCCGCGGGACGCCGATCCTCGTGCAGCTGCTCTTCTGGTTCTTCCTCGGGACGGTCCTGCCCAACATCAGCCTCGGCGTGCCGTTCGGTCCCGAGCTGTTCTCCGTCTCGACCAACACGGTGATCAGCCAGTTCGCCGCGGCGATCCTCGGCCTCGGACTCAACGAGGCCGCCTACATGGCCGAGATCGTCCGCGCCGGCATCGGCTCGGTCGACCGCGGCCAGGTCGAGGCGGCCCACGCGCTCGGCATGGGTCCGGCCCTGACCTACCGCCGCGTCATCCTGCCCCAGGCCGCACGGGTCATCGTGCCCCCGACGGCCAACGAGGTCATCTCGATGCTCAAGCTCACCTCGCTCGCCCTCGTCATCGGCCTGCCCGAGCTGACGACGACGGTGCAGCTGATCTACGGGCGCAACTTCCAGCAGATCCCGCTGCTCATCGTCGCGAGCATCTGGTACCTCGTCCTCACGACCGTCCTGACGGTCATCCAGGCCCGCATCGAGCGGCGGATGAGCCGCGGCGTCCTGTCCTCGCCGGTCCGCCGGACCCGCTTCTCCTTCGGAGGCCGCTGATGACCAGCCCGAGCACCACAACGCATGCCGCACCCGTCATGGAACCCCTCATGGTCGAGGCCGTCGGAGTGCGCAAGCACTTCGGTGACAACGAGGTCCTCAAGGGCATCGACCTCGCGGTCCGGCCGGGCGAGGTCGTCTCCCTCCTCGGCCCGTCCGGGTCCGGCAAGAGCACGTTCCTGCGCTGCATCAACCACCTCGAGAGCATCGACGGCGGCGAGATCAGCGTCAACGGGCACCTCGTCGGCTACCGCCGCGCGGGCGGCAAGAAGTACGAGCTGAAGCCCCGGGAGATCGCGACGGCCCGTCGCGACGTCGGCATGGTGTTCCAGCGCTTCAACCTCTTCCCCCACCTGACCGCCCTCGAGAACGTCATGGAGGCACCGGTCTTCGTCAAGGGCGTCGCGCGAACCGAGGCGCGGCAGACCGCGACGGACCTGCTCGCGCGGGTCGGCCTGGCCGACAAGCCGGCCGCGTACCCGGCCCAGCTCTCCGGCGGCCAGCAGCAGCGCGTCGCCATCGCCCGAGCGCTGGCCATGCAGCCCAGGCTCATGCTCTTCGACGAGCCGACCTCCGCCCTCGACCCCGAGCTCGTGGGGGAGGTGCTCGACGTCATGAAGGGTCTCGCCGCCGACGGCATGACGATGATCGTCGTCACGCACGAGATGGGCTTCGCCCGTGAGGTCTGCGACCGCGTCGTCTTCATGGACGGCGGCGTCATCGTCGAGGCCGGCCCCCCGAGCGACGTCTTCACCAACCCCCAGCACCCCCGTACCCGTTCGTTCCTCTCCAAGGTGATCTGACCCATGAGCTCCACCCCTGCACGCGGCCCGGTCGACGCGACCGTCACGCCGCGCTTCGCCGGGCCCGCGACCTTCGCGCGGCTGCCGCGCATCGACGAGGTCGACCGGGTCGACGTCGCGGTCGTCGGTGTCCCCTTCGACTCCGGTGTCAGCTACCGGCCCGGGGCCCGCTTCGGCCCCTCTCACGTGCGCGCCTCCTCCAGGCTGCTCCGCAACTACAACCCGGTCCAGGACGTCGAGCCGTTCTCGACCCAGCAGGTGGTCGATGCCGGCGACATCGCGTGCAACCCCTTCGACATCGAGGAGGCCGTCCGCCAGATCGACGCCGGTGCCCGCAGCATCGTCGAACGCGGCGCCCGGCTCATGACCATCGGCGGCGACCACACGATCGCGCTGCCGCTCCTGCGCGTCATGGAGGAGGTCCACGGCCCGATCGCCGTCGTCCACTTCGACGCTCACCTCGACACGTGGGACACCTACTTCGGCGCGCCCGTCACGCACGGCACGCCCTTCCGTCGTGCGAGCGAGGAAGGGCTCATCGACCAGACCGGGAGCATGCACGTCGGCATCCGGGGCCCGCTCTACTCGCGCCAGGACCTCACCGACGACGAGATGCTCGGCTTCCAGGTCCTCGGAGCCCACGACATGGACGACCTCGGCTGGCGCGGCGCGGTCGAGCGGATCAGGGCACGGGTCGGCGACCGCCCGACCTATGTCTCCCTCGACATCGACGTCCTCGACCCGGCATTCGCGCCGGGGACGGGAACCCCCGAGGCGGGTGGGCTGACGAGCCGGGAGCTGCTGGGCATCCTCCGGGCGTTCGCAGAGCTCAACCTCGTCGGCGCCGACATCGTCGAGGTCGCGCCCGCGTACGACCACGCCGAGGTCACGGGCATCGCCGCTGCCCATGCGGCATACGAGCTGATCAGCGCGATGGCGCCGCGCGACCAGCGGGCAGAGCGGGCACCGGGCACCGGGCACCGCGGGGGAGGCCGGCGATGAGTGAGCTGGTCAGCGGCGGGGCGGCCGTCATCGACGCCCTCGTCGCGCACGGCGTCACCGACGTGTTCGGCATCCCGGGCACGCACAACCTCGAGCTCTACCGTCACCTGCGCGGGTCTGGTATCCGTCACGTCGTGACGCGTCACGAGCAGGGCGCAGGGTATGCCGCTGACGGCTACGCGCGCGTCAGTGGCCGTCCCGGCGTGCTGGTCACGACCTCGGGGCCCGGCATCACGAACGCCGTCACCGCGCTCGCGACGTCCTACGCCGACTCGGTGCCGACCCTCGCGATCTCGCCCGGCGCCCCGCGCGGCCGGGTCGGTGCCGACGTCGGCTGGCTCCACGAGCTGAAGAACCAGCAGGCCGCCCTCGAGGCGGTGACCGACCGCAGCATCCGCGTCGAGCGCGCGGACGACATCCCCGAGGTCGTCGCCGACATCTTCGAGGGGTTCGCCACCCGGCGACCCCGTCCGGTCCACCTCGAGGTCCCCGTCGACGTCCTCGAAGGGGAGTGGCTGCGTCGCCCGGGCGCGCGACGACCCTTGCCGGAACCGGTGCGACCCGGCGCCCGGGCCGTCGAGGCGGCAGCCGCCGCTCTCGCCCGTGCGTCGCGTCCGGTCGTCATCGCGGGCGGCGGCTCACGTCGCGCCGCGGACCACGTCGCGGCGCTGGCGAACCTCGGCATCCCGGTCCTCACGACGGTGAACGGCAAGGGCGTTCTCGACGAGCGGCATGCCGCTGCCCTCGGCGCGAGTGCCCGTCTCGTCGCGGCGCACGAGGTCGTCAACGATGCCGACGTGCTCCTCGTCGTCGGCAGCGAGCTCGGTGACTCCGACCTCTGGGGCGGGGTCGTCGCGCCCGGTCGCGCGGGGGAACGGACCGTCATCCGCGTCGACCTCGACCCGAGGCAGCTGCACAAGAACGTCCGGGCCGACGTGCCCCTCCTCGGTGATGCCGCCGCGGTCCTCGGCGAGCTCGTGGCGGCCCTGCACGCGGCCGGTGCGCCCTCGTGGCCGGCCGAGCGCGCCGCCGAGGCCCGCCGCCGCATCGACGCAGAGGCTGACGAGCGATCGGAGCCGTGGGCGCAGATCCAGCGGTCGCTCGCGGCTGCCCTGCCCGCCGACACGGTCGTCGCCGGTGACAGCTCGCAGGTGACGTACTACGGCACGGTCCACTACTGGCCCTTCGGCACCGCCAACCGCCTCCTCTACCCGACCGGCTACGCGACCCTCGGGTACGGCCTTCCCGCGGCCATCGGTGCCAAGGTCGCCGACCCCGGCCGCCCGGTCGTCGCGCTGTTCGGCGACGGAGCGGCGATGTTCAGCATCCAGGAGCTCGTCACCGCGACCGAGCTCGGCCTGGGGCTGCCCGTCGTCGTCGTCGACAACGGCGGCTACGCCGAGATCCGCGAGCAGATGGTCGACCGCGGCATCACGCCGGAGGCGGTCGACCTCTACCGGCCGGACCTCCCCGCGCTCGCCAAGGCCATCGGCGCGCACGGCATCGCGGTGGACGACGCGGCGGACCTCGGCCGGGCCGTGGCCTCGGCCCTGTCCGCCGACCGCCCGACGGTCATCCTCCACCGGGTCTGAGCCCGGCGGCATACGCCCGCAGCCGGCTCCGCTCCCGCCGGCTGCGGGGTCGCCTGCTGTGCCGTCTGCTCTGATCGGGGGCCGGCACTCCTGGGTGGAGCAGACGGCCCAGCAGCCCGCGTGACGCGGCGCCTCGGCCCGAGGGCCCACGGCGGCATCCGTCGGCGACCGGTGACCGGTGACCGGTGACCGAAACGTGAACGCGTGCCGGGCGCCCGGCCACCGCGCCGTACCCTCGTGACATGCGAGTCGGAGTCTTCGGAGCAACGGGCCAGGTCGGTGGCGTCATGCGCGCCCTCCTCGAGGAGCGGGACTTCCCGCTCGACGACGTGCGGTTCTTCGCGTCGGCGCGGTCTGCCGGCACGACGATCCCCTTCAAGGGCAAGGACATCACCGTCGAGGACTCCGCCACGGCGGACTTCTCCGGCATCGACATCGCCCTCTTCAGCAACGGCGGCGCGGCCTCCAAGGAGCTCGCCCCCAAGGTCGCCGCGGCGGGCGCCGTGGTCATCGACAACTCGAGCGCGTGGCGCAAGGACCCGGAGGTCCCGCTCGTCGTGTCCGAGGTCAACGCCGACGACCTCGACGACATCCCCAAGGGCATCGTCGCCAACCCCAACTGCACGACGATGGCCGCGATGCCCGTGCTCAAGCCGCTCCACGAGAAGGCCGGCCTCGTCCGCCTCCACGTGTCGAGCTACCAGGCCGTGAGCGGCTCGGGCGGCAAGGGCGTCCAGGAGCTCGACCGCCAGCTGCGCGGCGCCTACGAGGCGGGCGACCCGACGGGCCTCGCGCTCGACGGGCGTGCGGTCGCGGTGCCGGAGGCTCAGGTGTATGCCGTGCCCGTCGGCTTCAACGTCGTGCCCCTCGCCGGCTCGATCGTCGACGACGGCTCGCTCGAGACCGACGAGGAGCAGAAGCTGCGCAACGAGTCGCGCAAGATCCTCCACGCCCCCGACCTGCGCGTCTCGGGGACCTGTGTCCGCGTGCCGGTGTTCACGGGCCACAGCCTCGCGATCCACGCCGAGTTCGAGCGCGACCTCACGCCCGAGGAGGCGCTCGACCTGCTCAAGAACGCCCCCGGCGTCATCGTCGCCGACGTGCCCAACCCGCTCGAGGCCGCCGGTCGCGACGAGGTGTTCGTCGGGCGCGTCCGCACCGACCAGGCGGCGCCCGAGGGCAAGGGCCTCGTGCTCTTCGTCGTCGGTGACAACCTGCGCAAGGGCGCCGCGCTCAACGCCGTCCAGATCGCCGAGGAGCTGCTCGCTCGTCGGTGACGCGACCACGCACCTTCCGTATGCCGCCGGGCTGAGCCAGCCCGGCGGCATACCTCTGCCCTGGGCTGGGACGCGATCAGCCGGCGGATCAGCTGGCGGATCAGCTGGCGCCTGGTGCTGCTCCAGCAACTCCAGGCGCCAGGTGATCTGCAGTTTGATCGGGTTGCGGGTCTGGCGGCGGATCAGCTGGCGCCTGGTGCTGTTCCAGCAACACCAGGCGCCAGGTGATCTGCAGGTTGATCGCCGGGATCGGGGTCGTCCACCGCCACCCGCCAACCGGTGGCCGGCGGCCCACGGTCACCGGGGTCGAATAGGCTCGGACCCGTGACGGAGCCGGGGCAGTTGTTCGGAGGTGAGCCTCCTCGTGCCTCGACGGCGCCCGGGCTCTTCCTGTGCTTCGAGGGCGGCGACGGTGCCGGCAAGTCCACCCAGGTCCTGCTCCTCACCGAGGCTCTCGAGGAACGCGGCCGCGACGTCGTCGTCACTCGCCAACCGGGCGGCACGCCGCTCGGCGCCCAGATCCGCGAGCTCGTCCTGCACGGCGGCCACGTCTCGCCCCGGGCCGAGGCGCTGCTCTTCGCCGCCGACAAGGCCCACCACGTCGACGAGCTGATCCGGCCGGCCCTCGCCGAGGCCAGGGTCGTCATCACCGACCGCTACACCGACAGCTCGATCGCCTACCAGGGCGCCGGCCGCGACCTCGGCGCCGACGAGATCCGCCAGCTCCAGCACTGGGCCGTCGGCGGGCTCTTTCCCGACCTGACCGTCGTGCTCGACGTCTCCCCGGAGGTCGGCCGGGCTCGGCGCGGCGAGGTGCACGACCGGCTCGAGTCGGAGGGCGACGCGTTCCACGCGGCGGTGCGTCAGGGCTTCCTCGACCTCGCCGCCCGGGACCCGGAGCGCTACCTCGTCATCGATGCCGGCCTGCCGCCGCGCGACATCCACGAGCAGGTCCTCGACGCGGTGCAAGCCCTCCTCGGGGCACGGGCATGAGCGTCTGGCGCGACGTCATCGGCCAGGAGCCGACCATCGAGACGCTGTCTCGAGCCGTCGTCGACGATGCCGCCATGACGCACGCGTGGCTCTTCACCGGGCCGCCCGGCAGCGGTCGCTCCGTCGCGGCGCGAGCCTTCGCGGCGGCCCTCCAGTGCCCGCAGGGGGGCTGCGGCGAGTGCCATGAGTGCCGCACCGCCCTCGACGGGTCGCATGCCGACGTCAAGGTCGTCGCCACCGAGGGCCTCTCGATCAAGGTCGAGGACACGAGGGCGCTCGTCCAGGAGTCGGCGATGCGGCCGTCCGTCGGGCGCTGGCGGGTCATCATCGTCGAGGACGCCGACCGCCTCACCGAGCGCGCGGCCGACGCCCTCCTCAAGGCGCTCGAGGAGCCGACGCCGCGCACGGTCTGGATGCTCTGCGCGCCGAGCCTCGAGGACGTCATCATCACGATCCGCTCCCGCTCCAGGCACGTCCGCCTCCGAACGCCCCCCGTCGAGGCCGTGGCCGAGCTCCTCCAGCGCCGCGACGGCATCGACGCGCCGATGGCCCTCTATGCCGCCCGGGCCGCCCAGTCCCACGTCGGGCTCGCGCGACGCCTGGCCCGCGACGAGGGCGCCCGGATCCGTCGCCGCGACGTCATCGCGATGGCGACGAAGATCATCGGCGTCGGCGACGCGATCGGCGCCGCCGCCGACCTGGCCCAGATCGCCGACGAGGAGTCGACCGCGAGCAGCGCCGAGCGCGACGCGGCCGAGAAGGCCCGCCTCCTCGAGACGCTCGGCGCCGACCCGACGGCACGAACCCAACCCCCGCACGTCCGGGCCCAGGTCGCCTCCCTCGAGAAGGAGCAGAAGACCCGGGCCACCCGCCACGCCCGCGACATGATCGACCGCTCGCTCGTCGACCTCACGTCGGTCTACCGCGACGCGCTCGTGCTCCGGCTCGGGTCCGACGTCGCCCTGGTCAACCCCGACGCGATGGACAAGGTCCGGGCGCTGTCGGGCGTCCTCACCGCCGAGCAGCTCCTCGGTGCGATGGACGCCATCAACGAGGCCCGCGACCGCATCAACGCCAACGTGCCGCCCCTGCTCGCCCTCGAGGCGATGGCCCTCCAGCTGCGTCTGCCCCGCGACCTCGGCTTCTGAGCCGGCTCCCGCGCGAGGGCACCGTATGCCGCTGGGCCGGCTCAGCGGCATACGGCCGGGTCGGGCGCGAGGCGGGGACGGACCGTTGGGCGGTTCCACGGGTCGCCGGGTTACCGTTTCGGGCATGACGCCACGAACCCGCGCCGCCCGAGCGCTCGCTGCCCTGGGCACGGTCGCGGCGATCGTCCTCGGCGCCGCAGCGTGCAGCACTCCCGCAGTGCCGCTCGTCCTGCCGTCCGACCTCCCGGGAGCGACGGTTCCCCCGACGCCCGAGCTCGCGCGCTACTACAGCCAGCAGCTCGCGTGGAAGCCCTGCACGAAGTACGAGTGCGCGGACCTGACCGTCCCCATCGACTACGCCAGACCCGGCGACGGCGACATCGCGCTCAAGGTGCTCCGCGTCAAGGCGGGCGACCAGGGAGATCGCATCGGCTCGCTCGTCGTCAACCCGGGCGGCCCGGGTGCCTCCGGCGTCAACTACGCGGTCGGGGTCAACGTCGGACCCGACGTCCACCGGTACTTCGACATCGTCGGCTTCGACCCGCGGGGCGTCGGTCGGTCGGCCCACGTCGACTGCCTCAGCGACGGCCGGCTCGACCAGTTCCTCGGCACCGACCCGACGCCCGACTCCACGGCCGAGGAGCAGGACGTCGTCAGCGAGGCGAAGACCCTGGCTGCCGGCTGCGAGACCCGCAACGCCCGCCTCCTGCCACACCTGTCGACCGTCGACGTCGCCAAGGACATGGACATCCTCCGGGCCGCCCTCGGGGAGGGGCAGCTGACCTACCTCGGCAAGTCCTACGGCACGTTCATCGGCTCGACGTATGCCGACCTCTTCCCTGAGCGCGTCGGCCGCTTCGTCCTCGACGGCGTCGTCCCGCCCGACCTGTCGAGCACCGAGCTCGCCGAGGGCCAGGCTCGTGGTTTCGAGCGCGCGACGCGCTCCTACGTCCAGGACTGCGTCGACCAGGGCGACTGCCCCATCGGCGGCAGCGTCGACGAGGGGATGGCGTGGATCCGAGACTTCCTGCGCCGGGCCGACACCGACCCGCTGCCGACGGGCGACCCCAAGATGCCCCACCTCACCGAGGCGTGGGCGTCCTACGGGCTCGGGGAGGCGCTCTACGACCAGGGCATGTGGGGGATCCTCACGGCCGCCCTCGAGGAGACCAAGTCGGGGAGCGCCTCCGGCCTGATGTCGCTCGCCGACTCGTACACGCACCGCAACCCGAACGGCACCTACAGCGACAACCTCATGGAGAGCATCTACGCCGTCAACTGCCTCGACCGGCCGGACAGCCCCGACCTGTCCTCGTACGAGGCCAACGCCAAGAAGTTCAGCGTGGTGGCGCCGACCTGGGGTCCGTTCCTCGCCTGGGGCCAGGTCCCGTGCGGCGTGTGGCCGGTCAAGGGGGGCGCCCCGCCGCACACGGTGTCGGCTGCGGGAAGCAACACGATCGTCGTCGTCGGGACGACCCGCGACCCGGCGACGCCCTACGAATGGTCCAAGCGGCTGCGTGACCAGCTCTCCAACGCGGTCCTCGTCACCTGGAACGGCGACGGGCACACGGCCTACGGCCGGAGCAACGACTGCATCGACAACGCCATCGACGCCTGGTACGTCCAGGGCCAGGCTCCCAAGGACGGACTGACATGCTGAACGACGCCCCTCGCCCCGAGGACCTCCCCGAGCTGCCCGACGGGCCGGAGCGTGCTGCCGAGCTGGCCGCGCTGTTCGGTGCCCGTCGTCGCGGCCGCACTCCGTCGGGGCCCGGCGGGCCGGGTGCCCCGCACCCGTCCACGGCGTCGGACGTGACGGCGTCGGACGTGACGGCGTCGCTGACTGCGTCGCTGAGGGCGTCGCTGAAGGCTGAGCCCCAGATGGCCGCGTCGCGGGGCGGACGGCCGGCGAGTCGACGGTCGCGCGGCCTCACCGTCGTCGCGGCCGTGACGGCCCTCGCCCTCCTCGCCCTGACCGCCCTCACCTTCTGGGGGCTGGGCGGCCGGTCGACGCAGACCGCCGAGTCGACCCGGGTGCCGACGGGTTCGGGCGCGCCGTCCGCGAGCCCCGGCAAGGGCGCCACGTCCTCGCCCAGCCCGAGCGCCGGCGCCCCGGCGTCGCTGGAGGCCTACTACGCGCAGAAGGTCGCGTGGAGCCCCTGCCCCGACAACCCCCGTCACGAGTGCGGCACGCTCGAGGTGCCGGTCGACTACGCCAAGCCCGACGGCGACCGGTTCACCGTCGCGATGCGCAAGGTCCCCGCGCTCGACCCGTCCAAGCGGCTCGGCTCGATCCTCGTCAACCCCGGCGGCCCGGGCGGTTCCGGGGTCCAGTACGCCCAGTACGCCGCCTACGCCTTCAGCAAGGCGGTGCGCGAGTCCTACGACATCGTCGGATTCGACCCGCGGGGCATCGGTGCCTCCGACCGGGTCGGCTGCCTCACCGACAGCGACATGGACCTGCTCTTCAGCGACGACCCGACCCCCGACACGGCGGCCGAGCGCACGAAGCTCATCGCCGATGCCGATGCGGTCACGGAGCACTGCGCGGCCCGGGGCGGTCAGCGGGCGCTGCACATGAGCACGACCGAGGTCGCCCGCGACATGGACGTCATGCGCGCCCTGCTCGGCGACGACCGGCTCAACTTCTTCGGCGGCTCGTACGGCACGTTCCTCGGGGCGATCTACGCCGACCTCTTCCCCAAGAAGGTCGGCCGGTTCGTCCTCGACTCGGCCATGTCCCCCAACCAGACCGACGAGCAGGAGATGACCTACGACATCCAGGGCTTCGAATCGTCGATCGATGCCTTCATCGCCTGGTGTGTCTCCCAGCCCACCTGCTCCCTCGGCCACGACAAGGCAGCGGCGAAGGGCAGGATCGTCGACCTCCTCGACCAGGTCGAGCGCCACGGCCTCAAGACGAGCAAGCCCGGGCTGGCGACGATCGGTGAGGGCTGGGTCAACTTCGCGATCTTCATGTGCCTCTACTCCGACAGCTACTGGCCGACGCTCAACCGGGGTCTCGCCCAGGCGATGACCGGCCGGGGCGACATCCTCCTCGCCCGCGGCATGGCCGTCGTCGAGCGCAACGCGGCAGGGCACTACGCCGACAGCTCCTACCTGCCGGCCATGATCCCGGTGCGGTGCGCGGACTGGCCGCGGATGAGCTCCTCCGCGAGCCTGCGCGCCGCCCAGCGCAAGGCGCAGGCGGACCACCCGCTCTGGGCCCGGATGACGGGCGAGCTCTACGACAACTGCGCCAAGTGGCCGGCCCCCGGACGCACCCCGAAGGGCTCGACCCTCGCCGTCGGGGCGGCGCCGATCCTCGTCATCGGCAACCTCCGTGACCCGGCGACCCCGATCGGCGGGACCAAGCAGCTGGCGAAGGACCTCGATTCGGGCATTCTGGTCACTTCCGACCATGACGGGCACGGGACCTACTACTCTGGCAACTCGTGCGTGGACTCCGTGGTGGACGACTACCTGATCCGCGGGACGGTGCCGCGCAACGGCACGTCCTGCTGAGCCGCCTCCGACCCGCGGGCCTCGCCGTCGTGGTCCTCGCGGTGCTGATCGGGTTGGCGACGGGCAGCCCGGGGGCGCCCGCCGAGGGCGGACGCGCCGCTGCGTCGACCACGCGGCCGACCCCCGGGGGCACCTCGGCGACACCGACGCCGACGGCGAGCTCCACCGGTTCCACCGGTGGCAGCAGCGACACAGGGGCTGGGGTCGAGTTCCCGAGCTCGGTCGTCCTCGAGGCGCCGACGTCCACCGTGCCGGCCGAGCTCGCGCGGTTCTACGGCGCGAAGATCGCCTGGGCGCCCTGCCCCGGCTCGAAGCGCGACCGCTGCGGGAGCGTCCGCGTCCCCGTCGACTACGCGCACCCGGACGGCGCGACGGTCCGGATCGCCCTGCGCAAGGTGCCGGCGACGAAGCCGTCGATGCGCAAGGGCACGCTCTTCATCAACCCGGGTGGCCCGGGCGCGTCGGGGATCGAGTTCGCGCGCCACGCGTCGTCGTTCTTCTCGACGCGGGTCCGGGACGTCTGGGACGTCGTCGGGTTCGACCCGCGCGGCATCGGCGAGTCCGGCGGCTTCCCGTGCCTGCGCACCAAGGACCTCGACGCGATGTATGCCGCCGACCCCACCCCCGACACCGCCGCCGAGCGGGCTGCCCTGCTGAAAGGCCGGACCGACCGCGTCGAGGGCTGCCTCCGTCGCGGGGGCGAGCTGGCCCGCAACATGGGCACCGAGAACGTCGCCCGTGACCTCGACATCCTGCGCGACGCGGTCGGGGACACCCACCTCAACTATGTCGGCATCAGCTACGGCACGCTCCTCGGCGCGCTCTACGGCAAGCGGTTCCCGGACCGGATCGGGCTCATGGTCATCGACTCGGCCGTCAACCCCGACGTCTTCGCGGCGGCGGGAGCGACCCAGCAGCAGGTCGACGACTGGGCGTCCTCCGACGCGGACGGCGTCGACCAGACCTTCGACGAGTTCTTCGACCACTGCGCCAAGAGCGGGGACTGCCCGCTCGGCTCCGACCGCACGACGGCGGCGCGGCGGCTCGTGAGCTTCCTCGACGGGCTCGACCGTCACCCCCTGCCGAGCGACGCCATGGGCATCCCGCGTCTCACGGAGGGGTGGGCGGTCACCGCGCTGGGGGCCGTGCTCCAGTTCCCGGACTCGTACGACGACATGGAGGGAGCCCTGAGCTCGGCCATCGACGAGGGCGACGGGACCGGGCTCGTCTGGATGGCCATGAACACGGTCGACCGGGCCGACGACGGGACGTACGGCGGCTACGAGGTGTCACACCTGGCCGTCCGCTGCGCCGACTGGCCCTACGACCCGACGGAGGACATGCAGCCGAGCCGGTCCGTCCTCGACAAGCACCCGCTCTACGCCCACCTCGCCGGCAGCTGGGCCGACTCCTGCAAGGGCTGGAAGGGCACGGTCCGCTCGGACCTCGTCGTCCTCGTCGACGCGAAGACCCCGGTCCTCGTCATCGGCAACCTCGACGACCCGACGACACCGATCTTCGGGACGCGTCGGATGGCCCGGGCCATCCAGAACTCGGCCCTCGTGACCGTCGACGCGCAGGGCCACGGCGCGTACTCCGCGGGCAACCACTGCATCGACCGTGTCGTCGACGACTACCTCGTCGACGATCTCGTCCCGGCGCCGTCGACGATCTGCGCCAAGGAGTGAGCGGGCGCGCCGGAGACCTCGCCACGCCGTGACGTATGCCGCTCACCCAGCGAGCTGAGCGGCATACGTCCCGGGTCGGTGTCGTCGACGACGCCCAGGTCAGGCGCGCAGGTCAGTCGTCGTCGGAGACCCGGACGGCGATCTTGCCGGCCGTGTGGCCCTCCATGTTGAGGCGGAAGGCGTCGGCGAGCTCCTCGAGGGGGAAGGTCGCGGCGACGGGAACGGACAGCCGGCCGTCATCGACCAGCCGGGTGAGCTCGTCGAGGTCGGCGCCGCTCGGGCGGACCCACATCCACGTGCCGCCCTTCTCGGCGACGGTGGCATCGGCGATGGAGGCGTGCCGGCCACCCTCGGCGAGGACGGCCGTCGTGACGTCGCTGACCCCGCCCACGAAGTCGGCGACGACGTCGACCCCGCTCGGTGCGAGGGTGCGGACCCGGTCGACGACGCCGTCACCGTAGGTCACCGGCTCGGCGCCGAGCGCGCGGAGGCGGTCGTGGTTGCGCTCCGAGGCGGTGCCGATGACGCGGGCGCCGAGAGCCTTGGCGATCTGGACGCCGAGGGAGCCGACACCGCCCGCGGCCGCATGGACGAGGACCGTGTCGCCCTCACGGACGCCGAGTCGGGTGAGCAGCTGCCAGGCCGTGAGACCGGCGAGGGGGAGGCCGGCGGCCTCGTCCCACGAGAGAGAGGCGGGCTTGCGGGCGACCGAGCGGGCGGGGACGCTGACGTACTCGGCGAAGGTGCCGCCGTGCACGTAGTCCTTGCGGGCGTAGGCGTAGACCTCGTCGCCGGGCGCGAACTCCGGAGTGTCGAACCCGACCGCCTCGACGACCCCGGCGACGTCCCAGCCGGGCACGACGGGGAAGCGGACGTCCATGACGGCGTCGAGCCCGCCCGACATGACCTTCCAGTCCACGGGGTTGACGGCCGCCGACCGGACCCGGATGAGCACCTCGGCCGGTCCGACCTTGGGCCGGGGCTGCTCGGTGAGGGCGAGCACGTCGGGGCCGCCGTACGTGTCGTAGGTCATGGCGCGCATCGTGTCGGACATGGAAGAGCTCCTTCGCGTCGGGGCAAGAGGGGGACGGGCCGCGATGGGCCTCCATGGACAAGGACGGATCGTGGCTCACGCATTCCCGACGGGCTGCCGGCCGGGTCCCGATTTCACTCCCGAGGGAGCCGATGCGTATACTCAACAACCGTGCCCGACACGCTCGCGTGAGGGTCCGTGCGCCGCTTTAGCTCAGTCGGCCAGAGCGATTCACTCGTAATGAATAGGTCGTCGGTTCGATTCCGACAAGCGGCTCAGATGACGCCCCCCGGTCCGCCGGGGGGCGTTTCTGCTCTCTGGCCGCTGAGGCCCGGACCCGCTCCGTTGTCGTCATGATCGTGCTACCGGTTCGCCTCGAGCTCCACGATCCGGCCCTCGAGCTGCAGCACCATGGCGATCCCCGCGAGGTTGAGGCCCGCGTCGAGGAGCGTGCCGATGCGACGCAGCCGGTCGAGGTCGTTGGCGCTGTAGCGGCGCGTCCCGCCCTCGGTCCGGTCCGGGTCGAGCAGGCCCCGGGCCTCGTAGAGCCGGAGGTTCTGGATGCCCATCCCGACGAGGTCGGCGGCGACCGAGATGCCGTAGACCCCGCGCTCGGGGTCGACGGGGGACTCGCCGGTCATCAGGAATCGCCGTCCTCTCTGGCTCGGGGGTCTTGCCTGATTGTGTCATCAGTGCTACAAGAAATCTATGGCGCATCCCATAGATCACGGGATCTGTGGGCCGACGAATCGGAGTATCGAAAACAGACGGAGGTGGGACTGATGCTGCTGCGCCCTGACCCGTTCCGCGAGCTGGACCGCCTGAGCCAGCAGGTGTTCGGAGGCACCGGAACCCTCGCACGCCCCTCGGTGATGCCGATGGACGCCTGGCGCGAGGGAGACCAGTTCATCGTCGCGCTCGACCTGCCCGGTGTGGACCCCGACACGGTGGAGCTCGACGTCGAACGCAACGTCGTCACGGTCCGGGCCGAACGCCCGGGACCGAAGGAGGCTGTCGAGCTGGTGGCGGCCGAGCGTCCGCGCGGCGTCTTCAGCCGACAGCTGGTCCTCGGCGACACGCTCGACACCGAACGGATCGCGGCCTCCTACGACGGCGGGGTGCTGACCCTGCGCATCCCGGTCGCGGAGCACGCGAAGCCGAGGCGGATCGAGATCCGCACCGAAGGCCGCAACGATCGCCAGGCGATCGGCGCCTGAGCGGCGACGGCGCCTGGCAACGTCGTGGACTCGAGAGGGCATCGCCATGACCATCGCGACCACCGAGCCGAGGACGGCTCCACCCACCGGAGCGTGGGGTCGTGACGCCGACCTCGACGTCGACATCGACGTCGAGGCGGCGTTCGCCGAGCTGATCTGCGCCGACCCCGACCTCGTGGACGTCGAGTTCGCCGCGATCGTCGCCGAGCTCGGGCAACCGGGCACGCCGGCCGAGCGTCCGCCGGTGCCGGCACCCGGCCCGGCGCCCCGGGGCGGGACGGCTCCTCGCCCCGCGGCCTCGCCCCTGTACCGCGAGGCGAGGGCCAACCTCGAAGGACGCAGCCGGCAGCGCTCGCCGCCCGACCGGTGATGGGCTCACGCGAAGGGTCCTGCACGGGTTCTACCCCTTGAGCTCAGGAGGGTGAGACGACGCACGAGAGAGGGTCCCCACCGGGCGCCAGCGGCCGGGTGGGGATCCTCCCGTGTCTGTCCGTGGCCACTCCGTCACGGAGGCTCGGTGGGTGGTTAGGTTGAGCGCAACCGGCCCCCGACCGGATCCCACAGGCGAGGCCCGAGCGAAGGAGCTCCCATGTCCCTGCTCACACGCAGCAGCACCGTCGACGGCATCGTCCGCCGGAGCGCGCAGACCTTCCGGGAGCGGGTGGCTCTCCGCTTCGAGGACCGGGAGTGGACGTATGCCGCCCTCGACGCCGCCGTGTCCCGCGCGGCCGGCCACCTGCTCGGTCTCGGGCTCGAGAAGGGCGACCGGGTCGCGGCCTACGGGAAGAACTCCGACGCCTACCTCATCGCCTTCCTCGCCTGCGCCCGGGCCGGGCTCGTCCACGTGCCGCTCAACTACAACCTCACGGGCGTCGAGCTGTCCTACCTCCTGGGCCAGTCCGGCAGCCGCGCCGTCCTCGTCGACCCCGGTCTGGCGCCGCAGCTCGACCGGGTCGACGAGGAGGTCGCGCGCTCGATCGAGCACCGGATCGCCCTGCGCGACACCGCAGACTCGCTGCTCACGGTGACGAGGGAGGGCGAGGTGCCGGAGGTGGACGTCGATGTCGCCGACAGCGACCTCGCCCAGTTCCTCTACACGTCCGGGACGACCTCGCGTCCCAAGGCGGCGATGATGAGCCACAAGGCGCTCGTCCACGAGTACCTCTCGTGCCTCGTCGCGCTCGACCTGCAGGCCGACGACCACCCGCTCCACGTCATGCCGCTCTACCACTCGGCGCAGATGCACGTCTTCCTCCTGCCGTGGCTCGCGATCGGCGCGACGAACACACTCCTCGAGGTGCCCGACGCCGGCGAGATCCTCCGGCGCATCGAGCAGGATGGCCACCGGGCCTTCTTCGCCGCGCCGACGCTCTGGGTCGCCATGGCCAACCATGCCGACTTCGCCACCCGCAACCTCGACGGCCTCCAGAAGGCCTACTACGGGGCGTCGATCATGCCCGGGCCGATCCTCCAGCGCCTGCAGGAGAAGGCACCCGCCGTCGGTTTCTACAACTGCTTCGGCCAGTCCGAGGTGGCTCCGCTCTGCACCGTGCTCCGGCCCGAGGAGCACCGCGAGCGTCCCGACTCCGCGGGCCGGCCGGTGCTCTTCGTCGAGGCCCGGGTCGTCGACCCCGAGGGCAACGACGTGGCGGCAGGCGAGAGCGGCGAGATCGTCTACCGCTCGCCACAGCTCTGCGACGGCTACTTCGACAACCCCGCCGCGACGGAGGAGGCCTTCACCGGCGGCTGGTTCCACTCCGGGGACCTCGTGCGGATGGACGAGGCTGGATACGTCTTCGTCGTCGACCGGATCAAGGACGTCATCAACACCGGGGGAGTGCTCGTCGCCTCCCGCGAGATCGAGGACGCCATCTACACCCACCCGGCCGTCGCGGAGGTCGCGGTCGTCGGCATGCCCGACGAGAAGTGGGTCGAAGCCGTCTCGGCCTTCGTCGTGCGCAGGGGCGACGTGACCGCGGAGGAGCTCGAGGCCCACCTGCGCGAGCGGCTGGCCTCGTTCAAGATCCCCAAGCGGATCGAGTTCATCGACGCGCTGCCCCGCAACGCCTCAGGCAAGATCCTCAAGCGTGAGCTGCGCGCCGACGCGCCTCGACGATGATCCGTCCCGAGGCCTCGACCGGCGTGCCCTCGACGATCGACCCAGACGTGCAAACAGGCCCCGTGCGCCGACCCGCCCTGCTGAAGATGGACGGAATCCGTTGACCCCCAACCCGATCCGGCGAGCACAACCCTCCGATGCGCCGGTCCTCGTCACGCTCCGAGCCCTGATGTTCGAGGCCATGGGCGTGCCGGGTGTGGACGAGGCTCGATGGCGCGAGGCCGCCAGGGCCTGGTTCGAGCGGGAGCTCGCCCAACGGCATACCTGCGTCGTCCTCGCCGAGGACCCGTCCGGTGCCGTCGTCGCGAGCGCCATGGGTCGACTGAGGTACGAGGCCCCGTCCCCGACGAACCCAGGAGGAGTCTCCGGGATCGTGTCCAACGTGGTCACGCTGCCCGCCGCGCGACACCAGGGCCTCGCACGCGCGTGCCTCGATGAGCTCCTCGCGTGGTTCCGGGACGAGACGGATGCCGGCCAGCTCGAGCTCTTCGCGACGGGCGAGGGGGCGGGTCTCTACGAGTCGTTCGGGTTCGCGCCGACCGACCACCCCGCACTCCGGCTCCGCGTCCCGCGGACCGACGGCGTTCTCCGGCGACCGTAGGCGGCCGACGCCGGTCCTCGACGTGCTCGGGGCTCGACGGTCCAGGTCCAGGTCGGGCCCGGGTCCGTCACGTCGTCGAAGACGTTCCCGGCCACCGGCCACCGGCTACCGGCCACCGGCGTCGGACGAGCTAGGCCGCAGCGGCTTCAGCCGGGACTGGGACGGCCTCGGCTGCAGCGACGCCCTCGGCCCGGGCGAGCACGGGGCGCGCCGCCCACGAGAGCAGGACTGCGAGGGCACCTGCGGCGACGGTCACGGCATATGCGGGGGTGTGTCCGCCCCAGTCGGCGAGGCGGCCCGCGACGGCCGCACCGAGGGCGTAGCCGAGCCCGGTCGCCGACGCGAGGAGCGTCATCGCGGCCCCGGTGCGCGAGGGCGGAGTGACGCGCTCGCCGAGCGTGAAGGTCGTGATCATGTACGGCGCGACCGTGCACCCGAGGACGAGGAGCGCCGGCGCGAGCGCGGGCAGGGACCCGACGAGCAGGAGCGGCGCCGCGAGGACGAGAAGGCCGACGGCGAACCACCGCAGCCGGCTCGTCAGGGCGAACCGGGCGGGCAGGGCCGCAATCGCGAGGCCCGCGACGACGCTGCCGATGCCGAGGAGAGCGTGGAAGTAGCCCGTCAGGCCGGGGGACCCGGCATCGGTCGCGAGAACCGAGGTCCCGGTCTGGACCGACCCGAACACCGCGCCGATGAGCAGCTGGGCCACGCAGAGGACGACGAGGGCCGGGGTGAGGAGCCGGGCCGCGGCCGACCTGGCCCGGGCGGTCGCGGCATGGGTCAGGGTGGCCGTCTCGTGCAGGGCGAACCACGTGCCGAACGCAGCGAGCGCGACCGCCGCGCCGGTGAGGGCCGTCGTCGGGCTCGCGACGGAGACCCCGAGGCCGACGATGGCCGGTCCGAGGACGAAGGACGCCTCGTCGGCGGCACCTTCGTAGGAGAAGGCCGCGTCGACGAGCCGCGCCTGGTGCGGCCCGGACTGGGCGGTGATCGGCCGCCAGCGAACCCGCGCGAGCGGGCCGATCTGGGGCATGAGCAGGCCTGCGACGGCGCTCGCGACGGCCGCGACGCCCCAGGGCAGCCCCGAGCTCACG
Source organism: Intrasporangium oryzae NRRL B-24470 (assembly GCF_000576595.1). Classification (GTDB taxonomy): domain Bacteria; phylum Actinomycetota; class Actinomycetes; order Actinomycetales; family Dermatophilaceae; genus Intrasporangium_C; species Intrasporangium_C oryzae. Next base: position 90,606 of record NZ_AWSA01000001.1, on the reverse strand, counting down.
ATGACGAGGAGGGCGGCGAGCGCGAGCGCCCCGGCGACCGACTGGACGGCGACGACGCGGCGCTGGCCGAGACGGTCGGCGCGGCTTCCCCAGAGGGGCGCGCCGAGCGCGTTGGCGACGGCGAGGGCCCCGGCGCAGGCTCCGCCGGCCCCGTAGCTGCCGGTGGTCCCGGCGACGAGGAGCAGGACGCCGAGCTGGCTCATGGCGAGCGGCATCCGGGCGAGGAAGGCAACGACGACATAGGTCGGACCGGTCAGGCCGACGAGGCGCCGGTAGGAATCGATGGGGGACACGAGCGGCTCCGGGGATGGTCGCGGGGTACGCGAAGCGGGTGCGTACCTTCCCGCCCAACAGGCACGCCGGAGCCCTGTGCAGGGCCGATTCTACGGCCGAGGCGCGCGAGCGGCCAAAAAACGGTGGAGGGCCTCGACGGCGGCGGCCCCGACCGCACCGACCGCGAGCGACTCCCAGACGAGCGGCGCCGGGGCGTCGAAGGTGAAGAACTCGCGGGCGGCCGGGAGGAGGAAGGCAAGCGTGGCCGCGGTGACCATCGTCGCGAGGAGGATCCCCTTCCAGAACCGGAAGGGCCGGGAGAGCACGGCGAGGATCCAGAAGAAGACGACGAGGAGCGTGATGGTCGCGCCGGTGCCGGGCTGCCAGCAGGCGACGTCGGTGGGGGAGGTGCCGGACTCGATCCCGCACCGGCTGACGAGCTCGTCCTTGGGGACGCCGTAGTGGCTGCCCGCGAGCAGGTAGGACACGATGACCGCGAGCCCGGCAATGGCGCCCGCAGGAACGGCGAACGAGAGGATCCGGTCGAGGAACCCGGGCACGTAGCGGCGGTGGTTCGGCCCGAGGGCGAGGAAGAACGCCGGGATGCCGATGGTCAGGGTGGACACGAGGGTGAGGTGGCGCGGCAGGAACGGGAAGGGCACGGCGAAGAGGGCGGCGAAGAGGATCGCGACGAGGCTCATCGCGTTCTTGGCGACGAAGAGGTTGGCGACCCGCTCGACGTTGCCGATGACGCGACGGCCCTCGGCGAGGACGTCCGGCAGGTGCGAGAACCTGCCGTCGAGCAGGACGAGCTCGGCGACGGCCTTCGTCGCCTGGGCCCCGTTGCCCATCGCGACGCCGATGTCGGCGTCCTTGAGGGCGAGCGCGTCGTTGACCCCGTCGCCCGTCATCGCGACGACGTGGCCGCCGGCCTGGAGGGCGTGGACGAAGGCGCGCTTCTGCTCCGGCGTCACCCGCCCGAAGACGGTCGTCCGTTCGACGGCGTCGCGGAGGGACTCCGGGTCCTCGGGAAGCGTGCGTGCATCGACCGGCTCACCGACGTCGAGCCCGACCGCTCTCGCGACCGCCCCGACGGTGACGGGGTTGTCGCCCGAGATCACCTTGATGTCGACGTCCTGGGCGGCGAAGAAGGCGAGGGTCTCCCGCGCGTCGGGACGGATCTGCTCGGTCAGGGTCACCAGCCCGGCCGGCACGAGGCCCGCGGGCGGCGACGGCATCCCTGCCACGTCGCGCCCTGCCTCGCCGCGCCCTGCCACGTCGCGCCCTGCCGTGTCCCCCTCGGCCCCGTTCCCCGCCGCGGGGGAGCCGGCCTGGGCGGACCCGGCCTCGCCTCCGGACACCGGGGCAGCCGGCAGCCCGTCGCTCCGGCCGACCAGGAGCACGCGGCGGCCCGACGCGGCGAGCTCGGCCACGTGCGCCCGCAGCGGGTCGTCCGCTGGCAGGAGCACCTCCGGGGCGCCGAGCACCCAGCCCCCCTGCCCGTCGAAGCTCGCGGCGCTCCACTTGCGGGCGGAGCTGAAGGGGACCGTTCCCGTGCGCGTCCAGCCGGGTGAGGGCACCGCCGCCCCGACTGCCGCGAGCGTGCCGTTGGCGTTGGGGTCGTCGGCGAGCGCGCCGAGGCCGCGCCGGACCTCGTCGGCGTCGTGCCCGGGCAGCGCCTCGAGACCCTCGTAGGCGATCTCGCCCGCGGTCAGCGTCCCCGTCTTGTCGAGGCAGACGACGTCGACGCGCGCGAGGCCCTCGACGGCGGGCAGCTGCTGGACGAGCACCTGCCTGCGCGTCAGCTGGACCGCCGACATGAGGAACGCGACCGACGTCAGCAGGACGAGCCCCTCGGGCACGAGCCCGACGATGCCGGCGGCCGAGCGGATCGTGACGGCCTGCCACCCTTGGTCGCCGACCGAGCGCCACTGCGACCAGATCGTGAGGGGCAGGGCGACGACGATGACCCAGGTGATGTACTTCAGCAGGGTGTTGATCGACTCCTGGATCTCCGAGCGGGTCCGTGTGAACCTCCTCGCGTCGGCTGCGATCCGGTTGACGTAGGCGTCGGCCCCGACCGCGCTCGCGTGGTACCGGCCCGACCCCGCGACGACGCTCGTTCCCGAGCGGATCTCGTCGCCGGGCGCGTGGGCGACCGGATCGGACTCGCCCGTCAGGTTGGCCTCGTTGAGCTCGAGCCCGGCCGAGCTGAGCAGCCGGCCGTCGGCGGGGACCTCGTCGCCGGTCCGCAGCTCGATGAGGTCGCCGAGGACGACGTCGGCGGTCGGCACGACGCGCACCTCGCCGTCGCGCACGACGCGGGTCGTCGGTGCGTTGAGCAGGGCGAGCCGGTCGAGCTTCCGTTTGGCGAGGTACTCCTGGGCGATGCCGATCGTCGAGTTGACGACGAGGATCAGGCCGAAGAGCCCGTCGAAGTAGGACCCGGTGACCATGACGAGGGCGAAGAGGGCGCCGAGGATCGCGTTGAACCGCGTCAGGACGTTGGCGCGGAAGATCTCCCCGAGCGACCGCGACGTGCGCTCGGCGAGGCGGTTGACCTGCCCGCGCTCGACGCGCTCGGCCACCTGGGCCGTCGTCAGCCCGGTCTCCTCGACCCGTGGCCCTGCCTCGCCGGTCCCAACCGCGTCCGTGGTCACCCGCCCATTCTCCCGGCAGGGGCCTCCCGCGCGCTGGACGTCGGCGTCCCGGCCGTCCCAGCGCGAGCGTCAGGGCACGTATGCCGTTGGGCCGGCTCAGCGGCATACGACCGGGTGGGCGGTGGGCGGGGTATGTTACCGATGGGTATGGACGGTGTACAGAGGGACGGCCCGATCATGGGACCATTGACCGCGTGACTGAGTCGATCCAACGAGCCCGAGCAACCACCGCGTCCTACTCGATCACGATGCGCATCCACGCGGGCACCGACCCCGCCGTCATCGGTGCGCTCGCGGTCAAGGTGGCCGACGGCGGGGGGATCACGACCGCGCTCGACATCGTCGACTCGCACCCCGACCGTCTCGTCATCGACCTGACCTGCTCGGCGTCCGACGCCGACCACGCCAACGAGATCGTCGACGCCGTCGAGTCGCTCGACGGCGTCCGCGTCCACAAGGTCAGCGACCGCGTCTTCCTGCTCCACCTCGGCGGCAAGATCAGCGTCGAGTCCAAGGTGCCGCTCAAGACGCGCCAGGACCTCGCCATGGCCTACACGCCCGGGGTCGGCCGCGTCAGCCAGGCGCTCGCTGACCACCCGGAGGACGTCAGCCGCCTCACGATCAAGGGCAACTCCGTCGCCGTCGTCACCGACGGCACCGCCGTCCTCGGCCTCGGCAACATCGGCCCCCAGGCGGCCCTGCCCGTCATGGAGGGCAAGGCCGCCCTCTTCAAGCGGTTCGCCGACATCGACGCGTGGCCGATCTGCCTCGACACGACGGACATCGACGAGATCGTCCGGACCGTCGAGCTCATCGCCCCCGGCTTCGGCGGCATCAACCTCGAGGACATCTCGGCGCCCCGCTGCTTCGAGATCGAGGCCCGGCTGCGCGAGCGGCTCTCGATCCCCGTCTTCCACGACGACCAGCACGGCACCGCGATCGTCGTGCTCGCCGCGCTCAAGAACGCGCTGCGCTGCGTCGACAAGAAGCTGACCGAGGCCTCGATCATCGTGTCCGGCGGCGGCGCGGCCGGCTCGGCCATCGTCCAGCTGCTCCTCGCGGCCGGCGCGGTCGACGTCACCGTCTACGACCGGCCCGGCCTGCTCAACAAGGACGACGAGACGCTCACGCCGGCCTGGCGTGCCCTCGCCGAGAAGACCAACCCGCGCGGCCTGACCGGCACGCTGCGTGACGGACTCCAGGGCGCCGACGTCTTCATCGGCGTCAGCGCCCCCAACATCCTCAAGCCCGAGTGGATCGAGGAGATGGCGCCCGAGCGGATCGTCTTCGCGCTCGCCAACCCCGACCCCGAGGTCGACATCTACGAGGCGACGCAGCACGCGACGGTCATCGCCTCGGGCCGCAGCGACTACCCGAACCAGATCAACAACGTCCTCGCCTTCCCGGGCGTCTTCCGTGGGCTGCTCGACGCCCGGGCGACCGACGTGACGACGGAGATGCTCATCAAGGCCGCCGACGCGATCGCCTCGGTCGTCACCGACGAGCAGCTCAACCCCAACTACATCATCCCGAGCGTCTTCCACCCCGACATGAGCAAGACCGTCGCCAGGGCGATCGTCGACTGCGTGCCCAAGGCACCCGCGCCCTCGATCCCGATGACCGGCGCCGGCTCCTGAGGTTCGGGTGCGTCCGGCAGCAGCCGGGCGCACCGCACAGGGGTGGCGGCCGACCTCCATCCCGCACGCCCGCACGGACTCACACCTTCGCCGACCGATACGCACCCCGCGCCGAACGAACACCAGCACCCGTACGAAACCGAATGGTCACCGCATGACGCCTCCGCCGACCCCCATGTCCGTCCCGGCCCAGCGGTACCCGCTCGACGGGCGACGAGCGTGGGCCGTCTGGGGCGCGGCGATCTCGGTCTACGTCCTCGCGGTCTTCCACCGGACCTCGCTCGGCGTGGCCGGCCTCCAGGCGACGGAGCGGTTCGGGATCAGCAGCTCCCAGCTGTCGACCTTCACGATCGTCCAGGTCTTCGTCTACGCGGCGATGCAGCTGCCGGTCGGGGCGCTCCTCGACAGGTTCGGGTCCAGGCGGCTCCTCGGCGTCGGCCTGACCCTCATGACCGCGGCCCAGCTCGCGTTCGCCTTCGTCGACACGCTGCCCGCCGCCCTGGCCTGCCGGGTCCTGCTCGGGATGGGCGACGCCATGGTCTTCATCTCGGTCCTGCGGCTCGCGGCCCTGTGGTTCTCGCCGCGGCGCACCCCGATGGTGACGCAGACGACCGGGCTGCTCGGGTCGCTCGGCGCGATCGCCGCCGCCGGGCCGCTCGCGGCCGCGCTCGCGCACTTCGGGTGGACACCCTCGTATGCCGTAGCGGCCTCCTTCGGGATCGTGTCCGGCGTCGCGCTCGTCGTCCTCGTCAAGGACAGCCCGTATGCGGACCACCACCGCGACGAGCTGCGGCTCCGGGCGCTGGCGCGGACCCTCAAGGCCGCGTGGCTCGTCCCCGGCACGCGCCTCGGCCTCTGGTCGCACTTCACGTCGCAGTTCGCGGCCAACATGTTCACGATGCTCTGGGGGTTCCCCTTCCTCGTTGCGGGACAGGGACTCTCGCCCTTCGCGGCGAGCGTCCTGCTCATGACGATGACGGGGACCTCGATCCTCGCGAGCCCGGTCATCGGCAGCCTGACGATGCGGTTCCCGTTCTCGAGGAGCACGCTCGTGCTCTGGATCGTCGCAGCCGCCGTCACGGCGTGGACCGTCGTGCTGCTCTGGCCCGGGCGGGCCCCGCTGTGGCTGCTCGCCGGCCTCGTCGTCGTCATCGCGATCGGCGGCCCCGGGTCGATGATCGGCTTCGACCTCGCCCGGACCTTCAACCCGCCGACCCGCCTCGGCAGTGCATCCGGGATCGTCAACACGGGCGGCTTCATGGCGACGCTCACCGCCGTGGCGCTCGTCGGGGTCGTGCTCGACCGGGTCGCCCCCGGCGGACCGTCCACCTGGGACGTCGACGCGTTCCGGGTGGCGATGACCGTGCAGTACCCCGTCTGGGCGCTCGGCATCGCCCAGGTCCTGCGCTACCGGCGCAAGGCGCGTCGGGCGGCCCTCGCGTCCGACCCCGAGGCGTATGCGGCCATGCAGGCCGGCCACTCCGTGACCTTCCACTGAGCACGCCCGGGGCCGAGCGGCTGACGCGGACTGAGCCCAGCGGCATACGGCCGGCTCTCCCACCGCTCCTGCCACGTGAACGCGGCGTTCGGTGTCGAACTCAGCGGTACACCACTGAGTTCGACACCGAACACCGCGTTCACGTGGCTGGGGTTGGGCCTGGGGGTTGGGGTTGGGGGGTCGGGGTGGGGAGGGTGTCAGGCGTCGCCGACGGTGACGGCCTCGGCCTCGATCCGGGAGCCGACCGGCTCGGCGCCGTGTCCCGGCTGCGCGTCGAGCGCGCCGATGAGGTCGCGTGCCGTGAGCAGCACGAGGACGCCGAGCACGACGGCACCGGCGCCCACCCAGAAGGGCAGGTGGATGGACTTCTCGCCGAGGCGCCCGGCGAGCCACGGGGCGATCGCTCCGCCGCTGAACCGGACGAAGCTGTATGCCGCCGAGGCCACCCCACGCTCGACGGGGGAGATCTTCATGACCGTCTCGGTGATGAGGGTGTTGTTCACGCCGAGGAACGCACCGGCGAGGATGACCCCGAGGATAAGGACGGTCTTGTTCTCCGTGCCGATCGCCATGGCGGCGAGGATGGCCGCGAAGCCGAGCAGCGCGCCGACGATGCCGGGCAGGGTGCCGAACCGGCGCTGGATCGCCGGGGCGACGAAGACCGACGTGGTCGCGAGGAGCAGGCCCCACCCGAAGAAGATGAGGCCGATCTGCTGCGCCCCGAGGTCGAGTGGGAACGGGGTGAAGGCGAGCAGCGTGAAGAACCCGAAGTTGTAGAGCAGCGCCGTGATCCCGACCGTGAGCAGGCCGCGGTGGCGCAGGGCCCGCAGCGGCGCCATGATCGACGTCGGTCGTGCCGCGGGGGGCGTCGCCGGGAGCGTCGTCGCCGTCGCGATGAAGGCGATGGCCATGAGGACCGCGACACCGTAGAACGGCCAGCGCCACGAGATCCCGCCGAGCCAGCCGCCGAGGAGCGGGCCGGTCGCGATGCCGACGCCGAGCGCGGCCTCGTAGAGGATGATCGCCTGCCCGACCGAGCCGGCCGCGGCGTTGACGATCGTCGCGAGCGCCGTCGCGATGAAGAGCGCGTTGCCGAGACCCCAGAGGGCGCGGAAGGCGACGATGCCGCCGACGGTGTCCTGGCTGCCGGCACAGGCCGCGCCGATGATGATCAGGGCGAGGCCGAGGAGCAGGGTGCGCTTGGCGCCGACTCGGCTGCTGACCCAGCCGGTCCCGAGCATCGCGATGCCCATGACGGCCATGTAGCTGGTGAAGAGGAGCGAGACCTGCGAGGGTCCGGCGCCGAGCTCGTCGGCGATCGGCTTGAGGATGGGGTCGACGAGGCCGATGCCCATGAAGGAGATCACGCAGGCGAAGGCGACCGACCAGACGGTCTTGGGTTGGCGCCACATGGTGTGGTCATCCGTCCTTTCGGGTGGGGTGGGGGGTCGGGGTGTCCGCCGCGGCGGCGAGGAGCTCGTTCATGACGTCGATGGCCACCTGGACCCGCTCCAGCGCGGGCCCGTCGAGCTGGTCGAGGGCGGGGGACAGGACGGCCAGCCGGGCCCGGCGCACGTCCTCGAGCGCGGCCCGCCCCTCGTCGCTGAGGGAGACCACCGTCGCGCGGGCATCGCACGGGTCGGCGGCGCGGTGCACCCAACCGGCGGCCTCGAGGCGCTGCAGCTGGGTCGTGGTCGTCGGCTGGCTGCTGTGATCGGCGGCCGCGAGGGCGCTGATGCGCGAAGGCCCCAGCTCGTCGAGGAGGGCGAGGAGGCGGGCCTGCGCGAACGGCACGTCGAACGACGCGTGCCGGCTGGCCCATCGCGACAGTCGCGCGGCCGAGCGGAGCAGCTCGTTGCCCAGGGTGGTCGGTGCGGTCACCCGCCCCAAATTACATAGGTAACCTATATATGTCTAGTGACCGGCGGCGCCGACCTCCCGGCAGCAGGCGAGGGAAACGGGTGGGACGGTCTCTCGCGCAGGGTCGCCCGGCGAGAATGCACCGAGAACCCGACCAGGAGGACGGCGCCCAGGGCCACGGCCAGGAGCAGGACGTCGAGGTCGGACCGGTCCCAGACCCAGTCGGACAGCTCGGTCGCCTGGGCTTCGGCGCGCGGGGGCTCGGTCCGGGCCAGCGAGGTCCGGGGGACTGTGGGAATCGTCGACCGTACGTCCCCCGGCTGACGAGAACGGATGGACGGTGCCGCGGTCCCTGCGGAGGGGCCGGCGTGCCGCGATCCGGCCACCGCGGGCAGTCCGGAGAAGGGGGTCGTCCCGTGAGCCTCGGTCTGGTAGCCGTCCCGTTCGTAGACGAGGGTCCACTCCACCGTCATGCGAGACGGGTGAGCTGTCGCCGGCACGGTGAGGGACAGCCACCACGCCGACCCGGTCCCGACGCACTGGAAGGCCGCGGCGCCTCCGAGCCGGGCACTGCACGTCGTGATCGTGGTCTTCGGGTCGAGCGCCGTGAACTCGGCCGAGACCGTGTCCCCAGGGCGCCCCGCCGCGGGGTCGAGGACCACCGAGAAGTCGGGCGGGGTGGCCGGCCGGATGGTGACTGCCCTGGTTCCCTGGGCGCGGTGCGTGGTGGCGTTGCGACCCGTCCCGAGCCGGTACCGAAGGCTCCAGGTGACCGTCGACGCGCCTGGTCCGGCGCGATGCGCGACCGTGAGGTGGGCCGACCAGTGCCCGTTCGAACCCACGCATTCGGTGGGCTGACCGCCGGTGAGCCACGCTCGACAGCTCGTGATGACGAGACCCTCGACCAGTGGGCTGACCGAGACGACGACGTCCTGCCCGGCCACGGCCGTCGTCGGGCCGACCGACACGTCGAAGAGCGACGCACCCCGCGCCGTGCCGGGTGCCGCGAGCAGGGCGGCCGTGACGAGGGTCGCTGCGGCCCGGCACGCCCGCCGGATCCACCTGGCGGTTCGGTTGCTGCGCTCGGACATCGTTCCCTCCCCGGACGGACAGTGGGGTCTTCTGTCGGAACGCGCCGAGGGCATGGGTGATACGCGGGACCGACCGTTCCCTCGGTGTCGGTCGGATGTTCGCGACGGGGCGGTGCCGTGCGCGCGTGTCAGCCGAGCTGGGGGAGCACGTCGCGGCCGATGGCGTCCGCCCGGCGCTTCAGGGTGGCCTCGTCCTTGCCGGGGCACACGACCTGGGCCGCCGAGAACGTCAGCTCAGTGGCATCGCGACCGATCGACCCGCACGCCGCGCGGACCCTGTCGTAGAGCCGGCCGGCGTCGGGAGCCGAGACGAACGGCGCGTTGAACTCGGCGGCATACCGGGCCGCGAGCGCGGGGGTGCGTCGCCGCCCGCCTCCGCCGATGATGATGGGCACGCCCCCCGGCTGGGCGGGCTTGGCCAGGGCGGGGGAGTCGACGACGGGGTAGTGCCGCCCCGCGTGGCTGAAGGTGAACCCGGCGACGTGGCCCACAGGCCGGTGATGACGGCGAGCTGCTCCTCGAGCCGGTCGAAGCGCTCTCCGAGCGGCGGGAAGGGATGCCGTAGGCCGTGTGCTCGGCCTCGAACCACCCGGCGCCAGCAGTGCCGTTCAGTCCGTGACGAGGCCGTCGACGACGACCTCGAGCATGGGCCGCACGTCGAGGTCGACCCGGCTCGAGTCGGTGACGCTCGCGATGCCGCCGATGATGCGCATGACGTTCTGTGCGTCGACTCCCGGCCGGAGCTCGCCCCGGGCCTCGAGGTGGTCGAGGACGCGGCGGTTGGCCTCGCCCATGATCTGGCACTTGCCGAAGATCGGCGAGGAGGGGTCGTCCATCGCGGCGCAGAGCTTGGCGGCGGCACCCCGGTGCAGGGTGATGTGCTCGACGAAGCTCTCGAACCACGTCATGAGGGTCGCCCGAGCCGGCAGGTCAGCCGTCACCGCGGCCTCGGCGTCGCGGACGACACGACCGGCCCAGTCCTTCATGAGCGCGTCGACGAGCGCCTCGCGGGTGGGGAAGTGGCGGTAGAGCGTGCCGGGTCCGACGCCGGCGCGCCGGGCGATCTCGTCGAGCGAGCAGTCGGTGCCGCGCTCGGCGAAGACGACTCGGGCCGTCGCCACGATCTTGTCGTAGTTGCGCCGCGCGTCGGCACGCATGGGCCGACCGGCCGGCACCTCAGGAGATTCCTGGGGCTCTGTGGCGGCCGGATTCGCTTGGGCAGCAACGGATTCCGGCGACGGATCGAGCGTCGCCCTGCCAGCGTCGGCAGGCGTCACGGGAAAACTCCTTGCTAAAACGGAGACAGTCTCCGTATTCTGGTCAGGCAGAACCGGAGTGGTTCTCCGCTAATCGTAGCGCCGACCGTCGTCACAGAGGAGTCCGGCACCCATGACCACCACGATCCGACCCACCCGACAGGCCGTCCGCGTCCACAGGTCGCACCTCGCGACGACGCACCGCGCGCCCCTCGTGCCCCGCCGCACGCAGGCCGACGGCAGCCCCTCGCCCGGCGCGCGTGCCCCCCGCGCGACCGCCTTCACCCCGATGGCCCGCGAGCCGCTCACCGACGAGACGCCGCGCCACCCGTCCCTCCACCACGAATCCTGAGGCACCCGATGTCGACCAGCACCACCCGTTCGCACACCACACCCGCAGCGACACCCGTAGCGACACCCGTAGCGACGACCCGGGAGCGTGACGCCCGCAAGGCGTCGATCGGCGTCGCCGTCGTGCTCGTCGCCCAGCTCATGCTCATGCTCGACGCCACCGTCGTGAACGTCGCGCTGCCCCACATCCAGTCCGACCTCGGCTTCAGCCCGGCCGGCCTGTCCTGGGTGCTCAACGCCTACACGCTCGCCTTCGGCGGTCTGCTCCTGTTCGGCGGCCGCCTCGGCGACGTCGTCGGACGCCTGCGCAGCTTCGAGGTCGGCCTCGGCATCTTCACCGTCGCCAGCCTGCTCGGTGGCCTGGCGACCTCGCCCGCCTGGCTCATCGCGGCCCGCACCCTGCAAGGCCTCGGCGCCGCGCTCGCTGCGCCGAACGTGCTCGCGCTCGTCACGACGAGTGCTCCTGACGAGGCCGCTCGCAACCGTCGTCTCGCGCTCTTCACCGCGGTGTCCTCGGCCGGTGCGTCCATCGGCCTGCTCCTCGGAGGGGTCCTCACCGCCTACGTCAGCTGGCACTGGACCCTCTTCGTCAACGTCCCGATCGGCGCGGTCGTGCTCGTCCTGGCCCGCCGGTTCGTCACCGAGACCCCGCGCGTGCGTGGCCGCTTCGACGTCCTCGGCGCCGTGACCGCGACGGGTGGCGCGGTCGCGATCGTCTACGGCTTCATCAGCGCCCCCGACCGCGGCTGGTCCTCACCGGTGACGCTGGCCTCCTTCGCCGTCGGTGCGGCCCTCATCGGGCTCTTCGTCCGCACCGAGAGCCGGGTGAGCGCGCCGCTGCTGCCGCTCGACCTCGTCCGCGACCGGACGCGGGCCGGCGCCCTCGTCCTGATGGCGCTCGTCATCGGGGCCCAGTTCTCGACGTTCTTCCTCGTCACGCAGTACCTCCAGCGTGTGCTCGGCTTCAGCCCCGTCGCGACCGGTGCCGCGTTCCTCCCGCTCAGCCTCGCGATCTTCGCGACCTCGCGGGTCAGCGCGCGCCTCGTCGGCAGGGTCGGGCCACGCCCGCTGCTCCTCCTCGGCACGCTCGGGCAGGCCGCGAGCTTCGTGTGGCTGAGCGGCATCTCGACGAGCAGCACGTATGCCGTCGACCTGCTGGGTGCCCTCGTGCTCAACGGCGTCTCGGCTGCGCTGGTCTTCATGCCGGTCACCGTCGTCGTGCTCGGCGGAGTCGACCGGTCCCAGGCCGGTGCCGTGTCGGGCCTGCTCCAGACCGCCCAGCAGCTCGGCGGTGCGATCGGCCTCGCCGCGATCGTCAGCGTCTACGCGTCGCAGGCGGTCCCGGGCCGGTTCGTCCCGGGCGTGGAGCCGGCGTTCTTCACCTCGGCAGCGTTCGCGCTCACGGCGTTCGCGGTCGCGGTCCTCGTCGTGCGAGGTCGTCCGTCGCCGCGGCTCGAGGCCGCTGCGGTGCCCGTGGTCGAGCCGGCCTGAGCCCCGACACGCCGCTGGGCGCGCTTTCCATGGAAGCGCGCCCAGCGGCATACCTGATCGGTGCTCGTCCACCGGGCCCTGTCAGGGCCCGTCAGCGCCGGTCGGGGAACCTCAGTGGTCCTGCGGGGAGGCCCAGCGGGCCGTCGAGAGGCCCTGCTCCTTGGCGCGCTCGAAGGCCTCGTTGATGACGCGCTCGGCGGCGGCCCGGTCGCCCCACTCGGAGGCGTCGACGTGCTTGCCGGGCTCGAGGTCCTTGTAGCGCTCGAAGAAGTGCTGGATCTCGCCACGGGTGAACTCGCTCACGTCGTGGATGTCCTTCACATCGGTCCATCGGGGGTCGACGGGCACGCAGAGCACCTTGTCGTCACCGCCCGCCTCGTCGGTCATGTGGAAGATGCCGACCGGTCGTGCCTCGACGACGACGCCGGGGAAGACGGGCTCGGGCAGCAGGACGAGGGCGTCGAGCGGGTCGCCGTCCTCACCGAGCGAGTCCTCGATGTAGCCGTAGTCCGCCGGGTAGGCCATCGGCGTGAAGAGGTAGCGGTCGAGCCGGACGCGACCGGTCGCGTGGTCGATCTCGTACTTGTTGCGCTGACCGCGCGGGATCTCGATGGTGACGTCGAACTCCACGTCCGCCCCTTCGTGTGGCCGCGCGGTCTGGGGCGCGCGCGGCTGCTGACAGAATCTTCCGCGACAGTCTGTCAGGACACGGCATCATTCGCGAAACAGCACGAGACGGGGCGCACCCGTGGGACGGGGGGTGACGGTGAGACGAGCCGTGGCCGGGATCGGCGTCGTCGGGGTGCTCCTCGCCGGGTACATCGGCCTCGACATCGCCGACGCCGCACCGGGACTGCTCACGACGAGCCCGCTGCCGCCGCCCCCGCCGACCGAGACACCCGGGACCCGCACGGTTCCCGTCGTGCCCCAGCCGACGATCTCGACCTCCGTGGCCCCACCGCTGCCCGGCCTCGCCGGCGACGGGGAGGCACCCTCCGCCAGGGGCGTCGAGGAGGCTCTCGGCACGATCCTCGACCTGCCGGCGCTCGCCGACTCCTCGTTCGTCGTGCGCGACGGCCAGTCCGGCGCGGTCCTGCTCGACCGCGACGGCGGTGACCTCCGCGTGCCCGCCTCGACGACGAAGCTGCTGAGCGCGGCAGCGATCGGGCGCGTCTTCAAGCCCGACGAGCGGCTGCGGACACGCGTCGTCTCCGGGGTCGACCCCGGTGACATCGTCCTCGTCGCCGGTGGCGACTCCCTGCTCGCCCCCGACAAGGGCGATCCGACCGCCGTCTCGGGCCGCGCCGGCCTCGGCGACCTCGCGGACCAGGTCGCCAAGGCCCTCAAGGAACGCGGCCGTCGCCGGGTCACCCTCTCCGTCGACACGACGTATGCCGCCGGGCCGGGTCTCGCCTCGACGTGGAGTCCCACGTTCCAGAAGCTGGGACTGACCGGAGTGGTGGCGATGCTCGGCCGGTCCGACCAGCGGGCCGCCCCCGGTCGGCCGAGCCCCACCGACCCCGTCGCGTCGACGCGTGACCTCTTCGCGAAGCGCCTCGAGGAGCGCGGCATCGCCGTGACGGTCTCGACGGCGGAGGCGGCGCCGTGGCCGGAGACCGACTCGAGCCTGGGGTCCGTCGAGTCCGCCCCGGTCCGTGACCAGCTCGCGCTCGCCATGACCGAGTCCGACAACGCCCTCGCCGAGATCCTGGCGCGGCAGGCCGCCTTCCGGGCCGGCAGCGGCACCGAGTTCGCGCAGGTCGGGGCCTGGGTCGTCGCGCAGGTGGCGGCGCTCGGCATCGACTCGCAGGGCGCCGAGCTCCTCGACGCCAGTGGCCTCTCCCGCGACAACCGGGTCACCGCGCGGCTGCTCGCCGACGTCCTCGTGCTCGGCTACGACGGGGCCCACCCGATCCTGCGCACCGCCCTCGACGGGCTGCCGATCGGCGGCCTCACCGGCACCCTCGCGGACCGGTTCGACACGCCCGGCACGCACGACGCGGCCGGCCGGGCCCGGGCCAAGACGGGCACCCTGACGGGTGCCAACGCGCTCGCCGGGAGCGTCGTCGACGACAACGGTCGCCTCATCGTCTACGCCGGGCTCGTCACCGGAGCGGGAACCATCGAGGCCCGCGCGGCGTTGGACCGTTTCGTGGCAGCGATCGCCTCCTGCGGCTGCCGCTGAGCCGCTCTCGCCGGTCGCTCGATGTCATGATGAGGGCCATGAGCCCCTCGGGACGACCGAGCGGGAGCCATCGGGGAACGGAAGACCAGTCATGACCGAGACCGTGTCGGAGGGCCTGACCGCCCCGACCCCAGCAGGCCGCACCCCGGGCGCGGAAGCCCGCCCAGCGGCATACGTCGACTACGACTTCGCGAAACGGGCCGGGCGGACGATCGTCAAGGCCGGGCCGCAGGTGACGAGCAGCGAGGCCGCCGAGATCGTGGCCGACCTGCGTGCCGCGGCGGCCGAGGCCGTCGAGCCCGTCGCTGCGACGAGCGGGCTGCGCGCCCCCGAGGGGGCCCCGGCGCCTCTCATCGTCGACCGCCCCGGCTGGATCGACGCCAACGTCGACTCGATGCGCGCCCTGCTCGAGCCCGTCGTCGAGAAGATCGCGGCTAAGCGGCCCGGTGCGAGCACGAGCGCCACCGCGGCCGCGATCGGCGGCAAGGTGACGGGCGCCGAGATGGGTGGTCTCCTCGCCTTCCTCTCGAGCAAGATCCTCGGCCAGTACGACCTCGCGCCCGGCGGCACGCCGCGCCTGCTCCTCGTCGCTCCCAACATCGTCGCGACCGAGCGCCGTCTCGAGGTGCGACCGCGCGACTTCCGGCGCTGGGTGGCCATGCACGAGGAGACCCACCGTGTGCAGTTCACGGCGGTGCCGTGGCTGCGCGACCACCTCGTCACGGCCTCGCAGTCCCTCGCCGTCGACCTCGCCCCGACGCCCGAGGACCTCTCGACGCGGCTCGAACAGCTGACGCGCAACCTGCCCGACGCGTTCACCTCGGGCGAGGGCCTCGGACAGCTCCTCGCGACCCCCGAGCAGAAGGCGCGGATCGCCGAGCTGACCGCCGTCATGTCCCTCCTCGAAGGGCACGCCGACGTCGTCATGGACGGCGTCGGCCCCAGTGTCATCCCCACCGTCGACGAGATCCGGCGCAAGTTCGACCAGAGGCGGAGCGGCGCCGTCGGTGTCGACCGGCTCCTGCGCAAGCTGCTCGGCCTCGAGGCCAAGATGCGGCAGTACCGCGACGGCGCGATCTTCGTCCGGGCCGTCACCGACCAGGTGGGCCGCGAGGGGTTCAACGCCGTGTGGACCTCGCCCGAGACGCTGCCCCACGCGGCGGAGATCCTCGAGCCGAGCGCCTGGGTCCGCCGGGTCCACGGCTGACCCCGTGCGCCCCCCGACCGACATGCCCGGACCCGATCCCGCCGTCGCCGCCACGAGACTCGCCGTGCGCGAGCACGTCGCCGACCTCGCCGACGGCAGCCTCGTGCTCGTCGCCTGCTCGGGCGGCGCCGACTCGCTCGCGCTCGCTGCCGCGCTCGCCTTCGAGGCCCCGCGGGCCGGTCTGCGCGCGGGAGCCGTCGTCGTCGACCACGGCCTCCAGGAGGGGTCCGACCTCGTGGCCGAGATGGCCGCCGAGACGTGCCGCGAGCTCGGCCTCGACCCCGTCGAGGTGACGCGCGCCGACGTCCACACCACCGGCGCCGGGCTCGAGGCCGACGCCCGGACCGCGCGCTACGCCGCCATCGAGGCGGTCGCCGCCCGGCTCCACGCCGAGGTCGTCCTCGTCGGGCACACCCGTGACGACCAGGCCGAGCAGGTCCTCCTCGGCCTCTCCCGCGGCTCGGGTGCGCGCTCCCTGTCCGGTATGCCGGCCCGCCGAGGCCGCATCGTCCGCCCGCTCCTCGCCCTCCCGCGCGCCACGACGCGCGCCGCCTGCGAGGCGTACGGCATCGAGCCGTGGGACGACCCCCACAACAGCGACGAGTCGTTCCGGCGGGTGCGGGCGCGCCGGGTGCTCGCCGTGCTCGAGGGCGAGCTCGGCCCGGGCTTCGGCGCGGCGCTCGCGCGGAGCGCCGACCTGCTCCGCGAGGACGCCGACTACCTCGAGCGACTCGCCCACGAGGCGCGGGCGGAGCTCCCCGACGCCGAGGGCCTGCCGGGCGTCGACCTCGACGCCCTGGCGGCCCTGCCCCGGGCGATCCGCACCCGGGTGTGGCGCATCCTCGCCGCCGAGGCCGGCGCTCCGCTCGCCGACGTCAGCGCCGCCCACGTCGAGTCGCTCGACGCGCTCCTCACGTCCTGGCACGGGCAGGGGCCGCTCCACGTCCCCGGCGGCATCGCGGTCGCGCGCGACCGCGGGGCCATCCGTTTCCGGCCCCTCGCGAGTGGGGTTGAATAGACCCGCACGTCCGACCCCCAAGCGGGTCGTCCCCCGCCCGCAGACTCCCTCCGCTGGTCTGCGGGCCGACCCCCGAGGAGCCGCCGTGGACCACGAGCACATGGGAGCTGACCTGGCGCAGGTCCTCCTCACCGAGGAGCAGATCCAGAGCAGGCTCGCCGAGCTCGCCGCCGACATCTGGCAGGACTACGAGGGCAAGGACTTCCTCCTCGTCGGCGTCCTCAAGGGTGCGGTCGTCGTCATGGCCGACCTCATGCGCGCCCTGCCCGGGACCGCGCCGATGGACTGGATGGCCGTCTCGTCCTACGGTTCCGGGACCAAGAGCTCCGGCGTCGTGCGGATCCTCAAGGACCTCGACACCGACATCAGCGGCCGGCACGTGCTGATCGTCGAGGACATCATCGACTCCGGCCTCACGCTCTCGTGGATCAAGTCCAACCTCGAGTCGCGCAACCCGGCCTCGGTCGAGATCTGCACGCTCCTGCGCAAGCCGGACGTGGTCAAGGTCGACATCCCGGTCCGGTACGTCGGCTTCGACATCCCCAACGAGTTCGTCGTCGGCTACGGCCTCGACTACGCCGAGAAGTACCGCAACCTGCGCTGCGTCGGCACCCTCGCCCCGCACGTCTACGCCTGACGAACGTCCGGATCCGTCCCGGTCTGGGTTCGGGTTCCGGTCCCGCGTCCGCGCACTCCACCGCTCTTTCCCCGCCGGGGCGGACTTGTTGTGGTCCCGGCTCGGTTTGGGCCGCATCTCCTCCGCACGGGCGGAGTTGTTGCGGGGCAGGATGGCCCGCATGACCTTCTCGATCGTCGCCCGCCAGGGTGAGGCGTACGGCGTCGCTGTCGCCAGCAAGTTCCTCGCCGTCGGCGCCGTCGTCCCGGCCGCCCGGATCGGGGTCGGCGCCGTGGCCACGCAGTCCTACGCCCGTGTCGCCTACCTCGACGAGCTCATCGGCCGGCTCGCCTCCGGTGAGTCGGCCTCTGGAGCCCTCGCCGCGGCCACCGCCCTCGACCCGGGCCGCGAGACCCGGCAGGTCGGGGTCGTCGGCGCATCGTCGGCGGCGACCTTCACCGGCTCCGAGTGCAACGCCTGGGCCGGGGGCGTGGCGCGCGACGATGGTGACACGGCATACGCCATCCAGGGCAACATCCTCACCGGGCCCGAGGTCGTCGAGGCGATGGAGCGCGCGTGGCTCGCCTCGACCGGCCGGCCGTTCGCTCAGCGGCTCCACGCCGCCCTCGTGGCGGGTGACGCGGCCGGGGGCGACTCCCGGGGGCGCCAGAGCGCCGCGCTGTATGCCGTCGAGCCGGGTTCCGGCTACGACGCGAGCGGGGTGCTCGCGGACCTCCGCGTCGACGACCACGCCGATCCGGTCACCGAGCTCGGGCGCCTGCTCGCCGAGTGGGAGATGTACTTCGGCAAGCCGGAGGACGTCCGGCCGCTGGCGGGCCCGCTCGCCGACGAGGTGCGTGAGCGGCTCGCCCGACTGGGCTTCACCGGCGACGACCCCGCGCACGTCCTGGCGGACTGGGCCGGCAACGCCAACTACGAGGCCCGGCTCAGCCCGGACGGCATCGACGCCCGGGTTCTCGAGGCCCTCCGCGCCGCCACCCCTGACCCCCGCTGACGGCCTCCTGACGCCCCGGTTCGATGTATCCGCGCGAGCCAGGGGGTGCGCCGATACATCGACCGGGCTGGGCCGTTTGCCCGCGAGCGGCGCAGATGCGGAACACTGGGGGTCTACCGGACGTTGTGCCGGTGGACTAACTCGCCGGATGAGCAGGAGGACCGGGGCCGACCGCCCCGCACGTACATGGACGCAAAGCGGATTCTGCGAACCCCCTTGGTGTGGATCTTGCTCCTCATCAGCATGCTCGTCTTCGGGCTGATGTTCTCCGAGTCGGGGGCGCCGCGCATCGACACCTCGGAGGCGATGAAGCAGATCACCTCCGGCAACGTCGAGTCGGCGAAGCTGCTCAACAACGAGAAGATGGAGCTGACCCTCAAGAACGGCTACACCTCGCCCGACGGCCAGGTGAAGGACGCGAAGTCGGTCTACGCCTACTACGTCCAGGCCCGCGGTGCCGACGTCGTCAGCGCGCTCAACAAGGCGGCCCCGCCCAAGGGTGTCGACGACCAGATCGACGAGCCGAGCTGGTTCGGCTCCCTCCTCTTCTCCGTCCTGCCGATCCTCATCATCCTCGGCCTCTTCTGGTTCCTCATGGGCCAGATGCAGGGCGGCGGCAACCGGGTCATGCAGTTCGGCAAGTCGCGGGCCAAGCTCGCGACGAAGGACACCCCGAAGGTGACCTTCGCCGACGTCGCCGGCTGCGACGAGGCGATCGAGGAGCTCCAGGAGATCAAGGAGTTCCTCCAGGAGCCCGCGAAGTTCCTCGCCGTCGGAGCCAAGATCCCCAAGGGTGTCCTGCTCTACGGCCAGCCCGGTACCGGCAAGACCCTCCTCGCTCGCGCGGTCGCCGGTGAGGCCGGCGTGCCGTTCTACTCGATCTCCGGTTCGGACTTCGTCGAGATGTTCGTCGGCGTCGGCGCGAGCCGCGTCCGCGACCTCTTCGAGCAGGCCAAGGCCAACGCGCCCGCCATCGTCTTCGTCGACGAGATCGACGCCGTCGGTCGCCACCGCGGCGCCGGTCTCGGCGGCGGTCACGACGAGCGCGAGCAGACGCTCAACCAGCTGCTCGTCGAGATGGACGGCTTCGACGTCAAGACCAACGTGATCCTCATCGCGGCGACCAACCGGCCCGACATCCTCGACCCCGCCCTGCTGCGCCCCGGACGCTTCGACCGCCAGATCGCCGTCGACGCGCCCGACATGATCGGCCGGCACCGCATCCTCGAGGTCCACGGGCAGGGCAAGCCGATGGCTCCCGACGTGGACCTGCTCGCGGTCGCCCGCCGCACCCCGGGCTTCACCGGTGCCGACCTCGCCAACGTCCTCAACGAGGCCGCGCTGCTCACGGCCCGGAGCGACAAGAAGGTCATCGACAACATCGCCCTCGACGAGGCCATCGACCGCGTCATCGCGGGCCCGCAGAAGCGGACCCGGATCATGTCGGCGAAGGAGCGCAAGATCACGGCCTACCACGAGGGCGGCCACGCCCTCGTCGCCGCGGCGCTCAACCACACCGACCCCGTGACGAAGGTGACGATCCTGCCGCGCGGGCGCGCCCTCGGCTACACGATGGTCATGCCGGTCGACGACAAGTACTCCACGACCCGCAACGAGATCCTCGACCAGCTCGCCTACGCGCTCGGCGGTCGCGTCGCGGAGGAGATCGTCTTCCACGAGCCGACGACCGGCGCGAGCAACGACATCGAGAAGGCCACCGGCATGGCCCGCAAGATGGTCACCGACTTCGGCATGTCCGAGCGCATCGGCGCGATCAAGCTGGGGCAGAGCAACGGCGAGGTCTTCCTCGGGCGCGACATGGGCCACCAGCGCGACTACTCCGAGGAGATCGCGCGGGTCGTCGACGAGGAGGTGCGCGCGCTCATCGAGTCGGCGCACAACGAGGCGTATGCCGCTCTCAACGCCAACCGCGACGTCCTCGACCGGCTCGTCCTCGAGCTCCTCGAGAAGGAGACGCTCAACCAGGCCGAGCTCGCGGCCATCTTCTCCTCGATCGTCAAGCAGCCCGAGCGCCCCACCTGGCTCTCCTCGCAGCTGCGCCAGGTCAGCGACCGCCCGCCGGTCCTCACGCCGGCCGAGATCGCGGCGTCCCAGAACGGTCAGAACGGCCAGAACGGCCACCTGCCGCCGCCGGTTCCCGCCAACCCGGAGGTCGAGGAGAAGATCGACGAGGCGGCGGCGGTCGGGTCGCACCCGCTCGCCGAGGAGCACCCGCCGACGCAGGTCATCGAGGTTCCCGCGGACTGGCCCGTCAACCCGGGCGAGAAGGACTGATCCATGCCGATCGACCACGATCGCGCCGCCGCCGCGGTGCGCGAGCTGCTCCTTGCCGTCGGGGAGGACCCCGAGCGCGAGGGCCTGCAGGACACGCCGCAGCGGGTCGCCCGGGCGTATGCCGAGATCTTCGCCGGGCTCGACATGTCGGCCGCCGACGTGCTCGGGACGACGTTCGAGATCGACCACCAGGAGCTCGTCATCGTGCGTGACATCGAGCTCTACAGCACGTGCGAGCACCACCTCGTGCCCTTCCACGGGGTGGCGCACGTCGGCTACATCCCGGGGAAGGACGGCCGCGTGACCGGCCTGTCCAAGCTCGCCCGGCTCGTCGAGGTCTTCGCCCGTCGGCCGCAGGTCCAGGAGCGGCTCACGACCCAGATCGCCGACGCGCTCGTCGAGCACCTCATGGTGCAGGGGGTCATCGTCGTCGTCCAGGCCGAGCACCTCTGCATGTCGATGCGCGGCATCCGCAAGCCCGGCGCGAGCACGATCACGTC
Source organism: Intrasporangium oryzae NRRL B-24470 (assembly GCF_000576595.1). Classification (GTDB taxonomy): domain Bacteria; phylum Actinomycetota; class Actinomycetes; order Actinomycetales; family Dermatophilaceae; genus Intrasporangium_C; species Intrasporangium_C oryzae. Next base: position 69,653 of record NZ_AWSA01000001.1, on the reverse strand, counting down.
CGCCGTCCGGGGCCAGCTGCGCGACCCCGCCACGCGAGCGGAGGCCATGGCGCTGATGCTCGAGGGGAACAAGTGACCGATCGGGTCTCGCACCGACCCTCCACCCTCCCCTCGACGTTCGAGCGGCTCGGGGCCTCAGCGAGCCGCGTGCCGCGTCTCGTCGCCGGCGTCGTGTATGCCGCCGCGTTCCTCAACATCATCAGCGGCCTCTTCCACTCCTTCCGATCCCGGTTCAGCTGGGTCTCGGACGTGCTGCCGGGGGCCGTGACCAACGCGGCCTCGGCCCTGGTCGTCGTGGCCGGCATCCTCCTGCTCCTCCTCGCCAACGCGCTCCGTCGACGCAAGCACCGGGCCTGGCGGGCCGCCGTCGTCCTCGCCGCCCTGTCGCTGGTGCTCAACGGGCTGCGGCTCCACGTCGCGCTCACCCTCGTGTCGGCGCTCCTGCTCTACCTGCTCGTGCGCTATCGGCGCGAGTTCTACGCGGTGGGCGACCCGACGACGCGGTGGCGAGCCCTCTGGGCCGCGGTCCTGCTCTTCGTCACGAGCACCGCCATCGGGGTCATGCTCGTCGCCGTGTACGACCGTGAGGTCATCGGCGGCTGGCCCGGCCTGTGGCCGACCCTGCAGCACGTCTGGCTCGGGATGGTCGGCATCGAGGGAGACCTGGTGGTCCGCAGCCGCTTCGACGACTACCTGGCAGCGGTCCTGCTCGGCCTCGGGCTCATGACCCTCCTCGTGCCGGTCTTCATGGCCCTGCGCGCACCGCGGCCGCAGCCGGACCTGTCCCCGGAAGACGACGCTCGGCTCCGCTCGCTCCTCGAGCGCTCGCCGGACTCCCTCGGCTACTTCAACCTGCGCCGGGACAAGAGCATCATCTGGTCCGACTCCGGCAAGGCGGCCATCGCCTACCGCGTCGTCGGCGGGGTCATGCTGGCGAGCGGCGACCCGATCGGCGACCCCGAGGCCTGGCCCGGTGCGATCGCCAACTTCCTCGATGAGGCGGAGCGTCACGCGTGGACTCCCGCGGTCCTCGGCTGTTCCGAGCGGGCCGGCACCGCGTGGACCCGGGCGACGGACTTCGCCGCCCTCGAGCTCGGTGACGAGGCCGTCGTCGACGTCGCCTCCTTCTCCCTCGAGGGTCGCGCGATGCGCAACGTCCGCCAGATGGTCGGGCGCGTCCGACGGGCCGGGTACGAGACCGACGTCGTCCGGGTCCGTGACCTCGCGCCGTCCGAGCGCTTCCAGCTGCTCGCCGACGCTGCGGCGTGGCGGGGGAGCGAGACCGAACGGGGCTTCTCGATGGCGCTCGGTCGCGTCGCCGACGACCTCGACCCCGACGCCGTCGTCGTCATCGCGACGTGCGACGGTGTCGTGCGGGGCTTCCTCCAGTTCGTCCCCTGGGGGCGCGACGGAATCTCGCTCGACGTGATGCGTCGCGACCGCGGGGCCGAGGCGGGCGTCAACGAGCTGCTCATCGTGTCCGCCCTCGAGGCGTGCCGTGACCTCGGCGTCTCCCGCGTCTCGCTGAACTTCGCGGCCTTCCGGACGATCTTCGAGCGGGGCGAGCGGCTCGGGGCCGGCCCGATCACGCGCTTCATGCGCTCGGTGCTCGTCTTCGCGTCGCGGTGGTTCCAGCTCGAGTCGCTCTACCGGTTCAACGCGAAGTTCCAGCCGGCCTGGGTCTCCCGGTTCCTCGTCTACCCGGGTGGATCGCTCCCGCGGGTGGCGCTGGCCTCGCTCGAGGCCGAGGCCTTCCTCACGTGGCCGAAGATGCGGATTCTCGGCGTCACCGACCATGCCTGATCGCGTGACCGCCCGGGGCGGCCGGGTGGCAGGATGAGCGACATGCGCGCCACCGCCACCGAGCTCGTCGCCCAGCAGGATCGGACGCTCGTCATGGGGGTCGTCAACGTCACGCCCGACTCCTTCTCCGACGGTGGCGAGTGGTTCGAGCCGCAGGCCGCCATCGACCACGGTCTCGAGGTGGTCGCCGCGGGGGCCGACATCGTCGACGTTGGCGGCGAGTCGACCCGCCCGGGCGCAGAGCGTCCGTCGGTCGAGGAGGAGCTCCGACGGGTGCTTCCCGTGGTCACGGCGCTCGCGGCCGCGGGCGCCGTCGTCTCGATCGACACGATGCGTGCCGTCGTGGCCCGGGCCGCGGTCGAGGCCGGGGCCGCGATCGTCAACGACGTCTCGGGAGGCCTGGCCGATCCCGAGATGGTCCCGTGGGTCGCGTCCGACCGACTCCCCTTCATCGCCATGCACTGGCGCGGCCACAGCACCGACATGCAGTCCCGCGCCGTCTACGCCGACGTCGTCGACGACGTATGCCGTGAGCTCGCCGCGCGCCGCGACGCCCTCGTCGAGGGTGGCATCGATCCGGACCTCCTCGTGCTCGACCCGGGACTCGGCTTCGCGAAGACCGCGGAGCACAACTGGTCGCTCATGGCCGCTCTCCCCAGCCTGCACGAGCTCGGGCAGCCGATCCTGCTCGGCGCGTCACGCAAGGCCTTCCTCGGCCGACTCGGCCGTGAGCCGGGGGACACGCCGAGGCCCGCAGCCCAGCGCGACGTCGAGACGACGGCGACCTCTGTCATGGCCGCGATGGCCGGGCTCTGGTGCGTCCGCGTCCATGACGTCTCCTCGACGGTCCGCGCCCTCGCCGTCGTCCAGGCTGCACTCGACCACGCCCCCGAGGAAGAGGCCTGATGACCGACCGGATCGTGCTCCAGGGCGTCTCGGCGAGAGGGACCCACGGTGTCCTGGACTTCGAGAAGCGCGACGGCCAGACGTTCGTCGTCGACGTGACGATGACGCTCGACCTCGCCCCAGCCGGCCGCAGCGACGACCTCGCCCGGACGGTCAACTACGCCGCGGTCGCCGACGCGGTCGTCGCCCGGATCAGCGGCCCCTCCTTCGACCTCATCGAACGGCTGGCCGAGGTCATCGCCGACGACGTCCTCACCCATGACCGCGTCGATGCCGTCGAGGTCGTCGTCCACAAGCCCGAGGCCCCGGTGGGGCACCCGTTCACCGACGTCCAGGTCCGGATCGTGCGAACCGGCGCCCCCCAGGTCGTCATCGCCCTCGGCTCCAACCTCGGCGACCGGGGGCAGACCCTGGCGGCCGCTGTCGACGAGCTCCGCTCGAAGGCCGGCATCACCGTCACCTCCGTCTCGCCGATCGTCGAGACCGATCCCGTCGGTGGGCCCGAGCAACCGCCCTACCTCAACGCCGTGGTCGTCGGGCGCAGCGACCTCCCGCCTCGCCATCTGCTCGACACCCTCCACTCCATCGAGGCGAGCCACGGCCGCACCCGTGAGGTCCGCTGGGGCGCAAGGACCCTCGACCTCGACCTCATCGCCTATGGCGCGCCCGGGAGCCGCCACGAGGTCGTCAGCGACGACCCCGAGCTGACCCTCCCGCACCCCCGTGCCCGCGAACGTGCGTTCGTCCTCGTCCCGTGGGAGGCCGCCGACGCGAGGGCGCGGCTGCGCGTGGGAGTGGGGGACGGCGGCATACGACCGGTGTCAGAGCTGCTCGCCGGGGTCGATCGGTCAGGGGTCCGTCCCGGCCCGGATTGGGGGAACGCGTGAGACCGCACTCCGGGGTGCGCGTCAGCGCGCTCGTCCTCACCGCCCTCGCGACGGCCACCCTTGCGTGGCTCGCGCTGCGATGGGTCACCTCGGGCGGCGCAGCCGTGCCCCCGCTGGGCTGGATCGGGCTCGTCGTCATGGTCTTCCTCGGCGGTGCCCTGCTCGTTGCGGGCTGGCAGGTGCGCAAGGTGCGTGACGGCCAGCGGGTGGCGTCGGTGACGCCGTTGCGCGCGGCCCGCACCCTCGTGCTCGCCCAGGCCGGCGCCTTCACGGGTTCGGTGCTCGTCGGCTGGTACGTCGCCAACATCCTTGTCCTGCTGCCGGACGCCGACGTCGACTCCCAGCGCGCGCGGATCTGGCCCTTCCTCATTCATGCGGTCGTCGCCGCCCTCCTCGCCGGCGCGGGCATGCTCGTGCAGCGCTGGTGCCGCGTGCGGCCACGCGACGACGAGGGCGACGAGCATGAGCCGCCGACCAACGGGACGGCCCGTCGCTGACGCTCACCTCGTCCGCGCCGCGCCGCCCCTCACGGTGCCGCGCTCGTCGAGGTCGTCCTGCCAGGAGAGCTGCCGGGCGTTCGGCCCGTGGGCCTCCTGTTCGACGGAGACGTCGTCCGGGTGGTTGTCGGCGCGGTCGTCGACGTCGCCGTCACCTCAGGCACCCCCTGGGGGCCGTCGAGGCTCGACGTCCGGCTGGGTCGAGGCGGCGGGATCGTGTCGACGACATCCTCGTCGGAGCAGGCCGCCGCGAGGGTCACGCAGGCCGTGATGACCGTTACTGCAGCAGCCCGGACCCAGGAGGCCCGGCTCACGGGTGCGATCACTTGTCGACGTCCCCGACGACGAAGAACATCGAGCCGAGGATCGCGACCATGTCGGCGATGAGCTGGCCGGGCAGCATCTCGGTCAGCACGGAGATGTTGTTGAACGACGCCGAGCGCAGCTTGAGACGCCACGGCGTCTTCTCGCCGCGCGACACGAGGAAGTAGCCGTTGAAGCCGAGGGGGTTCTCGGTCGCGCAGTAGATCTGGCCCTCGGGGACCTTGAGGACCTTGGGCAGCTTGACGTTGATCGGCCCGCTCGGCAGGGCGACGAGGCGGTCGAGGCTCGCCTCGGCGAGGTCGAGGCTGACGTGCGTCTGCTCGAGGAGGACCTCGAGGCGCGCGAGGCAGTCGCCCTCGTTGCGCGTGACGACGCGGCCCGGGCCGCCGGGGCGGAAGAGCTCGCCGTAGCCGAGGTAGGGAGCGTCGCGTCGCAGGTCGACGTCGAGCCCGCTGGCACGGGCGATCGGGCCCGAGACGCCGAACGCCTCGGCGGTGGCCCGGGGGAGGATCCCGACCCCACGGGTCCGTGCCTCGAGGATCTCGTTGCCGACGAGGAGACGCTCGAGGTCGGGAAGGCGCCCCCGAACGTTGTCGATCGCCCGTCCGGCGCGCCCGAGCCAGCCCGCGGGGAGGTCCTCCTTGAGGCCGCCGACCCGGTTGAACATGTAGTGCATGCGGCCGCCGGAGATCTCCTCCATGACGGCCTGGAGCTCCTCCCGCTCGCGGAAGGCGTGGAACACCGGGGTGATCGCGCCGAGCTCGAGCGGGTAGGACCCGAGGAACATGAGGTGGTTGAGGACCCGGTTGAGCTCGGCGAGCGCGGTCCGCGCCCAGACGGCCCGCTCGGGCACCTCCATGCCGAGCATCTGCTCGACGCCGAGGACGACGCCGAGCTCGTTGGAGAACGCCGAGAGCCAGTCGTGGCGGTTGGCGAGCACGATGATCTGGCGGTAGTCGCGCACCTCGAAGAGCTTCTCGGCGCCCCGGTGCATGTAGCCGATGATCGGCTCCGCGCGCACGATCCGCTCGCCGTCGACGACGATGCGCAGGCGCAGCACCCCGTGGGTCGCCGGGTGCTGCGGTCCGATGTTGAGCACCATGTCGGCGGTCGCGAGGCCACCGGCACCCACCCCGACCGTCAGGGCCCGTTCGCGGCCGGTCGATCGTGCGGCCCTCGTCTCGGTCATGGGGTCGAGTATGCCGTGTGGCTGCGTCCGGTTGGTATGCAGCGTGGTCGACGGGCGTGGGGTCGATGTCCGTGGGCGGTCTGTGGGTGCCCTGTGGTCGAATTGTCCGATGCGCGAACGTCTCACCCGGCTCCTTCCCCCCAGCCCGCTCGCGAGGCGCCTCAGCGCACAGTCGATCCTCTTCGCCATCGGTGAGGGCCTCTTCCTCACCGGCAACGCCGTCTTCTTCACCCACGTCGTCGGCCTCACCGCCGCCCAGGTGGGCCTTGGCCTGACGATCGCCGGCGTCATGACCTTCTGCTTCGCCGTGCCGCTCGGGCGGCTCGCCGACCGGCTCGGTGCGAAGCGGGTCTGGGCGGTCGGGGCCGGCGTCGAGGCGGCGGTCTACCTGCTCTACCCGGCGATCCACGGGTTCGTCGCCTACGTCGCGGTCATCACGGCCATCGAGCTCGTCGGGGCTGCCGCGGGGGCCGGCCGCGGCGCCTACACCCTCGACGTCTTCAGCCGCGAGGAGCGAGTGCGCTCGCTCGCCTTCATGCGCAGCGCCCTCAACATCGGGTTCACCGTCGGCGCGCTGATCGGTGGCCTCGCGCTCGCGACCAACCGCGACGACGTCATCCGGGCGGCGCCGCTCCTCACCGCGGCGATCCTCGGGGTCAACGCGCTGCTCATCTCGCGGCTGCCCGATGCGGTCGCCGGGGGCGACGGGGTCGCGGCCCTGGAGGAGGTCGAGGCGGTTGCGACGCCAGGTGCCGCCGAGGTCATCGGGGACGAGCATCGTGAGGGGCACGGCGAGCGTCTCGGGACGACGGAGGACGATGTCACCGGTCAGAGGGCCGGGGCGCTGCGCAATGTCGGCTATCTCGGCATGAAGGTGTGCCAGGGAGTCCTGGGGACCAACCAGGTGCTCCTCAACGTCGTCATCCCCCTGTGGCTGGTGCAGGAGACCGACGCGCCCCGCGTGCTTCTCGCGTGGCTCTTCGGCACCAACACCGTCCTCGCGGTGCTCCTGCAGGTCTCGGCGGCCCGGGGTGCCGACACGGTGCCCGGCGCTCTCCGGGCCAGCAGGATCAGCAGCGCGTTCTTCGTGCTCTCCTGCCTCATCGTCGCGGTGACGCACGACACGGTCGGCTGGGTCACTGTCGTGCTCGTGTGGGTCGGCCACGTCACGGTCACGGGGGCCGAGCTCTTCCAGTCCGCGGCCGACTGGGGGCTCACCGCGGAGCTGTCCGACCCCGACCGTCGGGGCGAGTACCAGGGCGCCGGACGCCTCGGGCACACGGTGGGTGGCGTGTGGGCCCCCGCCGCCTACACGTTCCTTGCGATGGAGTGGGGCGCCGTGGGGTGGACCGTCATCGCCGCGATCGTCGTCGCGGCCGTGGTGGCCCTCCCTCCGGCGGCCCGGATGGCGCAGCGGCACCTGGAGGGGCAGCTCGCCGTGGCGCCGGCCGCCTCCGTGGCAGTGCAGTCATGAGCCCGGCGGTCGACCCGGGTTCGCGTGGCCCGCGGCGTCAGGCGCCGTCCGCCGGGTCGTAGCGCTCGAGGTAGCCGGCGCCGACGAGGTCGTCGACGAAGGCCCGGACATCGGCGTCGACATCGGCGGCGCTGACGTCAGCGAGCAGGTCTGCGACGCGCTCGGACAACGTGTCCTCGACTCCGTCCTCGGCTGCCTCCCAGATCATCGAGGCGGTGCCGGCGAGCTTGATCAGTGGCCCGTTGGGCAGCAGGGCCACGTAGTGCGACCCGATACCCGAGTCGGGCAGTCCCGGCATCGTGGCCACATTGCCCGCGCGGCGGAGGCGGGTCGTCACCCTTGACCTCGCCTCGAGCGCCAGGCGCGCCATGACTGGGCCACACCTCGAACGGGACGAGCGAAGAACTCGACAGCGATCTCGGGACCGCTGGGCTGGTGGCCCCTCAGCATCGCGAGATGGTCGGTGTTGACGAGGATGGACCGGAGGGCGAGCGAGGCCGCTTCGCGGCGGCTCGGAGCCGCCTTGATGCGGGCGCGCCATTCCTGGAAGCGGGTGCCACCCCGGAGCGACACCGCCCAGAGGTCGTACTCGCGCGCACCGCGATGCTCATCGAGGGTGCCCGTTGCCGCCGCGAAGGCGACGCCCGCGTCGAGCTCGTCGACCAGGGTGCGAACCGCAGCCCGTTGGTCGGCCCCGGCGTCGCCCCAGGCCGATCTGATGTCGTCGGCGCTTCGCGGGCTACCGCCTTCGCGCGCGGCGTGGAGCAGCAGCACGAGAGCCTGACCGGGCAGGCTCGGCACTGCGCAAGGGACGTCCGCGATGGTCGTCTGCCCGTGGTCGGCCCAAAGGCGCTCGAAGGCCGCGTCCGGGTCGATCCCGATGCCGGGGAAGAGCCGGTGGATGTCGGCATACCCCCAGAGATGGTGCCAGAGCGTCGCCGAGTGCTCGAACGCCGAGCTGTTCTCGAAGCGAGAGTGGAGCTCCCAGCCGCTGCGCTGCAAGGCCTCGACGAGAGCCTGTGCATTCGACGCCCTGACGAGGACATCCGCGTCGGTGCCCTCTCGCCCCTCCCAGGTGAGACTCGGATCGAGGGCGGGCCCCTTGATGTGCAGGACGTCGATGCCGCACGCCTGGGCGACGTGCTGGACCGCCGCGTGCGACATGGCAACACGCACGACGAGGGGGACGCCGGCGGTTGTCTTCGTCACGGGTGAATGCTACTCACAGGGCCAGTCACAAGGCGCGCACGAGCTCGGATACCGGGCTCGGTCGGCCCCAGGCGATGACGCCGGCCTCCCGCAGTCCGGCCACCGTCTCGTCGATGATCCGACCGGCTTCAGGATGACTGCCGTGGAGCTCCTCGACGGTCGCGCCGATCTCTGCGAGCGTCGGGGCGTCCCGGCAGGCCTGCCAGATGGTCAGACCGAGGCCGCCCACCCGGATCGGCACGTCGTCGACCATGATCACCAGTTCGTTGCCCACGAGGACAGCATCGGTGTGCGGCTTCAACCGGACGCGGTTGTCGAGGATGGCCCACGCCATCGAGCCGTCCGTTGGCACGTCCTCGGTGAAGGGCTCCCAGCTCGGGCCAGGTGTCTCGCCGTTCGCCTGCGAGAGGAAGGTCTGGAGCAGCTCGGTCGCGTCGCTGATCTCCGTGTAGACAAGCCGGAACACGCCACCGCAGCCGGCGAGGAGCTCGCACGCGGTCTGGAGCGGTCGTTCGAGCCTGCTCAGCGACGACGTCTGCGGGATCAGGGCGAGCAGGCCGTCGACGAAGGGGAGTGGCTCGAGCCGTGGGGACCCCTCGTGGCCGCCCCCTCGCTCCAGCAGCACGACGCGTCGGAGGTGGAGCGGCTCGGGGGGGACCGGAAGTCCGAGCTCGTCGGGACCGTGCTGCCTCTTGGGGCCCCCGGCGGCTTCGTCGTCGACGACGGAAAGCGGCTTGGGGTAGGCCAGCACGGCGCCGGAGGGGGCGACAGCCACGGTCTCGTCAGTGACATAGCCGAGTCCGGACCGGCTGAGGGTGAGCGCTGCGGTCGTCTTGCCGGAGCCCGAGCGCGCGACCATGGCGAGGACGTTGCCTTCGGCGTCGGAGAGGCCGCACGCGTGGAGCATGAGGTGGCTGCCGCGCCGGGCGAGGATGCCATTCATCGTCAGCTCGGAGGCCAAGGCGTACCCGGCCTCCTGGTCGGAGTACCCGTCCGAGATGTGGACGTCCTCGGCGTCTGCTGCGGCTGCATCATCGACCACACAGCGGGACCATTCCCGCGCGAGCATCGTTCGCTGCCTCTCGTCGACGGCGTGAATCGTGTGGACCACACCCAGGACCTCGACGTGGAGCGGCTCGACTCCGACGTGGACCTCGACGTCCGTGCTCATGCTGTCCTTTCGGGCTGCGGGGGCCGGAGACGCGTCCACCCCCTGCCCGGCAGGACAGGGGGTGGACGGCCGGCCGTGGTCGGTCAGCAGCTGTAGTTGGGGTGCGGGTAGTCCGGCACACCGATCTGCTGGCACGGCGGAATGCTGCTCACGTCGATGGCGGCGTCGAAGTGCTGCGTCTGGCCGTTCGAGTCCGTGTAGTCGTAACCGACCTTCAGCGTGCCGTTCGCCGAGTTGGCCGTCAGGTCGGAGTCGACGACGACGCAGACGCTGCTGTGCGCAGCGACGTCGAACGGAGCCGGCAGCGTGCTGAAGGTGACGTTCTGGCCCGACGTCGGGATGAGCACGATGCTCGTGATGGTCACGGTCGTCGTGGTGCCACCGTTGTTCTTGACCGTGAGGTTGAAGTGGTAGTGCTTCGGGTTGCCGGGGTGCTTGCACGCCAGGCCGACGCCGATGGTCACGATGGGCGTGGCGGCCATGGCCGGTGCGGCGCTGGCCACCACGATCGCCGGGACGGTCCACGCCGCGCCGGCAACAACGGTGCGTCGCGACACACCGTTCTTGAGAGAGTCCTGCATGATTTCCCGCCCCTAAAGAAGTATGTGTCTGGAGTCCAGACCCGTGCGGAGCACGCTAGCAGATCGTGCAGCTGCGGCGAGTCAGGCTTGCCTGTGGTGAGATGGGTGTGTTGTACCGGGGTCACAGCCCCGAGCCGTGCCCACGGTGGAGTTTGGCACGGGGCCCCTCATCGCGGGTAGGGATTCTGGCACGATGGTTGATTTGTCCGGTAACGATGTGGTCACAGATCCCTATCCGCACCTCGCGGAGGCGCGTGCCCGCGGCCCGGTCGTCTGGGACGAGGCACTCCAGCGCTACGTGACGACGACGCACGCCGCCGCCAACGACGCCCTCCGCGACCGCCGGCTCGGCCGGATCATCGTGCCCCGGTCCGCGCCGGGTGCCGGCCCCGAGGACCCGTGGACCGTCTTCGACTGGCTCCACGCCGACTCGATCCTCGACTCCGAGCCGCCGAAGCACACGCGCCTGCGCCGGCTCGTCGCCGGTGCCTTCGCCCGCGGGCACGTCGCACGCCTGCGACCACGTGTCGTGGAGATCGCCGAGCGCCTCCTCGACACCCTCGAGGCGCGACTCGACGCCGACGGCAGCGTCGACGTCATCGAGACCTTTGCCGAGCCGCTCCCGGTGCTCGTCATCTGCGAGCTCCTCGGCGCGCCCACCGACGACTGGAGGCAGCTGCGCGACTGGTCGCAGGCCATCGTCGCGATGTACGAGCTCTCGCCGAGCCCGGCCGCGCAGGAGGCGGCGCAGCGAGCGTGTGCCGACTTCGCGGCATACGTCGAGGCGCTCGCGACCGCGCGAGCCTCGAGACCCGGCGACGACCTGCTCACGTCGCTCGTCGAGGCTCGCGACGGCTCAGACCGGCTCTCCCCGCGCGAGCTCGTCGCAACCGTCGTGCTCCTGCTCAACGCGGGCCACGAGGCGAGCGTCAACGGTTTCGGCAACGGCCTCGCCTCCCTCCTTGCGCAACCGGACGAGCGGGACCGCGTCCTCACCCGTCTCGACGACGACGCCGCGGTCGAGCGGCTCGTCGAGGAGGTGCTCCGGCACGACTCGCCCCTCCAGCTCTTCGAGCGGACCGCGACGGCCGACGTCGAGCTGCACGGCGTGACGGTCCGCCGGGGCCAGAAGGTCGCCGTGCTGCTCGGGGCGGCCAACCGCGACCCCGAGGTCTTTGCCGAGCCCGACGCCTTCCGGGCCGATCGCGACCCCAACCCGCACCTCGCCTTCGGCGCCGGACTGCATTTCTGCCTCGGCGCCCCGCTGGCTCGGATGGAGCTCCAGGTCAGCCTCCGGGCCCTGCTGCGGCGCGTCGGGCCGGTCGAGGTCGTCGAGGCCGTGCGTCGACCGACGTTCGTGCTGCGGGGCTACGAGCGCCTCAGCGTCGGACGCGCGTGAAGACGTAGGCGCCGATCCCGAGCAGCACGAGTGTGCTGACGATCGTGAGCATGATCGGGACGAACTGCGAGTCCTTGGCGCCGGCAGCCGGGTCCTCCGCGTCGACGTGGACCGTCGGGTGGCCGCTCGCGGTCGAGCCGTCGAGGCCCACGCGCGCGTAGAAGTGGAAGGTGCCGGTGACGGGGTGGCCGTCGCTCGAGGTGACCCGGTAGCCGACGGTGTAGTCGCCGCCCGGTGCGGCCGGGCTGATCGGCTGGACCACGTCGAGGCCGGAGACGGTCGCGGTTCCCTCGCTGACCTTGCCCGTCGGTCCCGTCACGACGACCTGGAGCCCGACGGCGAGCGGCGCCTCGGCGAACGTCAGCGTCACCGTGCCGGGCAGCTGCTCGAGAACCGACCCGTCGCTCGGCGTCGTCTTCTCGACCACGTCGTGGGCCACGGCGGACGCGGGAAGGGCGACGACGAGGCCGAGGGCGAGCAGGAGGGAGACGAGCCGGTGCATGACACTCAGGTTACGGTCGCGGCCCGGACCCGCTTCACCGCCCACCAGAAGGCCCCGAAGCCCGCAGGATCGATGAGCAGCGCCTCGGCTCCCGTCCGGGCGAGCGCCTCGAGGTAGGCGACCGGGTCGGTGCGTGCGAGCTCGTGCGGCGGGGTTGCGCCGCGAACGCCCAGAGCCCGCAGGGCCGCCCGCTGGCCGGTGACCTCGTCGGCGTCGAGAGTGTCCATCGCCACGTGGGCCGTGATGTCGCAGCTGCCGTCGGGAACGGGGTGGGTCTGCCGCCCCGAGACGTATGCCGTGAGTGTCCCCTCGTGGGGCCGTGACCCGCGCGTGTGGCCGTAGTCCACGGCGACGAGGGTCCCGCTCCGGACCCGTCCGACGAGGTCGGCCCAGGCCTCGTCGCGGGCGCGGCCGACCTCGACGCGGTCGCCGGGCTCGCGCGTCGGCCAGTGCTGTCGGGCCCAGGCCAGGTCGGCTCCGGCGACGGGCGCGCCGAGCGTCTCGGCCCCGGTCACGTCGACGAGCACCTCCCGGAGCGTCCCGTCCGCGTCGACCTCGGCGATGGTGCACGGGACGACGTCGAGCCACTCGTGGGCGATGACAAGGGCGTCCTCGAGCTCGCGATCGCCGTCGCCGAGGCTCGGGGGGAGCGCCGTGCCACCCGGGCAGCGGAGCCACTCGACCCGCTCGTCGAGCCCCGGAGGCCGGTCGACGACGTCGACGGCGACGACCCGCACGGGCCGGGCGGTCCGCCCGGGATGGTCGCCGAGGGGCTCGCCGGAGTCGTCGAGCGCCTCGAGAGCCGTCACGAGATGCGTGGCGAGCTCGCCCCGGCCGGCACCGACGTCGACGACGACCCGGGGCCGGTGCCCCACGAGCCGGAGGAGGGCCTCGGCGAGGACCGCCCCGGCCGGGCCGTGGGTCGCGGTCGTGAAGTGGGCCGCGGGGCCGCCCGCGGCGACGTAGAAACCGCGCCCAGCGGCATACAGCGCCTCGTGCCAGGCGTCGCGCCAGGGGAGAGGATCCACGCCCCGGACTGTAGGCGATAGCGTGCCGTGGGTGAGCACTCCGCACGAGCGACCGGCCCGCTTCGACGTGGGCATCGTCGGCGCCGGCCGGGTCGGCGCCGTGCTCGGCGTGGCGCTCGCGCGCGCGGGGCACCACATCCGGTCGGTCTCCGCGGTGAGCGAGGCCAGCCTCGAGCGGGCCGCGACGCTCCTGCCCGGCGTTCCCGTCGAGCCGATCCCCGAGGTCGTCGCCGGTGCGCACCTCGTCGTCCTCGCCGTGCCCGACGACGCCCTCGAGGAGCTCGTCGCCGGGCTCTCGGCGACGCGGATCTTCACCCCGGGCCAGCTCGTCATGCACACGTCGGGAGCGCACGGGATCGGGGTGTTCGAGGCGGCGGCCGCCAGCCAGATCGTGCCGCTCGCCCTCCACCCCGCCATGACCTTCACCGGCACGGCGCTCGACCTCGACCGGCTCCACGACTGCTGCTTCGGGGTGACGACCATCGACCAGGCGCGGCCGTTGGCCGAGGCCCTCGTCATCGAGATGGGCGGTGACCCGGTGTGGGTGCCCGAGGACGAGCGCGTCACCTACCACGCGGCCCTCGCCCACGGCGCCAACCACCTCGTCACCCTCGTGGCCCAGTCGATGCAGCTGCTCGAGGAGGCCGGCATCGAGGAGCCGGCGCGAGTCCTCGAGCCGCTCCTCACGGCGGCGCTCGCCAACGCGCTCCAGCGGGGTGACGCTGCCCTCACCGGGCCGGTCGCCCGCGGCGATGCCGGTACCGTGGCCGGGCACGTCGCGATGCTGCGCAGGGTCGCCCCGGACATCCGCCCGACCTACCTCGCCCTGGCCCGCGCGACCGCACAGCGGGCCGTGCTGAGCGGACGCCTTCGGGCGTCGGCCGCGGGCCCCCTGCTCGAGCTGCTCGCGAACGATGAGGAGAACCCGTGACGACCCGCCCCGACGCCGCGAACACCGAGGCGCCCGACCCGACGGCCACCACCGGTCACACCACCAGCCCCACCAGCGACCCCACCCCCGACCCCACCGCCACCGACCTCGCCGCATCGTCCGACGGCGTGGGAGGCACCCGCGCGGGCCTGCCCGTCGTCGCTCGGACCCGCGAGGAGCTGCGCGAGGCCCGTGCCCGGCTCGACGACGGCGACGTCGCCGTCGTCATGACGATGGGCGCCCTCCACGACGGCCACGCCACCCTCATCCGGACCGCGCGGCGCACCCACGCGCACGTCGTCGTGACGATCTTCCTCAACCCGCTCCAGTTCGGGCCGAAGGAGGACCTCTCGCGCTACCCGCGGACCTTCGACGCCGACCTCGAGATCTGCCGCGAGGCCGGGGTCGACCTCGTCTTCGCGCCGACGCCCGACGTCGTCTACCCCGACGGCGACCCGGGCGTGCGGATCTCCGCCGGCCCGCTCGGCGACGTCCTCGAGGGGCAGTCGCGCCCCGGCCACTTCGACGGGATGCTCACCGTCGTCGCCAAGCTCATGCACCTGACGCGGTGCACGTCGGCCTACTTCGGGCAGAAGGACGCCCAGCAGCTGCTCCTCATCCGCCGGATGTGCCGCGACCTCGACTTCCCCGTCAACGTCGTCTCGGTCCCGACGGTCCGGGAGCCCGACGGCCTCGCGATGTCGAGCCGCAACACCTACCTCACCCCGTCCGACCGTGAGACGGCCCTCTGCCTCTCGGCCGCGCTCCGGGCCGGGGCCGCCGCCGCGGAGGAGGGCCCGTCGGCCATCAGGCGGGCCGCGCGAGCCGTCCTCGTCCGCGAGCCCCTCGCACTCGTCGACTACCTCGTCCTCGTCGACCCGCACACGCTCGTCGACGTCCCCGAGTGGTACCGGGGCGAGGCCCTGCTGGCGGTCGCCGGTCGGGTCGGGACGACGCGCCTCATCGACAACCTGCCCGTCCTCGTCGGCCCCCGGGGTGGGCCGCTCGAGACGTTCTCGCAGCCCTGACCGAACCCCTGCCTCCACCCCGCCTCATGTCGCAACACACCGAGGAGCCGCGAACCTCGATGGGCACAACCGTCGATGTTCGCGGCAGCTCGGTGTGTTGCGGGGTGGAGGGCGGGAGGTCGCAGAGTGGGCGTTGGGGCGCGAGCGAGCCCGGCGGCATACGGTATGGGACGTGACGATCGACCCGAGAAGGCAGCGATGAGCGCGAGCGGCATCACGATCCCGCGACGACTGCGCGCCCCTGCGCCGGGGTGGACCACGACGGCCGACGTCATCGTCGTCGGGTCGGGGATCGCCGGGCTGACCACGGCGCTGCGGCTGCGGCGCCGCGTCGAGCGCGTCCTGCTCGTCACGAAGACCGTCCTCGACGAGGGCTCGACGGCCTGGGCGCAGGGTGGCATCGCCGCCGTCATGTCCCCCGAGGACAGCCCCGCCGAGCACGTCCACGACACGCTCGTCGCCGGCGTCGGGCTGTGCGACGTCGACGCCGTCGAGACGCTCGTGCGTGAGGGGACCGACGCGGTGTGGGACCTCATCGCGCTCGGTGCGGAGTTCGACCGCGGCGACACCGGCAAGATCGCCCTGACCCGCGAGGGCGGCCACCACCGCGACCGGATCCTCCACGCCGGCGGCGACGCGACCGGCAGGGAGATCTCCCGAGCCCTCATCGCCGCGCTCCACCGCGTCATCGACGATCCCGGCATCGAGGTCATCGAGCACGCCCTCGTCGTCGACCTGCTCACCGACGCGTCGCAGCGCGTCTGCGGGGTCACCCTTCACGTCATCGGCGAGGGCCAGGTCGACGGGGTCGGCGCGGCGCACGCCCGGGCGGTCGTCCTCGCGACCGGTGGCCTCGGGCAGATCTACGCCTCGACGACGAACCCGCCCGTCGCGACCGGCGACGGCATGGCGGCGGCCCTCCGCGCCGGGGCCGAGCTCGCGGACCTCGAGTTCGTCCAGTTCCACCCGACCGTGCTGTGGCTCGGGGAGGGGTCGCGTGGCCAGCAGCCCCTCATCTCCGAGGCGGTGCGCGGCGAGGGCGCGTTCCTCGTCGACGAGGCGGGCGTGCGCTTCATGCAGGGCCAGCACGAGCTCGCCGACCTCGCACCGCGCGACGTCGTGTCCCGGGCGATCCTCGCCCGGATGCGCGAGACCGGCACCGACCACGTCTACCTCGACTGCCGCCACCTCGGCGCCGAGTTCCTCGAGGCGCGCTTCCCGTCGATCGTCGAGCGGTGCCGCCAGCTCGGCTTCGACCCGGCGACCCAGCTGCTGCCGGTCGCCCCGGCGCAGCACTACGCGAGCGGTGGCATCCGGACCGACCTCAACGGGCGGTCGAGCCTCGAGGGTCTCTACGCCTGCGGCGAGACGTCGTGCACCGGCGTCCACGGCGCCAACCGCCTCGCCTCCAACTCCCTGCTCGAGGGGCTCGTCTTCGCCCGGCGGATCGCCGACGACCTGACCGCGAGGCTGGGAGCCGGAGAGCTGCCCGAGACCTCACCGGTCGCGACCGATGACGTGCCGGTCCTGCTGCGTGGCAAGCGCCGCCTCGACGTCCAGCGGGCCATGACCACCGGTGCGGGGACCGTGCGGTCGGCCGCGTCGCTCGCCGCCGCCGAGGTCGCCCTCGCCGCGCTCGCCGCCAAGGCGGCCGGCGGCGACGACCACAAGCAGGGTGGACCGAAGAGCTGGGAGACGACCAACCTCCTGCTCCTCGGACGGGCGCTGACGTATGCCGCCGGGCTGCGTGAGGAGACTCGCGGCGGTCACGTGCGTGAGGATTTCCCGGCACGCGACGACGCCCGGTTCCTCCACCACACCGTGCTGTCGCGCTCCGCCGACGGGCTCCTCGTGGCCCGCACGGAGGAGGTGCCCCGGTCCAACCTCGACGGGCTCGGGCTCGACGAGCAGGTCGGCACGCCTGCGAGGTCGGCCTCGGCGAGGGCCGCGCAGGGCTCGGCCACGCAACCCGGAACGGCGAAGTCCCCTGCCGTGCAGCATGATCCGACCGACGACGATCTGGAGTGACGAGATGACCGACCGACCCGCCGACGGCCTGAGCGGCTTCCCCGAGGCGCAGGCGCGCGAGCTCGTCCGGGTCGCGCTCCTCGAGGACCTCGGTCCCGACGGCCTCGACGTGACGACCCTCGCGACGATCCCTGCGGACCAGGAGCGGGTCGCCGAGATCGTCGCGAGGGGTCCCGGGGTCGTCGCCGGTGTGCCTGTCATCGGTCTCGTCCTCGAGGCGGTCGCCGCGACGATCGGCGGCGTCGCCCCCTCCGTCGAGGTCGTCGCGGACGACGGCTCGCGGCTCGTCCGCGGCGACGTCATCGCCCGGGTCTCGGGCCAGACGCGCGTCATCCTCGTGGCCGAGCGGACGATCCTCAACATCATGAGCCGGCTGTCCGGGGTCGCCACCCACACGCGCCGCTGGGCCGACGCGCTCGACGGCACCTCGACCATGGTCCTCGACACCCGCAAGACGACGCCCGGGATGCGCTGGCTCGAGAAGTACGCCGTGCGCGCGGGCGGCGGCACCAACAAGCGCATGGGCCTCTACGACGTCGCGATGATCAAGGACAACCACAAGCTCGCTGCCGGATCGGTGGCCGCGGCCTACGGGCTCGTCCACGCCCGGTTCCCCGACGTCGCCATCCAGGTCGAGGTGACGACGCCGGCGGAGGCACAGGAGGCCTACGACGCAGGGGCGCGCTTCATCATGTGCGACAACATGGACGTGGCCACCCTGGCCGAGACGGTCGCGTTGCTCCGCGCCGCCGACGAGCCGGTCGAGATCGAGGCGACCGGCGGGCTGACGCTGGAGGTCGTCGCCGACTACGCCATGACCGGCGTCGACTTCGTCAGCGTCGGCGGCCTGACGCACTCCTCGCCCATCGTCGACATCGCCCTCGACCTCGTCGGCTGACGGGCGCTCCGAGCCCCGGCGGGCGGGTCGTCAGTAGCGGCGCCACCAGAGGTTGACGGCGTAGTCGACCCCCGTCGCGTCGGGGTGCTCGGCGAGGATGAGGTCGGCGTGCTCCGGCGCGAACTCGATGCCGACGACGGCCTCGAAGTCGGCGCGGGAGTCGAAGTCCCAGCGGATGTCGAGACGCTCGCGCCGCCACCCCTGGCGCTCCCAGAACCGCTCGACCGCGCGCGGGTCGTAGCTCGGCAGGGCCCGCCGGAACCACTGGCCGAACGTCGACCGGGTCGCGTCGTTGTCGATGACGAAGGCCGCACCGCCGGGCCGCACGACCCGGTCGAGCTCGGCCAGGCCAGGCTCGCAGCCCGGCCCGAAGAAATAGGCCCACCGGGCGTGCGCGACGTCGAAGGAGCCGTCCCCGACCCCGACCGCGGCCGCGCCCTCCTCGCGGACCGAGCACGACGGCATACCCGCGACCCGCTGGCGCGCAAGCTCGGCGAGGGGCGGGTGCGGCTCCACGCCGACGACGGACCGGGCGTCGCGCGCGAAGTACGGGAGGTGGTAGCCCGTCCCGCACCCGATGTCGACGACGTCCGCGCCGGCCCAGTCGAGGACCGAGCGCATCGCCGACTCGATGACGTGGTCGCGGTCGACGCCACGGTTCTCGACCTCGTAGACGTCGGGGGAGCCCCAGATGTTCGGGGACGGGATGACCTCGCTCATGCTGATCTCACGGCCCTCAGCCTCCCACGTCACCTCGACGGCTGCGCCTCGATCGTCGCAGGGTGGACGAGCAGGGGCAGGAGCTTGTGCACGCCCCGGGCGCGCACCGCCTTGACCTGGGCGAGGTGCGCCTCGGCACGGATCACGAGCTCCTCGTAGGCCTCCCGGCCCATGAGCTCGACGAGCTCGGGCGCGTTGGAGCGGTAGACCGGCTCGCGCCCGACGTGCGCCTCCGGGTTGCCCGAGCAGTACCAGTCGAGGTCGTGGCCGCCCGGGCCCCAGCCGCGGCGGTCGTACTCGGTGATCGTGATCTCGAGGTAGCTCGACTCGTCGGGCAGCTCGACGGTCCGGTAGGTGCGCCGGATCGGCAGCTGCCAGCAGACGTCCGGCTTGAGCGTGTGGGGCTGGACGCCGGTGAGGACCGCGTGCTGGTGGAGGGCGCAGCCGGCGCCGGCGGGGAAGCCCGGCCGGTTGAGGAAGATGCAGGCGCCGTCGACGACCTTCGTCTTGCGGGCGCCGTCCTCACGCTCGGTCCAGTCCTCGCGCGCCCCGGTCGCGGTGCCGACGGCGTGGTACTGCCACTCGTCCTCGCCGAGCTCCAGGACCGCCGCCTCGACACGCTTGACGTCGTCCTTGTCGGTGAAGTGGGCGCCGAGCGTGCAGCACCCGTCGTCGGGCCGGTCGGCGTAGATGCCCTTGCAGCCGGTGCCGAAGATGCACGTCCAGCTGCTCGTGAGCCACGTGAGGTCGCAGCGGTAGCGCTGACCGTCGTCAGCGGGATCCGTGAACTCGACCCACACGCGTGGCAGGTCCAGAGGTGCTTCGGCCATCGGCTCACCCTATGCCGAGAAGGTGGGGACTGCCCGTCCCGCCCAGCAGGCGCCGACACGACGTATGCCGCCGGGCGTGATTCCGGGGGCAAAGCGGGCTTGGTGGGGCGCCGGCTGGACTAGATTCCGGACATGATCAAGGACCACGACGGCCCCGCGATCGCGATCAGCGGGCTGCGGGTCGTCCGGGGGAAGCGGCCGGTGATCCCCGACCTGACGCTCGAGGTCCCGGCCGGCCAGGTCGTCGGGCTCCTCGGCCCCTCCGGCTCGGGGAAGTCGACGCTCATGCGCGCGGTCGTGGGGGTGCAGATCGTCGCGGGAGGCACCGTCAGGGTCCTCGGCCACGAGGCCGGCTCGCCGGCCCTGCGCCGCGACGTCGGCTATGTCACCCAGACCCCGAGCGTCTACGGCGACCTGACGATCCGCGGCAACATCTCGTACTTCGGTCGCGCGGTCGGCCTGCGCGGCGCCGAGCTGCACGACGCCGTCGACCGCACGCTCGTCGAGGTCGACCTCGTGTCGCACGCCGACGTCCTCGTCCGCGACCTCTCCGGCGGCCAGGAGTCACGGGTCTCGCTCGCGGGGGCGCTCGTCGGCCGACCGACGCTCCTCGTCCTCGACGAGCCGACCGTGGGCCTCGACCCGGTTCTCCGGCGCGACCTGTGGGACCTCTTTCGGCGACTCGCCCAACAGGGGCACTCCCTCATGGTCTCGAGCCACGTCATGGACGAGGCGGCCCGCTGCGACCGGCTCGTGCTCCTGCGCGACGGGCGCGTCCTCGCCGACCTGACTCCAGCCGAGCTGCTCTCGAGCACGGGCCAGCCGGACGCCGACGCGGCGTTCCTCGCCCTCGTCGACGCCGCCGGCGGAGAGGAGATCTGGTGAACCCCGGCCTCACCCTCGCGACCGCCGGACGCGTCCTGCGCCAGGTCCGGACCGACCACCGGACCATCGCCCTCATCCTCGTCGTGCCCTGCGTCCTGCTCGGCCTCCTCGCGTGGATCTATCTCGACACGCCGATCTTCGACCGGATCGGACCGGCCCTGCTCGGGGTCTTCCCCATGGTCGTCATGTTCATCGTGACCTCGGTCGCCACGCTCCGCGAGCGCCAGTCGGGCACGCTCGAGCGGCTGCTCACGACGCCGATGGGCAAGGGCGACTTCATGATCGGGTACGCCATCGGGTTCGGACTGCTCGCGACGATCCAGGCGCTCGTCGCGACGGCCTTCGCGGTCTGGGTCTGCGGCCTCGACGTGGCCGGGCCACTCTGGCTCCTCGTCGTCGTCGCGGTCTTCGACGCCGTCCTCGGCACGGCCCTCGGGCTGCTCGCGAGCGGGTTCGCCCGGACCGAGTTCCAGGCCGTCCAGTTCATGCCGGCGTTCATCCTGCCGCAGTTCCTCCTCTGCGGTCTGATCGCGCCACGCGACAGCCTCCCCGACTTCCTCCGCTTCGTCTCCGACCTGCTGCCGCTGTCGTATGCCGTCGACGCGATGAAGGAGATCGCCGCCAGCACGGACCCGCTCGGTGCGGTGGCCCGGGACCTCGGGATCGTCGCCGGCTTCATCGTCGTCGCGCTCGCCCTCGCGTCGATGACCCTGAGCCGTCGCTCGCCCTGACCGACGCGCCATGCCGCGCGACGACGCCGCGCGACTAGGGTGAGGCCATGCGTCTGGGCGTCATCGACATCGGGTCCAACACGGTCCACCTGCTTGTCGTCGACGCCCACCCCGGTGCCCACCCGCTGCCGGCGTTCTCCCACAAGACCGACCTGCGCCTGTCCGAGAGCACGCGCCCCGACGGGAGCATCGCCCGCGGCACGGCCGACCGGCTCGTCGAGTTCATCACCGAGTGCCTCCAGATCGCCGAGGACCAGGGGGTGCTCGACGTCTTCGCGTTCGCGACGTCGGCGCTGCGCGAGGCGCCCAACGGCGACGACGTCATCGAGCGCGTCCGTGCCGAGACGGGTGTCGAGCTCGACGTCCTGTCGGGCTCCGACGAGGCCCGGATGACCTTCCTCGCGGTGCGCCGGTGGTTCGGCTGGTCGAGCGGGCGGCTCCTCGTCGTCGACATCGGCGGTGGCTCGCTCGAGCTCGCGGCCGGCATCGACGAGGATCCCGACGTCGCGATCAGCCTCCCGCTCGGCGCCGGGCGCCTGACCCGCGAGCGGCTCTCGGGGGACCCGCCCGGGGCTGAGGAGACGCGCCGGGTGCGCGCGCAGATCCGGGCCGAGCTCGCCGACCAGGTGCGTCCCCTGCTCACGTGGGGGTCGCCGGACCGTGCGGTCGGCACGTCGAAGACGATGCGGTCGCTCGCCCGGATCGCTGGCGCCGCGCCTCGCGCCGAGGGGCCCTTCGTTCCCCGGTCGCTGACCCGGGACGACCTGGGCGCGATCGCCGAGCGGCTCAGCGACATGGACGTCGCGGGCCGCTCGCAGCTGCCCGGCGTCTCGGCCGGCCGCGCCGCGCAGCTGCTCGCGGGTGCGCTCGTCGCGGAGGCCGCGATGGTCCTGCTCCAGGTCGACCGGCTCGACATCTGCCCGTGGGCGCTCCGCGAGGGGCTCATCCTCCGCCGCCTCGACCACCTCGAGCCGTGAACGAGCCCCGCGGTCCCGTCCGCCCGCCCGGGGGCCGTGTGGTCCATGGCCTCGGGCCGTACCGGAGAATGGGCGCATGACGATCCGGATCGGCCTCTCGACCGCGTCGGTCTACCCGGGCAACGCCGCGACCGCGTTCTCGACGGCGTCCCGGCTCGGCTACGACTCCGTCGAGGTCATGGTGTGGACCGACCCGGTCACGCAGGAGGGCGGCGCGCTCCGCGCGCTGAGCGAGCTCCACGGCATACCCATCGTCTCGGTCCACGCCCCGACGCTCCTGCTGACCCAACGGGTGTGGGGCACCGACCCGTGGGGCAAGGTCGACCGCTCCATCGACCTCGCGCTCGAGGTCGGCGCGTCGACGGTCGTGCTCCACCCGCCCTTCCGCTGGCAGCGGGAGTATGCCGCGGCGTTCGTCGACGGGGTCGCCTCCCGTGAGCACGACTCGGGCCTGCGGCTCGCCGTCGAGAACATGTACCCGTGGCGGACGGCGCGGCGCGACATGCTCGCCTACCTCCCGCACTGGGACCCCGTCGAGCAGCCCTACGACAACGTCACGCTCGACCTCTCGCACACGGCGACGGCCGGTTCGGACGCCCTGCTCATGGCGCGTGCGCTCGGGCCGCGCCTCGCGCACCTCCACCTCGCCGACGGGCTCGGGTCGTTCAAGGACGAGCACCTCGTCCCCGGGCGCGGCTCGCAGCCGTGCCTCGAGGTGCTCGAGCTGCTCGCCGACTCGGGCTGGTCGGGTGAGGTCGTCGTCGAGGTGAGCACCCGCAAGCTCGACCGCGACCAGCGCGAGATCGACCTTGCCGAGGCACTTGCGTTCGCGCGGCTCGCCGTCGTCCCGACGCGGGGTGCGAGCCGGATCTGAGCCGGCCGCTCGGGTCAGACGAGCCGCAGGGTGATGAACGGGTGGACGTCGCCCTCGGGGAGGTAGCGGTCGATCTCGTCGACGAACCCGTGGGCCCGGGCGAACCGCAGCCCGTCGGTGTTCGACGCGAGGACGACCGTCTCGAGCTCGCGGGCCCCCATCTCCCGGGCGGCGGCCAGCTCGCGTTCGAGCAGGGCGGTCCCGAGGCCGCGTCCGCGGTGCTCCGGCAGCACCCGGACGATCACCGTGGCCGTCGCCGTGTCGTCGGCCGGGGGGCGGACCGTCGCGTTGCCGACGAGGACGTCACCGGCATACGCGACGACGAGCCGGTTGCGCGTCACCCGCTCGCGCACCTCGTCGAGTGACAAGGGGGCGGTGGGGATGATGACGTTGTGGACGTGCTGCCAGTCCGCGAGGGTGGCGTCGTCCACCGCCTCGATGCGCAGGTCGTGGGACATGCCGTCACCAAACGCGCGAAAGCCTCCCGTGTCAAGGCGATCGGCTCAGCGACCGCGAGGCCGGACCGAGACCATCTCGATCGCCGCGTCGGGTGCCGCGTCGATCGCGAGCCGCGCCGCCCGCACGACGGACTCGACGCGCAGGTACCGGCTGGGGTCGTAGTCACCGCCCTCGAACGCGACGAGCTCGTGCTGCATGTCGGTGTCGACGCGACCCGGGTGGAGCGAGGTCACCCTGACGCCGTGGGGCCGCTCCTCCTCGCGCAGGGCGTCGGCCAGGGCCCGCAGCGCGAACTTCGAGGCGCAGTAGAGCCCGGAGCCCGCGGACGCCACGAGACCGGACCCGGAGTTGACCATGAGGACGAGCCCCTCGGCCGATCGCAGCGCGGGCAGCAGGGCGCGCGTGATGCCGGCGACGGCCACGACGTTGACGGCGAGCACCTCGGACCAGGTCGCCGGGTCGAGCTCGGCGACGGATCCGGCACCGAGCAGGGCCGCCGAGTGGACGAGGACGTCGACGCGGCCGAGACGCGGCACGAGCTCGCTGAGCGCGGTCTCGAGCGAGCCGCCCGGGCCACCGTCGGCCAGGTCGGCGACGAAGCCCTCCGCGGAAGGGAACCCGGCGACGACCGGTCCTACTGAGTCAGCGCTCCGGCCTCCGATGACGAGGTGGTGCGTGTCCGCGAGGTCGCGCGCGATGGCGAGCCCGATGCCGCGGGTTGCGCCGGTGATGACGGCGACGGGTCGTGTGGTCGAGTCCATGTCCGCCAGCCTAGGAGGCCCCGCTGGCACGACCTGGCGGTATGCCGCTCGGCCGACTGAGCGGCATACGACCCGGTCGCCATCGGCGACGTCCGGACCCGCTCAGGCGAGGCCGAGCGCCGTCGCCTCCTCCCAGAGGTCGTCGCGGACCGAGGCGTGCGCGCACTGCTCGATGATGTCGCGGCACTGCTCCTTCTCGCTCCGCCCCCAGAGCTGGGCCACGCCGTTCTCGGTGACGATCGCGCTCTGCTGGAAGCTCGTCACCGGCTCGTCGACGAGCGGGACGATCGTCGAGCAGTCGGCCTTGGGATGCCACGAGCGCAGCGCGATGAACGACTGGCCACCGGGGGAGTGCAGAGCGCCGACGATGAAGTCGGTCTGGCCCCCGAAGCCGGAGAAGATGCGGGCGTTGATCCGCGACGCGTTGGCCTGCCCGAAGAGGTCGACCTCGAGCGCGGTGTTGACCGACGTCATCTGCCGCTGCTGGGCGATGCTGCCGGGGTCGTTGGTCCGCTCGGTGCGCATCATCCGGACCCAGCGGTTGCCGTCGAGCCAGTCGTAGAGGTCCTGCGAGCCGAAGCAGAACGACGTGACGAGCGGGTGCTCGCGGTCGAGCGCGCCGGCGGCCTCGAGGTCGAGGATCCCGTCGGAGAACATCTCCGTCCACACGCGCAGACCGCGCCGCGTGACGAGGGCCGCAAGCGTCGCGTCGGGGACCGCGCCGATGCCCAGCTGGAGAGTCGCGCCGTCGAGGACCATCGAGGCCACGCGCTCGCCGATCGCCGTGCTGTCGGGGTCGGGGGCGCCGGGTGCATGGGACGCGAGCGGGGCGTCGACCTCGACCGCGAGGTCGACGTGCCCGACCGGCACCTGGGCGTCACCGAAGGTGTAGGGCATCCGCGGGTTGACGACCGCGACGACGAGGCCGCCACGAGCGCGGCACGCCTCGATCGCGGCGGGCATGACGTTGACCTCGAGCCCCAGGCTGAGCTGCCCGTCGACGGGCGGCGCGCAGTGGAGGATGACGGCGTCGGGCGGCAGGGAGCGGCCGTAGAGCAGCGGCACGAGCGAGAGCCGCGACGGGACGTAGCGCAGGCCCGGGTGACGGCGCATGCCGCCGCCGACGAAACAGGTCTCGACCGTCACGCCCTCGCGCTCGGGAAGGCCCGGCGGGGCGTTGAGCGCATGGAGGACGTAGGCGGGCACGACCTCGTCGAGGGCCCGCACCCCCTCCCATGGGATCGCCATGTTGCCGCTGACGACGACACGCGGGTTCTCGGGAAGGCTGCGGAACCGGCGCTGGAGCTCCTCGATGGTGACCGTCTGCACGACCCCATCCTCGCGGACCGGAGTTCCCGCCGGACGGCTATCGCCGGGCGGGTCACGTGAGGTCCGTCTCGGTGCGCGGTCGGTGCGCGGTCGGCGCGCGGTCGGTGCGCGGTCTCAGGCGCCTCGGGCGCCTCGGCCCGGTCCCTGCCTACCCCGCCTTCTTCGTCGACTTGCTGGCTGTCTTCTTGGCGGCCTTCTTCGTCGTCGCCTTCGCGGTGGTCTTCGCGGCAGGCTTCGCGGTGGTCTTGCTCGCGGCCCGCTTCGTCGCCGTCTCCCTCGA
The DNA here is from genome assembly GCF_000576595.1 of Intrasporangium oryzae NRRL B-24470. GTDB lineage: Bacteria > Actinomycetota > Actinomycetes > Actinomycetales > Dermatophilaceae > Intrasporangium_C > Intrasporangium_C oryzae. The sequence goes on along the minus strand of NZ_AWSA01000001.1, from coordinate 43,952 downwards.
GGGAGCCTCGGCGGCCTCGTCCTCGGCGGCACCGGAGCCGCCGGCCCTGGCGGCCTTGGCCTTGTCGACGCTGCGCTGGAGCGCGGCGAGCAGGTCGACGACCTCCGTCTCCTCGGCGGCAGCCGCGGGGGCCTCCTTCACCTCGCCGCCCTCGACCTTCGAGGCGACGAGCGTCTCGACGGCCTCGGCGTAGTCGTCCTCGAACTCGTCGGGCTCGTAGTCGCCCGAGAGCGAGTCGACGAGCGAGGACGCCATGGCGAGCTCCCGGGCCGTGGCGTGGGTCTCCTCGGAGAGCGACTCGAACTCGGGCGTGCGGACCTCGTCGGCCCAGAGGAGGGTCTGCAGGACGATGACCCCGTCGCGGACTCGGAGCACGGCGAGGGTCATGCGGGTGCGGACGGCGACCGTGACGAGGGCCATCCGGTCGGCCTTCTCGAGGGCGTCCCGGAGGAGCACATAGGGTTTGAGCCCGCTCTTGTCGGGTTCGAGGTAATAGGACTTGTCGAAGAGCAACGGGTCGATCTGGTCGGCGGGAACGAACTTCTCGATCGCGATCTCCTTCGACGACCGCGACGGAAGGCTTCTCATGTCCTCGTCACTCAGCACCACCATCTGTCCGTCGGCGGTCTCATAGCCCTTTGCGATGTCGGAATAGGGGACTTCCTCACCGTCGATCGAGCAGACCCGCTGGTACCTGATCCGCCCCCCGTCCTTGGCGTGGACCTGCCGGAACTGCACGTCGTGGTTCTCGGTCGCGGCGAAGAGCCGGACCGGCACGTTGACGAGGCCGAAGGACACGGCGCCTTTCCAGATGGCTCGCATGAGAACCAGAATGCACCCATGCGGCCCATGCTTGCGACGTCGACGTCGACGATTCCTGTCGGTGACGCCTGGGTCCACGAGGTCAAGTGGGACGGGATGCGGGTCCTCGTGGACGTCGCCGAGGGCGTGCTGCGGCTCTACAGCCGCACCGAGCGTGACGTCACGGTGGCCTTTCCGGAGCTGCAGGGCCTCGCAGACGAGTACCCCGACCTGCTCCTCGACGGCGAGATCGTCGTCCTGCGTGGCGGGGTGCCGTCGTTCGGGGCCCTCGCCGAACGCTTCCACGTCACACAGGCCCGTCGCGCCGCCCACCTCGCCGAGCAGAGTCCTGCGACGCTCATGCTCTTCGACCTGCTCCGGCTCTACGGGGTCGACCTGACCGGGAGGCCGTGGCGCGAGCGCCGGGCCACCCTCGAGCGGCTCGACCTCAACGGCGCGCGGTGGCAGACGCCACCGACCTATGCGGACGGGGAGGCGCTCCACGCCGCGACGAAGGAGCAGGGGCTCGAGGGGATCGTCAGCAAACGGGTCGACTCGCCGTACCTGCCGGGCCAGCGTTCCACCGCCTGGCTCAAGTCGCCCCACCGGCGCACGGTCTCGGTCGTCGTCGGCGGGTGGCGGCCGGAGTCGACCGGCACGGTCCGCAACCGGCTGGGGGCGGTCCTCGTCGGGCTGCCCTCGCCCGGCGGCCTCCGCTTCCTCGGGCGGGTCGGCTCCGGCCTGGCCGGCAAGGCGGGCCAGCGCCTCCTCGAGGACCTCGCACCCCTCCACGCCGACACCTCGCCCTTCCTCACCGACGTGCCACGCGAGGACGCCCTGGGAGCCCAGTGGGTCCACCCCGTCCTCGTCGTCGACGTGGAGTCGCTGGGACTGAGCAGCCAGGGGAGGCTGCGCCAGCCGGCATACAAGGGGGTCCGCGACGACCTCCGCCCCGACGACGTCGACGACCAGGCAGAGGGGGAGTGATGGTGAAGGAGGCGCCGAAGGTGACCGTCGAGGTCGACGGGCACCGCCTGGGGCTCAGCAGCCTCGAGAAGGTCATGTACCCGCAGACCGGCACGACCAAGGCGCAGGTGCTCGACTACTACGCCCGCATCTCGGCGGTCCTGCTGCCCCACCTCGCCGGGCGGCCGGTCACCCGCGTCCGCTACCCGCACGGGGTCGCCGACCCGATGCGCTTCTTCGAGAAGAACCTCCCTCCCGGCACGCCCGCCTGGATCCGCCGGGCGGGGCGCGACCCCGTCTTCCCGCTCATCGACGACCTCGCCGGGCTGACGTACTTCGCCAATCTCAACTCCCTCGAGCTCCACGTGCCCCAGTGGCGCGTCGACGGCGAGGGCCGCGACGCGACGCCGCGCAACCCGGACCGTCTCGTCATCGACCTCGACCCGGGCCCGGGGACGGGCCTCGCCGAGTGCGCGCGGGTGGCGCTCCTCGTCCGCGAGCGGCTCGGGGGAATCGGCCTGCACACCATCCCCGTGACGAGCGGGAGCAAGGGCCTCCAGCTGTATGCCGTCCTGCCCGGTGCGCACACGAGCGACGAGATCCGCGACACCGTCCAGCAGCTGGCGCAGGAGCTGACCAAGGCGCACCCAGACCTCATCGTCTGGAAGATGGCGAAGGACCTGCGCCCCGGGAAGGTCTTCCTCGACTGGAGCCAGAACGTCGCCGCCAAGACGACGGTCTGCCCGTACTCGCTCCGTGGACGCGAGACCCCCACGGCGGCCGCGCCGCGGAGCTGGGAGGAGATCGAGCTGGGGGCCGACGGCGGGCCGCTCGAGCAGCTGCGCATGGAGGCCGTGCTCGAACGGGCTGCGGAGGGGGCGGACCTCGCGGCAGAGCTGACCGCCTGACCCCCGGTTCGATGTATCCCGGCGTGCCCCGGGCCGCGCCGCTACATCGAACGGGGAGGGAAGGCGACGCGACGAGGCCCGGCACCGCGAGTGGTGCCGGGCCTCGTCATCGGGACGGGAGGTCAGTGCGCCTTGTCGTAGGCGGCCTGGACCTCGGCCGAGATGCGGCCGCGGTCGGACACCGTGTGGCCGTTGGCCCGGGCCCACTCCCGCACGGCGCCGAGGTCGGCACGCTTCGCGGAGCCCGCACGCCGGCGAGGGGCGGCGGCCGACCGTGCCGAGCCGCTGACCCGACGGGCGTGCCCGACCCAGTGAGCGAGGTCCTGGCGGAGCTTCTCGGCATTCTTGTCACTCAGGTCGATCTCGTAGGTGACGCCGTCGAGGCCGAAGGTGACCGTCTCGGCGGCCTTGGTCTCGTCGATGTCATCGATCAGCGTCACTTCGACACGCTGTGCCATGTCTCTCCATCATGAATGGTCGGAATATGAGGGGTGGCGCGCAGGCCATTCACCTGCGAACGGCCTCAATTTACACCTCGAACCACTCGATCTCATTGACCGGCATTCATTTGTGGAAAAAGTCGCCGTGGAAAAAGAATCATTCGCCCGAATTCTTTGACTCCGCCTCGCGCTCTGCCTCCCACTTGGCCTGTGCGATGCGCTCGCGACGGTCGCCTTCGAGAATGTTCTTGATGACGAAGTAGAAGAGCGTCGCCACCCCGACCGTCGGGACGAGGGCGAGGACGTAGGGCATGACCGAATCCATGCCGTCCATGGTCGCACGAACGCCGATCACGACCCACAGCATGGAGCAGGCCGGCGCCGGTCCGGCTCTGGAGCTGGCCGCCGGGGGCGCTGGCCCGGCGGGGGAGGCGGGCCGCCGTCGGTGGCTCCCTCTACGGTGCCGACCATGGCGATGACGAGGACGGGCACGAGGCGAGCGGCCGGCTTCCGGTGCTCCGAGTGCGGATGGACGACGGTCAAGTGGGTGGGCCGGTGCGGCGAGTGCCAGGCGTGGGGGAGCGTCGCCGAGGTCGGGGCCGCCGCCGCTCGCACGGCTCCGGCGACCGTGACGACCCCGGCCGTGCGGATCGGCGAGGTCGACCTGACCAGAGCGGCGGCTCGCCCGACGGGCGTCGGCGAGTTCGACCGCGTCCTCGGCGGCGGACTGGTGCCGGGCGGCGTCGTCCTCGTGGCCGGCGAGCCGGGCATCGGCAAGTCGACGCTGCTGCTCGACGTCGCCGCCCGGGCCGCCCGGCGCGGCGCCCAGGTCCTCTATGTCAGCGGTGAGGAGTCCGCGGCCCAGGTCCGCACGCGGGCCGAGCGCATCGAGGCGATGGCGGACACCCTCTATCTCGCCGCAGAGACCGACCTCGCCACCGTCCTCGGCCAGGTCGAGAGCGTCGGCCCCGAGCTGCTCGTCGTCGACTCGGTCCAGACGATCGCGAGCGCCGACGTCGAGGGCCAGGCCGGCAACGTCTCGCAGGTGCGCGAGGTGACGGCGAGCCTCATCCAGGCGGCCAAGGTCAAGGGGATCGCGGTGCTCCTCGTCGGGCACGTGACCAAGGACGGGACGATCGCCGGCCCTCGCGTCCTCGAGCACCTCGTCGACGTCGTCATCCAGTTCGAGGGCGACCGCCACTCCCGCCTTCGGCTCGTGCGCGCCGTCAAGAACCGCTTCGGCCCGACCGACGAGGTCGGCTGCTTCGACCTGTCCGAGGTCGGCATCGTCGGGCTCGCGGACCCGAGCGGGCTCTTCCTCTCGAGCCGCGACCACGCCGTCCCGGGCACGTGCGTCACCGTGACGCTCGAGGGCCGGCGTCCGCTCGTCGCCGAGGTGCAGGCGCTCGTCGCGACGTCGACGCTGCCGTCGCCGCGGCGCACGTCGAGCGGCCTCGACGCCTCGCGCCTGGCGATGATCATCGCCGTGCTCGACAAGCGGGCGGGGGCACCGGTCGGCAGCCGCGACATCTTTGCTGCGACCGTCGGCGGGGTGCGCATCACCGAGCCGGCCGCCGACCTCGCCATCGTCTGCGCGGTCGCGTCGTCCGTCGTCGACCAGGCGCTCGCCACGGACGCCATCGCGCTCGGCGAGGTCGGGCTCGCCGGTGAGGTCCGGCGGGTGACCGGACTGCAGCGTCGGCTCGCCGAGGCGGCCCGCCTGGGGTTCCGTCACGCGCTCGTGCCGTCGGGGAGCCTCGCCGACGTGACCGTGCCCGACGGGCTGCGCGCTATCGAGGTCGCCGACGTCCCCAGGGCGATCGCGGCCATGGGCCGCCTCGCCGGAGCGCGGACAACAGGAGCGCTCGCGGGTGACAACGCTTAGACTGCGTCCGACCGGGGGACTGGCCCCGGCCTCCGGCGCGGCTGAACGGGATGTGATGGACAAGAACGACGACGAGCTGCTCCTGCGTGCAGCCCTCGCCGCTGTCGCCCCCGGCACCGACCTGCGAGACAGCCTCGAGCGCATCCTCCGTGGTCGAACCGGGGCGCTCATCGTGCTCGGCTACGACAAGGTCGTCGAGTCGATCTGCACCGGCGGCTTCGCCCTCGACGTCGAGTTCTCCGCGACCCGGTTGCGTGAGCTGTGCAAGATGGACGGGGCCGTCGTGCTCGACCGCGAGGGCACGCGCATCCTCCGGGCCGCGACCCAGCTCGTGCCCGACTCGCGCATCGAGACGACCGAGTCCGGCACGCGCCACCGCACCGCCGAGCGGGTCGCCAAGCAGACCGGCTACCCCATCATCTCGGTGAGCCAGTCGATGGGCGTCGTGGCGCTCTACGTCGGTGGCAAGCGGCACGTGGTCGAGGGCTCCCCGACGACGCTCTCGCGGGCCGACCAGGCCCTGCAGACCCTCGAGCGCTACAAGGCGCGTCTCGACGAGGTGACCGGGACCCTCTCGGCACTCGAGATCGAGGACCTCGTCACGATCCGCGACGTGACCGCGGTGCTCCAGCGCCTCGAGATGGTGCGCCGCATCTCGGCCGAGATCCAGGACTACGTCGTCGAGCTCGGCACCGATGGGCGCCTGCTCAGCCTCCAGCTCGAGGAGCTCGTCGGCGGCCTCGGCAACGACCGCGAGCTCGTCATCCGCGACTACCTGCCTGCGACGAAGTCGAGCCTGACGCTCGAGGAGGCGCTGGCCAACCTCGAGGAGCTCAACGGCGTCGAGCTCCTCGACCTCTCGGCGGGGGCCCGGGCTGTCGGCTTCGCCGTCGTCGGCGACAGTCTCGACGCACCGGTGAGCCCGCAGGGCTATCGCCTGCTGACCAAGGTGCCGCGCCTGCCCACGGCGATCGTCGACCGGCTCGTCGCCCACTTCGAGTCCCTCCAGCGACTCCTGGCGGCAGGCATCGAGGACCTCATGCTCGTCGAGGGCGTCGGCGAGGGCCGGGCCCGCGCCGTCCGCGAGGGCCTCTCGCGCCTCGCCGAGTCGAGCATCCTCGAGCGCTACGTCTGAGCTGCACGTCCGAGGTCGACCACCCCGTATGCCGCCCACCTCGTCCCGAGCCGACGTGACCTTCGTCGTGGCTTCCTCTCGGTCCTCCGCCAGTGACTCCGCCAGTGACTCCGCCAGGGCCTCCAGCGCGGTGCCCCCGGGGGCCCGGCTCGCAGAGCTCCACGCACGGGTGAACGGCTGGTACGTCCGGGAGGGGCGCGACCTCCCGTGGCGCGATGCGGACTGCAGCCCGTGGGGGGTCTTCCTCTCGGAGGTCATGGCGCAGCAGACGCCCCTGTCCCGGGTTGAGCCCGTGTGGCGCGAGTGGATGGAGCGCTGGCCGACGCCCGCGGCGCTCGCCACCGCTGCGCCCGGTGACGCCGTCCGGGCCTGGGGCCGACTCGGATACCCGCGTCGCGCCCTGCGCCTCCACGAGGCGGCGACCGTCATGGTCGAACGTCACGGCGGCAACGTGCCCGACAGCCACGAGGAGCTCCTCGGGCTGCCCGGCGTCGGCGCCTACACCGCGGCGGCCGTCGCCTGCTTCGCCTTCGGGGAGCCCGAGGTCGTCGTCGACACCAACGTGCGGCGCGTCCTCGCCCGCGCCGTCGAGGGCAGGGCGTTCCCGCACCTCACCCTCACCCGGGCCGAGTCCGCTCTGGCCCGCGACTGCATGCCGCTCGAGCGTGAGCGCGCCAACACGTGGAACGTCGCCGTCATGGAGCTCGGGGCGCTCGTCTGCGTCGCGCGCGGGCCCCGCTGCGAGGACTGCCCGGTCGCGGACCTCTGCGCGTGGAACCTCGCCGGCCGACCGGCATACGACGGGCCGGCCCGGCGGGGGCAGGCGTGGCACGGCACCGACCGCCAGGTGCGCGGGGAGATCCTCCAGCGGTTGCGCACCGCCCACGGCCCGGTCGTGCTCGGCCTCCTCGAGGACGCAGGGCCGGACCGGGCGCAGGTCATGCGCTGCCTCGACTCGCTCGTCGCCGACGGACTCGTCGAGCCCTTGTCCCGCAAGCGGTTCCGTCTTCCGGGGTGACGGGCCTCAGACGTTGCCCAGGATGCGGTCGACCTCGATGGCGATGACCACCCGCTCGGGGTTGACCCGCGGGGGCCGGTAGCGCAGTGTGTAGCGCTCGACGGCGTCGGCGACCGAGGCCGGGTCGTCGAGGACGCGCGACCGCCCCTCGAGCGAGAGCCAGCGCGCGCCGTCGACCTGGCAGAGCACGGCCCGGCGACCGGAGGCGGCGTGGCGGGCCTTCGCGCTCGAGCCGCTCGTGATGACCCGGGCGAGACCGGAGGCCGGGTCCCACGTGAAGCCCACGGGCACGACGTGCGGGCTGCCGTCGGCGCGCAGGGTCGTCAGGGTCGCGAGGTGCCGCACGCGCATGAACTCGAGGGCGGCTTCGGAGAGGTCGTCGGGACGGATCGCCACGGCTAGACCACCGTGCTGAGGAGCATGATGAGGGCGAAGCCGAAGACCGAGATGACGGTCTCCATCACCGACCACGACTTGATGGTCTCTCCGACGGTGAGGCCGAAGTACTCCTTGACGAGCCAGAAGCCGGCGTCGTTGACGTGGCTGAAGAAGAGCGACCCGCAGCCGATCGCGAGGACGAGCAGGGCCAGGTGGTTCGTCGTCAGGGTGGAGGCGAGCGGCCCCACGATGCCCGCCGCGGTGATCGTCGCGACCGTGGCCGATCCGGTCCCGAGCCGGATGAGGACCGCGACGAGCCACCCGAGGAGCAGGACCGAGATGTTGACCCCGGTCGCCCAGTCCTTGATGACATCGCCGACCCCGGCGTCGACGAGCGTCTGCTTGAAGCCGCCGCCGGCCGCGACGATGAGGATGATGCTCGCGATCGGGGGGAAGCTCGCGCCGACCGAGTCGCTCGCCTGCTGCCTGGTCATGCCCGAACCGAGGCCGAGGGCGATGTAGCAGAAGAGGACCGCGATGAGGAGCGCGACGACCGGGGTGCCGAGGAAGTCGACGACCTTGCGTGTGCCGTTCTCCTTGTCGGTCACGAGCAGCTTGGTGATCGCGTCGATGAGCATGAGGACGACCGGCAGGGTGATCGCGATGATGGCCGTCGCGAACCCGACCCGCCGGCGGCCCGGCGGCAGCGGCTCCTCGAAGTCGCCGGGGGAGGCCGGGTAGCCGCCGGGTTCTCGGCTGCTCGCGCCCGCGTCGCGACCGGAGCCTCCACCCGCTGTCGTGGTCGAAGCCCCCACGAGGACAGGGGAGTCCACGTGCTTGGGCACCCATCGGTCGACGAAGGTCGCGAGGACCGGCCCCGCGACGATGACGGTCGGGATCGCGACGATCAGGCCGAAGAGCAGGGTCCGTCCGAGGTCCGCGCCCAGCAGGCCGATGGCCGTGAGCGGTCCGGGGTGCGGCGGCACGAGACCGTGGAGCACCGACAGACCGGCGAGGGCGGGGATGCCGACCTTCATGAGGGACAGGCCGGTCCGGCGCGCCACCATGAGGACGACAGGGACGAGCAGCACGACCCCCACCTCGAAGAACAGCGGCAGTCCGAGGATCGCGGCAATGGCCGCCATGACCCAGGGCAGTCCGCCCGGGCCGACCCTGCCGACCATCGTCGAGACGATCTTTGTCGCGCCGCCGGAGTCCTCGAGGAGCTTGCCGATCATCGCGCCGAGGGCGATGAGGACACCGACCGCGCCCGTCGTCGCGCCGAAGCCCGCGAGGAAGCTCGCGACGATGTCGGCAGGCGGAACCGTCGCGACCGCTCCGAGGACCGCGGATCCGAGCATGAGCGAGAGGAACGGATGGAGCTTGGCGACGGTGATGAGGACGACGACGGTGAGGATGCCGAGGACGCAGGCCAGCACGAGCTGGCCGTTCCCGGCATACGGCGTCTTGGCGGCCTCGTCGGCGAGATGGAGGATCGTCGGGGTCAGCGTGGCGCCGCTCATGCTCTCGGGTCCTTCCTCAGTCCCAGGGCTTCGAGCGCCCGGTCGAGGACCTCGGCGCGCGTTCCCTCGTTGGTGATGACCGTCCCCGGCTCGTCGTGGCCGAGGGGCTCGAGCGTGGCCAGCTGGCTCGGGAGGAGCGAAGGCGGCATGTAGTGGCCGGGGCGATGCTCCATCCGGTCCTGGATCAGGGTCTCGGGTGCGGTGACGTGGAGGAAGCGCACATGCGGGCGGTCGCGTCTCAGCAGGTCGCGGTAGGCGCGGCGGAGGGCCGAGCAGGTGACGGTCGCCGACTCGCCGGCCTTCTCCCTGGCGCTGATCCACGATCCGATCGACTCGAGCCAGGGCCAGCGGTCCTCGTCGGTCAGCGCGTGTCCGTCCCGCATCTTCGCGACATTGGCCTCGGAGTGGAAGGTGTCGCCCTCGGCGAACTCCCAGTGCATGGCCTCCGCGATGCCCTGGGCCAGGGTGGTCTTGCCGCTGCCCGAGACGCCCATGACCACGACGATGTCGGGGCCGGCAGCGGGGCGTGAGGGGTCGGAAGGGGAGGGTCCGGGCTCGGGCTGGGAGGAGGGAGCGCTCGCGGCCATGCTTCGAATCTAGCGGGACGACGAGGTTGTCGCCGGGGCGCACGTTGCCCCACTTGCCCGAGTTGCCCCTCGGGCCGGCCTCAGGCCGCCTTGGGCCGCCCTCGAGCCGCCCTCGATCGCCGGCGGCGGGGTGACGCCGCTGCGCGTCGGGCGCACGTCGTTGAACCGATCCGCCGAGCGGGGTAACGTGCCCCCTTGTGCCCGATTCCGCCCGCTCGTCATGACGCCCTTCTGGATCCTGACCCGCGCCGGGTTCAGGCGGCACTCCACGTATCGCCTCGCCCTGCTCGCAGGCATGACGACGAACTCCGTCTTCGGGGTGATCCGTGCCCTGCTCCTGCTCGCGGCCCTCGCCTCGGCGGGGTCGGACATCGGCGGCTACGACGCCCCCACGGCGGTCGCGTTCGTCTGGTGGGGCCAGGCCCTGCTGGGCACGGTGAACCTGTGGGGCTTCCAGGAGGTCAAGGACCGCGTGCGCACCGGTGACATCGCCATCGACTTCCTGCGCCCGGTCAACCCGCAGCTCGCCTACCTCGCGGGCGATCTCGGCCGCGCCGGAATCAACCTCGTCGGCCGTGGGGCGCCGGCCATCCTGCTCGGTGGCCTGCTTTTCGACATGGCGTGGCCGCCGGGGGCCGCCAGCTGGGTCAGCGGGGCCGTGTCCGTGGTCCTTGCCGTCGTCGTGGCCTTCTCCGGCAACTTCACGGTCAACCTGCTCGCCTTCTGGCTCGTCGAGATCCGCGGCATCTACCTGATGTGGATGATCACCGGCGGCCTGCTCTGCGGCCTCTACCTGCCCGTGCCGTGGTTCCCCAACTGGCTTCGGACCATCGCGGAATGGTCGCCGTTCCCGTCCATGCTGCAGATCCCCATCGACATCCTGGCCGGACGTGTCGTGGGTGCGGAGATCATCGCGACGATGGCGACGCAGGTCTTCTGGGCGACCGCCCTGCTGGTGCTCGGGCAGGTCGTCCTCCGGGCGGGTCGCCGCCGACTGGAGGTGCAGGGTGGCTGAGTCGACCCTCGCGGAGCGGATGCGGCCCTACCGCGTCCTGCTGGCCTCGCGTGCCCGCGCGCAGATGCAGTACCGCGCCTCGTTCGTCACCGACATCCTCGGCACCATCGGCGTGGGCCTCGCCGAGTTCGCCGAGGTCTGGGTCATCTTCCACAACGTCGACGTGCTGGGCGGCCTCGACTTCACCGGGGCCCTGCTCGTCTTCGCCCTCTCGAACGTCGCCTTCGCCCTCGCGGACATGCTCGTCGGGCACCTCGACCAGATGCCGCGCTACATCCGGGCCGGGCAGGTCGACGCTTTCTACGTGCGGCCCCTGCCGCTCCTCACGCAGCTGATGACGAGCGACCTGTCCCTGCGCCGCGTCGGCCGCCTGTCGGTCGCGCTCGTCGCGCTCGCCGTGGCCCTGACGACGGCCGACATCGCGTGGTCGCCGGCCACGGCACTGCTCGTCGTCCTGACCATCATCAGCGGCACGGCCATCTTCGCGGCGCTCTTCACCGCGGCGGGGGGCCTGCAGTTCTTCCTCGTCGACGGCGCGGAGTTCACCAACGCGTTCACCTACGGCGGGTCGTATGCCGCTCAGCAGAGCCAGCAGGTCTTCCCCGACCCGTTGCGCATCTTCTGGACGTTCGTCATCCCGACGGCGTTCGTCGCCTACCTCCCGGCCGTCGCGATCCTCGACCTCGACGACCCCCTCGCGCCGACGTGGCTGGCCTGGTGCACGCCGCTGGCCGCGCTGCTGGCCTGGGGCCTCGCCGCCCTGAGCTGGCGACTCGGGACCCGTCACTACCAAGGAGCAGGCGGATGAGCACGACCAACCCCGCGATCATCGAGACCCGCGAGCTCGTCCGCGACTTCAAGAAGCTGCGCGCGGTCGACCGGATGACCTTCACCATCGAGGCCGGTGAGGCCGTCGGCTACATCGGCGCGAACGGCGCCGGCAAGTCGACGACGATCAAGATGCTCACGGGCATCCTCAAGCCGACGTCCGGTCTCGTTCGCACGTGCGGGCTCGACCCGATGTCCCGGCGCATCGAGGTGGCTCGGCGGGTCGGAGTCGTGTTCGGGCAGCGCTCGCAGCTCTGGTGGGACCTGCCGCTCCGCGACTCGTTCGAGATCCTCGCCGCGATCCACCGGCTCCAGCCCGAGCGGGCGACGGCACGGACGGCTGCCCTGGTCGAGCAGCTGGAGATGGGACCCCAGCTCGGCACCCCGGTGCGCTCGCTCTCGCTCGGCCAGCGGATGCGCGCCGAGATCGCGGCGGCGCTGCTGCACTCGCCCGAGCTGCTCGTGCTCGACGAGCCGACGATCGGGCTCGACGTCCTGTCCAAGCAGCGCCTGCGTGAGTTCCTCGTCGCCGAGCGACGCGAGCGCGGGACGACCCTGCTGCTGACGACCCACGACATGGGTGACATCGAGCGCCTCTGCGACCGGGTCCTCGTCGTCGACCGCGGCCGGCTCGCCTTCGACGGCACCCTGACCGGGCTCGCCGGCACGGTCGGCGCCCGGCGCCTGCTCGTCCTCGACCTCGCGGTGCCGACACCGGCGCTCGTCGACGTCCCGGGGACCCAGCTCGTCGACAGCGAGTCCGACGGGCTGCGCCAGCGCCTTGCCTTCGACGCGGAGACGACGACGGCGGCCGCGGTGCTCGCCCACGTCTCGGGGCGGGCCGAGGTACGCGACCTGACCATCGAAGAGCCCGACATCGAGGACGTGGTCCGCCGCCTCTATGCCGCCTCGGGGCGTGCGTGACCGCTCAGAGCGTGCGCAGCATCCGCGTGTTGCCGAGCGTGTTGGGCTTGACCCGCTCGAGGTCGAGGAACTCCGCGACACCCTCGTCGTAGGAGCGCAGCAGCTCGGCATAGACCTCGGGCGTCACCGCCTGCCCCTCGATCGCCTCGAAGCCGTGCCGGGCGAAGAACCGCGTCTCGAAGGTGAGGCAGAAGAGCCGCTGCACCCCGAGCGCACGGGCCTCCTCGACGAGCGTCTCGAGGATCCGGCCGCCGAGCCCCGTTCCGAGCTGGTCGGGCGCGACGGCCAGCGTGCGGATCTCGGCGAGGTCCTCCCACATGACGTGGAGGGCGCCGCACCCGACGATCCGGCCGCCGGCGTCGGCGACCCGGAACTCCTGGAGGCTCTCGAAGTACGTGACCGCCTCCTTGGCCACGAGGACGCGCCGTTCGGCGAGCGGCGCCACGAGAGCTCGTATGCCGCGGACGTCGGCCGTGCGCGCGCGGCGGATCTCGGGGGGCTGGGGCACCGGTGGCCGGGTCTCGGGCGAGGAGGGGTCGCCGCCGGGGGAGGCGGTCGCGAACGGTTCGGTCATGAGAGGTTCCCGTCCTTGAACGAGGCGAAGAGCGACCGGGCCTCGCGGCCCAGCACGACGATCGACTGGCCGGCGGCGGTGCCGATGCCGCCCTTCGCCACACCGCGACCGACCTTGAGCGGGCTGAGGGTGTACAGCCCCGCAGCGAAGGTGAGGATCTGCTCAGCGGAGAGGTTGCTCTTCCCGACGGTTCCGAAGTCGGTCAGGGCGCCGGGGATGGCGATCGGCCCGGCGAGCTTGGCCTTGACCGCCGCCGCAAGGATGAGCTCGCCCTGGTGCCGCGACCGGCCGAAGTCGCCGTCCGGCAGCGTCTGGCGCTCGCGCGCGTAGGCGAGGGCCTCCACGCCGCTGAGGGTCTGGGGGCCGGCCTTGATGACGAGGTCCTTCACACTGGACGCGACGACCGTCCTGGGGATGACGATCGGGATGCCGCCCTGGCCGTCGACGAGCGCCGTGAACCCGCTGAAGCCGAGCACGACGTAGCCCTCGACGGGGAGCCCGGTCACGGACTTCACTGTCGCGAGCTGGGCCTTCGGGCCTCCGAAGACCATGGCGGAGTTGATCTTGCCCGTGCCGCCGGTGCTGAGCGGCACCCACAGGTCACGGGCCATGCCCATGACGCCACCGCCGCCGCGGCCGTCGAGGCCGATGACCTGGAGCACGTCGGCCCGGCTGCGCTCGAGCGGCTGGCCCGGGCGCGCGTCCGACCCGATGGCGAGGACCCATCGAGGGCCACCGCCGAGGCTCGGGGCGCTCACGCCGAGCGAGGGCCACCAGCCCCCGACGACCGTCCACGCTGCCCCGCCGCCGGAGCCCACCGCGAGGGTCACGTCGTCGCCCGACGTGACGACCGCGATCGGGGTGCCGAACCACGAGCCGAGGGCAGCCTTGCCCTGGGGCGTGCCCGACGCAGGCCTGCGGTTCTTCAGGGCCGCCGCGGCACTCGGGGTGGCCGACGCGCCGAGGTCGTGACCGGCATACAGCGTCGTGACGAGGTCCGCGAGCGGCGCCGGCGCGCCCACGATGCCGGCGGACGTGTCCGTTCCCCCGGCAGCGCCGGGGACGCCAGCCGACGCGGAGCCGGACGAGGCTCCCGAGGAGCCGGACGGGCGCGGGGCCGGCGAGCCGGTGCATCCGGCGGCGAGGGCCGCCACCACGAGCGCTGCGGCAGCCGCCTTGCCGGCGGTCACTGCGGCCGAAGGGCGATGCGTCGAGGTCACGCGCCCACCGTAGACGAGAGGCGGGTATGTCGAAGGGCCGGGGACGTGAGTCCCCGGCCCTTCGCGTCGCGCTGTGTCAGCGGTCGTTGCCAGCCAGCCCCGCGTCGGGGTAGATCTGGTCGTCCGGGACGTTGGACGGCGCCGTGACGTTGACGCCGAGCGCCTCGTCGAGGGCCGGACCGGAGGTCAGCTCGGCCAGGTCGTCGGCCGCGCGGTGCCCGGGGTGGGCCATGTCGGAGAAGGTGAACTTCTCCTCGCGACCCTCGCCCTCGGTGTCGACCCTGATGTACTGGCCCGACGTGAACTCGGCGTAGAGGATCTTCTCGGAGAGGGCGTCCTCGATCTCGCGCTGGATGGTGCGACGCAGCGGTCGCGCACCGAGCACGGGGTCGTAGCCCTTCTTGGCGAGCAGGTCCTTGGCCGCGGGCGTGAGCTCCATGCCCATGTCCTTGTCCTTGAGCCGCCTGTCGAGCTTGGCGATCTCGAGGTCGACGATCTGCGTGATCTCGTCCTTGGACAGGTGCGGGAACACGATGATGTCGTCGACTCGGTTGAGGAACTCGGGCCGGAAGTGCTGCTTGAGCTCGTCCTGGACCTTCGCCTTCATGCGCTCGTAGTCCGAGCGCGAGTCGGGTCCGGCGGAGAAGCCCATGCTCGCCTTCGAGATGTCCCGCGTGCCGAGGTTGGTCGTCATGATGATGACGGTGTTCTTGAAGTCGACCATCCGACCCTGCGAGTCGGTGAGGCGGCCGTCCTCGAGGACCTGCAGCAGCGAGTTGAAGATCTCCGGGTGAGCCTTCTCGACCTCGTCGAAGAGCACGACCGAGAACGGCTTGCGGCGGACCTTCTCGGTCAGCTGGCCGCCCTCTTCGTACCCGACGTAGCCGGGGGGCGAGCCGAACAGGCGGCTCACCGTGTGCTTCTCGGAGTACTCGGACATGTCGAGCTGGATCAGGGCGTCCTCGCTGCCGAAGAGGAACTCGGCGAGCGTCTTGGCGAGCTCGGTCTTACCGACACCGGTCGGACCGGCGAAGATGAACGAGCCACCCGGACGACGCGGGTCCTTGAGGCCGGCCCGCGTGCGACGGATCGCCTGCGAGAGGGCCTTGACGGCGTCGTTCATGCCGACGATCCGCTTGTGCAGCTCGTCCTCCATGTGGAGCAGTCGGCTCGACTCCTCCTCGGTCAGCTTGAAGACCGGGATGCCGGTGCTGGCGGCCAGGACCTCGGCGATGAGCTCCTCGTCGACCTCGGCGACGACGTCCATGTCGCCCGACTTCCACTGGGCCTCGCGCTCGGCCTTCTGGGCGCGCAGCTTCTTCTCCTCGTCGCGCACCCGGGCGGCCCGCTCGAAGTCCTGGCCGTCGATGGCCGACTCCTTCTCACGGACGAGGGCAGCGATCTGCTCGTCGAACTCGCGAAGGTCCGGCGGCGCGGTCATCCGGCGGATCCGGAGGCGTGCGCCGGCCTCGTCGATGAGGTCGATCGCCTTGTCGGGCAGGAAACGGTCGTTGATGTAGCGGTCGGCCATGTTGGCCGCGGCGACGAGCGCGCCGTCGGTGATCGTCACGCGGTGGTGGGCCTCGTAGCGGTCACGCAGTCCCTTGAGGATCTCGATGGCGTGCGGCAGCGTCGGCTCCTGCACCTGGATCGGCTGGAAGCGCCGCTCGAGGGCCGAGTCCTTCTCGATGTGCTTGCGGTACTCGTCGAGCGTCGTCGCACCGATGGTCTGGAGCTCGCCGCGGGCGAGCATCGGCTTGAGGATCGACGCGGCGTCGATGGCACCCTCGGCCGCACCTGCACCGACGAGCGTGTGGATCTCGTCGATGAAGATGATGATGTCGCCGCGGGTGCGGATCTCCTTGAGGACCTTCTTCAGCCGCTCCTCGAAGTCACCGCGGTAGCGGCTGCCCGCGACGAGCGAGCCGAGGTCGAGGGTGTAGAGCTGCTTGTCCTTGAGCGTCTCGGGCACCTCGCCCTTGACGATGTCCTGCGCGAGCCCCTCGACGACGGCGGTCTTGCCGACGCCGGGCTCACCGATGAGGACCGGGTTGTTCTTGGTGCGGCGCGACAGGACCTGCATGACGCGCTCGATCTCCTTCTCACGCCCGATGACCGGGTCGAGCTTGCCCTCGCGGGCCGCCTGCGTGAGATTTCGGCCGAACTGGTCGAGCACGAGCGACCCCGCCGGGGTGCCCTCGCCCTGGGCCTGGCCGACGCCGGCGCCGGTCTTCTCGCCCTGACCGCTGCCCTGGTATCCCGAGAGCAGCTGGATGACCTGCTGGCGCACCTTGTTGAGCTCGGCGCCGAGCTTGACGAGGACCTGGGCGGCGACGCCCTCGCCCTCGCGGATGAGGCCGAGGAGGATGTGCTCGGTGCCGATGTAGCTGTGGCCGAGCTGGAGGGCCTCACGGAGGGAGTACTCGAGAACCTTCTTCGCGCGCGGCGTGAAGGGGATGTGGCCGGTCGGGGCCTGCTGCCCCTGGCCGATGATCTCCTGGACCTGGGCCCGCACCGCCTCGAGCGAGATGTCGAGGGACTCGAGAGCCTTCGCGGCGACGCCTTCACCTTCGTGGATCAGGCCCAGGAGGATGTGCTCGGTCCCGATGTAGTTGTGGTTGAGCAGGCGTGCTTCCTCCTGCGCCAGGACAACCACCCTTCGGGCCCTGTCGGTGAACCGTTCAAACATGCTCTTCTCCTGACTGATCGAGACACCTCGATGCTATCTGCGCCCCGCCGGGCGGGACATACTCCGACCAACGCGAGGGGTGTCCGGCGTGTTCCCATCCTGAGCGTGATCGGCTCAGGTTCAGCCTGTGTTCGCCGTGAGCGGACAGCCCGGGTCGGTTCGCCCCCGGCCTTCCGGCTCTTCTCTCGCCGGGGCGGACTCGTTGTGGTCGGCCTCCGATCTCGGGCGGGTTTCCCTCGCCCGGGCGGACTTGTCGGGGTCGCCCGGGGCTGGGAGGGCACGCACGGGCGAGAGCCCGCCCAGCGGCATACGGCCGAGGTATGCCGCTGGGCGCGGTTCCCGCTCGCGTGACGGTGCCGGCCCTGCCGCCGTATCAAACGCGTCGCGCACCGCCTCAGACAGGCATCGGTAGTCAGGGGCCGGTGCCGCGGGCGGGGGGGTCCGCCCGGAACTGCAACCAGGGAGGCAGAGATGCCAGCCAAGCGTCGTTCGTCAGGTCGGAGCACGCCCACGTCGCCGAGTTCTCCATGGGAACCGGTGTTCACGAGCGAGGCCGACACCGTCATACCGGGTGAGCTCCTCCTCACCCTCGTCCCCTCCGCCGCGGACTCGATGACCGCGTCGGTCCCCGTCCACCCCTCCGGGCCGGTCGAGTCCGGAGCCCGGTCGCTCGGTGTCGACGACCTCGACACCGTCCTCGCGCGTCTCGGCGCCCACGACGTCACGCGGCTGGCGCTGCCCGCCCCGACCGGCGGGGCAGCCGAGGCCGAGGCCGCCACACGCGGTCTCGAGGTGACCGAGGAACAGGTTCTCGCGCGGTCGTTCCGGGTGCGTGTCGACGTCGGCACGGACATCGCCGACGCGGTCGCGACGCTCGAGGCCCTCGACAGCGTCGAGTCCGCCGAGCCGAACCGCTACCGCGAGACGTCGGTCATCCCCAACGACCCGAGCTACGGCTCCGAGTGGGGGCTCGCCAAGATCAACGCACCTGCCGCGTGGGACCGCACCACCGGGTCGGCGACGGTGGTCGTCGGTGTCATCGACACCGGCATCGACCTCGACCACCCGGACCTCGTCGGCAACATCGTGCCCGGCTACGACATGGTCGACCTCGGGACGAACCCCACACCGCCCGCGGGCTTCCGCTTCGAGGGCGACTTCTCCGGCCGCGACGCCATCCCCGAGGACGAGGTCGGTCACGGCTCACACGTCGCGGGCACGATCGCCGCGATGTCGAACAACGCGCTCGGCGTGGCCGGCGTGACGTGGCAGTGCAAGATCATGCCCGTCAAGGCCCTGACCCGGATGGTCCGGATCTCCGACGGCCAGGTCAGGGGCGTCGGCTCGTCGGCCGACATCGCCGCCGCCGTCCGCTACGCCGCGGACAACGGCGCCTCGGTCATCAACATGAGCCTCGGCTCGTCCGGCACGACCACCGTCGAGAGCAGCGCCATCGCGTACGCGATCGGCAAGGGTGTCGTCGTCGTCGCCGCGATGGGCAACGACGGCACGTCGAACCCGTCATACCCGGCGGCCTACCCCGACGTCGTCTCGGTCGGGGCGATCGACAGCGCCGACCACCGGGCCTCCTTCTCCCAGACCGGTCCGCACATCGACGTCGTCGCTCCCGGTGTCGGAGTCCTGTCCACGTACCTCGCCGCCGGGTACGGCACCCTCTCGGGGACGTCGATGGCGACGCCGCACGTCGCCGGGGTCGCGGCCCTGATCCGGTCGGTCAAGCCGAGTGCGACGGTCGCCGAGGTGACGGACATCCTGCGGACGACGGCTCGCCCGCTCCGTGACGCTCCGGCCGACCCCGTGCCCAACGACTCGTACGGCTGGGGCTGCGTCGACGCGGCCGCCGCGGTGAACAAGGCGTCACCCATCGTCACGAGGCTCCGCACGCCGGTGCTGCCGTGCCGGCCACCGCTGACGTTCCCGCCGTTCTGCGGTCCGCTGCGGACCCCGATCCAGATCTGCCCGCCGCGGACCATGATCTGCCCGGTCGCGTCCCCGTTCTGCCCGCCGACGATCACCCCGACGACGCCGGTGACGCCGACTCCCGCAACGACGACCGTCACGCCGACGATCGGCCAGCCCGGCGTGCCGGGAGGCGGCGCGGCCGCGGGCTACGACCCCTACGGCTACCTCGGCGGCGCGGGCCAGGCCCCGCAGCCCGAGGAGGGTCCCTCCGAGGGCCAGGGCACCTACGAGCAGGGCTACGCCGACGGGTATGCCGCTGCCCTCGCCCAGGTGCAGCAGGAGCTCGGCTCGGCGCAGGCAGAGCAGATGGCAGGCACGGCCGGAGGTGGCGGGAACGACGACATCGTCTTCCAGCCGGGTCCGTTCATCAAGCTGCGCAGCCCGATCCTCCAGTGCATCCAGGTGACTCCGAGGTCGCCCTTCTGGTGGAGGTGCCCGCAGCCCGTTCCCTCCCTGTTCGAGCCGTTCTGCCCGCCGATCCCGTACCCGTGGACGATCACGACGATCACGACGACCGGACCAACCACGCCGGTCCAGGGCGGGCCCGGAGGTGGGTTCGAGGGCGGCCTCGGCGGCTACGGCGGCGGCTACGGCGGCAGCTACGACCCCTATGGCCAGTCCCCGTTCCAGGGGTGAGCTCGTGACTCTCGTCCACGCGATGCCGGGCGGGTCCGTCGCGACCCGCCCGGCACCGGGGCTGCCGGCGTCCTCCCAGGGGGACGCCGGCCACCCGGCGGTCCGGGCCCTGACCGACCTCGCGCTCCTCGATCCCGACGCCACCTCGTCGGCCCGGGTGGAGAACCTGTCGCGGGCCCACCCCGTCTGGTCGGTGTCGCTGCCCGACGGTCGGCGGCTCGTCGTGAAGTCGAGCGCCCCGGAGCGGGGCCTCGACCTCGGGATCGAGTTCCTCGTCTACCGGCTGGCGGTCTGGTGCGAGCCGGTCCGCGAGGTCCTCCCGGAGGCCCTCGTCGTCGACGAGGACCGGCACCTGCTCGTCCTCGTCGATGCGCGGTCCTCGGCCGCGACCGGGCTGGGACGGCGCGGAGGCGGGCAGGGGGTGAGCGGCATACCCATCGGTTCCCTCGCCGAGCAGGCGGGCTGGCCCGAGCTCGTGCACCCCGGGTCGTCGCGCGGGCTGTCGACGCAGGCTCTTGCCGTGGCGTCAGAGGCCCTCGGCCGGACCCTCGGTGCCCTGCACCGCGGCACGACCGGGCTGCCCCTGCCGCCTGCCCGTCCGCCGGTCATCGTCGCGGCCCTCACGGCCGAGTACCCGGCGACCGGGGCGGTCGCCGAGCACGTCGCGTTCCTGCGGGCCGACCCCCTGCTCACCGAAGCGGCAGGGACCGTCTCCGCCCCGGTGGCCGGTTGCCTCGTCAACCACGACATGAAGTGGGACAACGTCGTCGTCTCCTCCGGGCGCACGGTCCTCGTCGACTGGGAGATGGCCGGCCTCGGCGACCCGGCGTGGGACCTCGGCTGCCTCCTCGCTGAGCACCTCGTCCGACAGCCCGGGCCGGCCCTCACCGTCACGTCCGACGTCCCTGCGGTCGCCCTGCTCCGCGGCTACGCGCTCGGAGCCAGGCCGCGACCCGAGATCGTCCCCGTCCTCGCACGCCGGACCGTCACGGCGGCTGCCCTGCGGATCGCCCAGCTCGGGCTCGAGGTCGTCGACACGCTCGGGGCCCACCGGCCCGCCTCGCCCCGGCAGCTCACGGACCGCGCCCGTTCCGTCCTCTCGTCCCTCGACTCCCTCACCGAGGAGGTGGCCCCGTGTCTGCGCTGACCCGTTCCCGCACGCCTGCGGCTTCCGGTCCGCTCCGCCGCACGCCTCACCCGCAGGAACCGAGGCGGTCTATCCGTCCGGCCGACCCCGCCGCGAGGTCCGTGGCCCAGCTCGGGCAGGCGGTGCGCCTCGTGGGGGCCGACCCCTGGGCCAGGGCCCGGGCCATGGAGACGCCCCGCGACGCGCGGATCGACGACCCGGTGGCCGAGTGGCTCTACCCGCGCTGGTGGTGCGGCTCCGACGAGGCGAGCGTCGCGCTCGGCGCCGACCCGCTCATCGGGGGACTCCTCGAGACGGCACGCCGGTCGGTCACGCCGGTCGAGACGGCATACCTCGTCCTCGCGAGCGACGCGGCGCAGCTCGTCGCGGCCCGTACGACCGGTTCCACCCGGGGCACGCTCGTCCGTCGCGCGGCCGACGCCGTCGTCGGCTCGTCCCGTCCGGGTATGCCGCCCCGCCCGGGTGACCTCGTCGACCTCCTCGCCGGGGTCGGCGAGGTCGACCGCGATGGCGCCTGGTGGTGGGCCCACACCGGCGAGCAGCCGATCTCCTCCTTCGAGCTCGACCGCTGGTACGTGAACGTCGCCGCCGCCGATGCCCCACGTCTCGTCGCGGCCACGGTCCGCCTCGCCGCGACCACCGGGGTCCCGCTCTCGCTCAAGTGCCCGGCGCGTGCGGGCGGTTTCGACCGGCGCGACGCTCTCGTCGTCTATGCGCCGCGAGCAGACGCGAGACGGCTCCAGGCTGCTCTTCCCGGCTGGCTGGACGAGGTCTCGGGCGCGCTCAACCCGGACGAGCCGCCGCTCACGCGACGGCTGCACCCGGGGGTCGGGGTGGCGCAGGACCCGGGCGGGGGCATCAGCTACGGCCAGCTCCGGTGCGCCCAGATCGCGTCGGCAGTGGGTCGGGCGTTCGACGCAGCCCGAGGAGACCTCGCACGCGCCGAGCGTCTGGTCGCCGGCGACGGGGTGTCCCTGCTCGCCGACGTCGGGATCCGCGCCGAACGGCCCGAGGAGGTGGCGGCATGACCTCGGCACCCGCGCCCGTCCTGCCCGCCGTGCCGCCGTTCGTCGACGGCCCGGACACCGAGTTCGCGAGGACGGCGAGAGCGCTCGCCGCCCGCCTCGTCTCCCTCGCCCGGGTGGACGGGCTCGGGGAGCCGAGCTGGACCGGCGACGACATCGACCCGCGGTCGGCGCCCGACCTCAGCACGCCGCCGATGCTCGTCCACGGCCCGCTCGACGACGGGCTGCTCACGGGCAGGGCCGGGATCGCGGTGGCCCTCTCGGCGGCCTCGCGCCTGCCCGGGGCCCCGCCGGAGTGGGGCGGGCTCGCCGTGCGGACGGCGGCGGCCGCCTTGCGCGGCCCCGCCGCAGACCTCTCGTCGCACGTCCATCCGGGGAGCGGTATCGGCTGGGAGAGCGGCGCCCTCGGGATCGCCCGGGCCGCCGCTGTCGTGGCCGAAGCGCACGGCGACCCCGCCCTGGCTGGGTCCTCGCGGCGCCTCGGAGGGCTCGCGGTTCGTCGCGTCGTCGACCGCCCGGACGAGCTGCCCCGGTTCGCCGACCTCATGGGCGGCCTCGCCGGCGTCCTCGCCGGCGTCCTGTCCGCCCCGCTGGACCGGCCGGACGAGAGCGCCCGCGCGGACGCCGTGACGCTCCTCGTCGACCGCATCGCCGCCCTCGCTCTCGACGGGCCGATCGGCCGCCGGTGGCCGATGGCCGGCTCGGACCAGAGCGTCGTCGGCCTCGCCCACGGCGGCAGCGGGATCGCGCTCGCGCTGACAGCGGCCGCTGCGTCCGTGCCGAGCGCGTCGACGTATGCCGCTGGGCTGGCCTCCGAGGCCATGCTCTGGGAGGAGTCCCTCCACGATGCAGGGGCGGGCGGCTGGCCGGACCTCCGGCTTGCCGAACCGGTGCCGGGTCTCGCCTGGTGCCACGGCGCGCCCGGCGTGGGCGTGTCTGCCGCGCTGCGCGAACCGCTCCTGAGCGCGACGGACCGGGGCTCCCGCGAGGCCGCCGCCGCGCAGGTCGCGTTCGGCCGGGCCCGGGCCGCCAGTGCCGCCCACCGCCCGACAGGACTGCAGCCGTTCGACGGGTCCATCTGCCACGGCCTGGCCGGCGTCGTCGAGATGCACCTGGTCGCCGCCGATGCCTGGCCCGCCGCGGCCGCCGAGCATGTCGCCTCGGCCCGGGCGCTTGCGACCCAGCTGACGCGGGCCGGGCGACCGGGGCACCCGACCTGGCTCTGCGGCATACGCAGTGGCGGGCGGAGCCCGAACCTCCTCGTCGGGATCGGTGGGGTCGCTCTCACCCTCGCTCGCTGCCACGACCTGTCGGTGGGGCCGTCGGCGGCCGACCCCTTCCTCGGCCCGTTCACGGGACCTGCGGCGCAGCGGGAGGCGTGACCGCCTACGAGGTCGAGCTCCAGCCCGGTGAGGTGTCCGAGGGCTCGGCCGAGCGGGGCCCAGAGGACTGCGGCTCGGCGCGCTGCGTGGAGCTCAGGGTGTCGACCTCCGCCACGGACACACCCTCGATGGACCGGGCGTCGTGGACGAAGGACTCCACGGCATCGTCATCGACCTCGGCCACGGCGACCCCGGGCAGCTCCGGGGCCGGCGCGTGGACCGTCGCGGGCCCGAGGTCGCGCAGCGCGTGGACGACCCGCTCGGGGTCGGAGTCTCCGGACAGCGTCACGAGGACACGAGTGGCCATCCCGTCATTGTCGACCTCCGTCGCGGGAACGACAACGATCCCCGGCGCGGGCGGGCAGGACCACAACAGCTCCGCCGTGGCGGGGTTGTTGTGGTCGTGCGGCCCGGATCGCCGTTGCAGGTCCGCCAGGGTGGAGCTTTGTGGTCGTGCGGCGGGGTCCTGACAGCGCGGCAAGGCCGGGAGGCGGCTCAGCGCTGCGCTGCGGCGAACCGCTCGTGCAGCGCCCTGACCTCGTCCTCGAGCTCAGGTACCGGCCCGTCGACGACCGCCCCCGGCACCACCTCCCGGATCGGCAGGGCACGGACGGCCGACGAACCCGAGCCCCACGCGGACCGCCACACGCCCAGCTGAGCCGAGCTCACGGCATACACGATCCGGCCGAGCCCGACCCAGCCGTGGGCGGCCGAGCACATCGGGCAGTGCTCGCCCGACGTGTAGACCGTCGCGGTGGCCCGTTCGGCCGGAGTGAGGTGGGCGCCCGCCCACCGCGCGATGGCGAACTCGGGGTGTTGGGTCTCCTCGAGGGCGATGACGTGGTTGTGGTCCTCGAAGAGCACCTCACCGTCCGACGAGACGAGCAGCGAGCCGAACGGCTCGTCGCCGGACTCGAGAGCCTGCCGGGCCAGCTCGACGGCACGCCTCAGGTGGGCGAGGTCGCGTTGGTCGACACTCATGCGACGGTCCCGGTCAGCAGGGCGAACGTGATGAAGGCGCCCCCGTCGGCTTCGAGCATCCCCTGGACCGGCGAGGTCATCGTCCCCTTGAGCTCCATGACCGCGCGCTCCCAGAGGAGCCAGTTGGCGCACCCCTCCGGCTGGGTCCGCGCGGTGACCGCCTCGAAGGCGCGGCTGAACTCCCACTGGCTGCGCAGCCACTCTGCGGTGTGCCACGCTGCGGTCTCCGCGCCGACGACCCGGTCGATGTGGTCGGGGATCTCGCCGAGCTCGCGGACCTCGGTCGTCAGGGCCGGGGTGGCGACCCCGAGCTGACCACCGGGCTTGAGGTACTTCGCGAGGTAGGGCGGGTAGTGGTCGCCCGTCCCGAAGTACTCCCACGCATCGATGCTGACGATCGCGTCGAAGGTCCCCTTGCCGAACGGCAGCGCGTGCGCGTCCACCCGCATCGGCAGGATCCGGTCGTCGACGCCCTCCTTCCGGAAGACCTCGGCGGCCTCGCTCGGGTCGACCCAGAGGTCGGCGGCGATGACGCGGACGCCGTACTCCTTGGCGAGGAAGACCGACGTCGCGCCGAGCCCCGACCCGAGGTCGAGCACGCGCATGCCGGGTCGGAGCTCGAGGTCGGCGGCGAGGTCCTCGAGGAGCCAGAGCGGGTGCGGGCCCATGTCGAGGTCGACGAGCCACATGGCGTCGTACTTCGCCGACTTGGGGTACTCGTCCTTGACGAGGTGGTCGAGCGCTGGCATGGCTCGATCCTTGTCCACGAGGACGTATGCCGTCGAGCCGGTTCCGTTCGCTGGGACCCGTGCGCGGCGGCGGGCTGCGGTGGGGCTGGCTCAGGGCAGGGGCGAGGTGGCGGTCCGGAGGCGTTCGCGCGTGACGTCGGCGACGGACGTGCAGCCGGTCAGCGCGAGCTGCAGGTCGAGCTCGGCGACCAGGTTGCGCAGGACCTCCGAGACGCCGTCGGCGCCACCGAGCGCGAGCCCGTAGACGTGCGGTCGGCCGATGGCAACAGCCGTCGCACCGAGAGCCAGGGCGACGAAGACGTCTGCGCCGCAACGGATCCCACTGTCGAAGATGACGGGCATGTCGGAACCCGTCGCCCGGACCGCGTCGACGACGCCCGGCAGCGCGTCGAGCGCCGCGACCGACCGGTCGACCTGGCGGCCGCCGTGGTTGGAGACGTAAATGCCGTCGACGCCGGAATCGACTGCGCGGCGGGCGTCCTCGGGGTGAAGGATCCCCTTGAGCACGATGGGCAGCCGGGTCAGCTGACGCAGCCGCGTCAGGTCCTCCCACGTCAGCGACGGCCGCGAGAACACGTCGAGGAAGGTCTCGACCGCGACCCGTGGCTCGGGCGCGGTGAGGTTGTGGCGCGTGTCGCCCGGGTGGTTGCGGCTCATCGAGACGAGCGTCCTGACGGCGGCCGGGGTCGGCCGCGGTCGAGCCTGGGGCGTCGCCGTCGCGACGCGCTCGGCCACGAGCCTGCGGAACACGGGGTCGGAGGTGTACTGCGCGATGCCCTCGCCGCGGGCGAACGGCAGGTGCCCGAGGTCGAGGTCCCGGGGGCGCCAGCCGAGGTATGCCGTGTCGAGCGTGACGACGAGCGCGTCGCTCCCGCATGCCTCGGCCCGGGAGACCAGGCTCTCGACGAGCTCGTCGTCGCTGCTCCAGTAGAGCTGGTACCAGTGGCCCGACCCGGCGAGCTCGCGCGCCACGTCCTCCATCGGCACCGACGCCTGAGTGCTGAGGATCGGGGTCACGCCCTGCTCGCGCGCCGCCCTGGCGACGGCGAGGTCGGCGTCGGGGTGCGCCATCGACAGGACTCCGATCGGGGCGACGAGGAGCGGGCTCGCGTGGCGCCGGCCGAAGAGCTCGACGGACAGGCCGCGCTCCGTCGTGTCGACGAGCATCCGGGGCACGACGCTCCAGCGGTCGAACGCCGAAGCGTTGGCGCGCGCGGAGGCCTCGGACCCGGCGGACCCGGCGACATAGGCGAAACCCCTGCGCGACATGACCTTGCGGGCCTCTGCCTCGAGGCGCGTGCCGTCGGTCGGCACCTTCGGGCGGTGCCCGAACGCCCCAGCCCGGTAGATCGCGGACTGCACGGCCCTGCCGACCCCGCCCAGCGGCATACGCCTCGGCTCGCCCGACGTACTCATCGCCACGTCACCGTGACGGTGGAGCGCCACCAGCGCTCGAACCCGTCGGCGGGCTCACTCGTCGGCGGGTCGGCGCGGCTCCACAGCCGCAAGTAGAGCCCGACCGGCGGTCCAGTCAGCACGTGCTCGCCCCGGGGGAGCCGCTCGGAGGCCCGGTCGATGCGCGCCGTGCGGGCGGGGCGGTCGGGCGCCAGGTCGAGCAGCCACGCGACGTCCGAATCGTCTGGGCACACCAGCACGGTCGTCGCGACCTCGGGGCTCACGCCCTGCTTGGGCCGGGGTACGAAGCCGCGGAGCAGCTCGTCGATCCCGTCGAGCGCGATCGCGGGGCTGATCCACGTCTCCTCGGGCCGCGGCGCGCGGCCGAGCCGTGCGGCGAGGGCGTCGACCGCGTGGATCGTCGTCTCGTGGCACTGGCGACGGGTCCAGAAGACCTTGGGGGCAGGCGCCTCGCGGAGGAAGACGAACGCGTCGAGGTCGTCCGGAGCGTCGACGATCGCCTGCAACAGCGCCGTGGCGCCGTCGTCGAACCAGCCGAGGAGGTCCGGGCTGGCGAGTCCCTCACGCTCGAGGGCGTCGGCGTCCTCGACGGGCGTGGACCGGAGCTGGCTCGCGGCCCAGCGGTGGACCATCCCGATGTGGGCGACGAGGTCGCGCACCGACCACTCGGGGCAGGTGGGGACCGGCGCCTCGAGGCCGGCGGCGGCCGCGTTGGCTCGAAGCACCGTCGCGGCCCGGCCGAGCCCCTCGCCGAGCTCGTCGAGGGTGAGGCGCGTCGGGGGTGTCGAGATGGTCATGCGCGGCAGTCTGCCCGAGTTCTCGTGGAGTGTGGGCGCGTATGCCGGTGGGCGGCCCGCCTGCGCCCGCGCGCGAACGAACCCGGCCGGGGCTGGTGACGCCCCGGCCGGGTTCTCATTCAGCTGACCTCTCCCTTCGGAGTCGAGTCATCGCGGACTACGTCACGGGAGGTTGTCCCACCACGTGTAGTTCGCGATTGCTCGTGCGTTCTTGCTGTCGGCAGATGTGCCCGGCGTGAACGTCGAGCTGTCACCGGCCGTGTTGAACGACGCAGCCTGCTGCTGCGCGTTCTTGATGGCGTTGGTGTTCGTGCCGCAGTACGCGGCCTCCCATTGGGCGAACATCCCGCTGCCGCCTGACGGGACCGACCCGAACGCCGAGGCGTTCAGCTCGGCGGCCAGCAGCTGCTGGAGCAGCTGCATCCTCGCCTGGTCGAGCGAGCTCCGCTTGGCCCCGGTCGACGTCGTCGAGACGCCGGACCAGAAGCCGCCCATGAGCTTGCCCAGGGTGTCGATCGGGCGACCACAGAGCGTCGCGTCACCGATGCCAGCCGTCGCAGCAACGCCGGGGAAGGTGTGGCCGAAGGCCGTCCCACCGAACCAGGCGATCTGTGCCAGCTGGGGGTGCGTGGCCCAGAAGCCCTGGGTCCGCGTGACGCCCTGACCGGTGTTCTCGAAGGTGCACGTCACCGTGTCACCGTTCTTGAGCGAGATGCTGGCCGTCTGGGTGGTGAGGTCACCGACGCCCGTGCTGCCGCCGCTGCCCGTGACCACGCAGTTGTACGGCGTGGTCGGGTCAGTGGAGCCACCGATCCCGGTCAGGATCCAGCCGAGCTGGGTGCTCTCCTTGACCGTGTACGAACCGGCGTTGAGCGTCTGGCTGTTCTGGCCGCCGCCCGGGAGGGTGAACCCGGTGTAGCCGGTGCCCGTCGTCGTGAAGGCGAAGCTGCCGGTGTTGAGCGGCTTGGTCACCTTCTTGATGATGATCGTGCCCGGCTGGTCGTTGTTGGTGATCGTGCAGGTGGCCTCGCCGCCGATGCCGACGGTGATGTTGCTGCCGCTCTGCGTCCCACCGACACACGACCACGCGCTGGCCGTGTAGCCGTAGACCGAGGTCTCGGACAGGGCCCACGTGTCAGCCTTGAGGCCGGTGCCGGAGTCGACCGGGCTCGTGCCGGAGAGGTTGTTGCCTCCGGTCCCGATGGCCGACAGGGTGAAGTCGGCGACGGTCTTGGTCCCGCCGTTGTCGTTCACGACGATCTTGCGCAGGTGGAGCTTGGGCGCGATGTCGTTGTTGGTGATGGTGCAGGTGGCCGACTCGCCCAGGGCGAGCGTGATGTTGCTGCCGTTCTGCGTACCACCGACACACGTCCAACCGCTGGCTGCGTAGCCCGCGACCCCGGTCTCCGAGAGGGCGAACGTGTCGGCCTTGAGTCCGGCGCCCGAGTCCACGGGGCTGGTGCCGGACAGGTCGTTGCTGCCGGTGCCGTCGGCGCTCAGGGTGAAGTTCGCGACAGTGGCGGTGCCGCCGTTGTCGTTGACGACGACCTTGCGGAGGTGCAGCGCCGGAGCGTTGTCGTTGTTGTTGATGGTGCAGGTGGCGGACTGGCCGAGGGCGAGTGCGATCTGGCCGGGAGCGGTGAAGGTTCCACCGGTGCACGACCAGCTGCCGGCGGTGTAGCCGGGCAGGTTGGTCTCGGACAGGCTGTAGCTGCCTGCGTTGACGTCGCTCTCGGCTCCACCGGCGCCGCTGATCGGCGTCGGGCCGGCTGCGGAGAGGGTGAAGTCGGTCGTCTTGGCCGTGCCGCCGTTGTCGTTGGTCACGGTCTTGACGAGCGTCAGGTGCGCCGTCTGGTCGTTGTTATTGATGGCGCAGGTGGCGGACTCGCCGAGGGCGAGGGAGATGCTGCTACCGCTCTGCGACCCACCGACACAGGACCAGGCGCCGGCCGTGTAGCCGGGCAGGTTGGTCTCGGACAAGGTGTAGCTGCCTGCGTTGACGTCGCTCTCGGCTCCACCGGCGCCGCTGATCGGCGTGGGTCCGGCAGCGGAGAGGGTGAAGTCGGTCGCCTTGGCCGTGCCGCCGTTGTCGTTGGTCACGGTCTTGACGATCTTGAGGTGCGCCGTCTGGTCGTTGTTGTTGATCGTGCAGGTGGCCGACTCACCGAGGGCGAGCGCGATCTTGTCCGGCCCGGTGAAGGTTCCACCGGTGCACGACCAGCTGCCGGCGGTGTAGCCGGGCAGGTTGGTCTCCGACAAGGTGTAGCTGCCTGCGTTGACGTCGCTCTCGGCTCCACCGGCGCCGCTGATCGGCGTGGGTCCGGCAGCGGAGAGGGTGAAGTCGGTCGCCTTGGCCGTGCCGCCGTTGTCGTTGGTCACGGTCTTGACGATCTTGAGGTGCGCCGCCTGGTCATCGTTGGTGATGGTGCAGGTGGCTTCCTCCGCGATCCCGAGGGTGATGGAGTTGCCGCTCTGCTGTCCACCGACGCACACCCAGCCGCTGCTCGAGTAGCCGGTGGGCCCGGACTCGGACAGGGCCCAGCTGTCGGCCTGCAGACCGGGGTCTGAGTCGACCGGGCTCGTGCCGGACAGGTCGTTGCTGCCGGTGCCGTTGGCGGTCAGGGTGAAGTTGGCAACGGTTGCGGTGCCGCCGTTGTCGTTCACGACGATCTTGCGCAGGTGGAGCTTGGGCGCGATGTCGTTGTTGACGATGGTGCAGATGGCCGACTCACCGAGGGCGAGCGTGATGTTGCTGCCGTTCTGGGTGCCCCCGTTGCACGACCAGGCGCCGGCCGAGTATCCGGCAGGGCCTAGCTCGGTGAGGTTGTAGCTTCCCGCGTTGACGTCCTTGCTCACTCCGCCCGCACCGCTGATCGACGTGGGGCCGGTCGCGGAGAGGTTGAAGTCGCCCGGCAGGGCGGTGCCGCCGTTGTCGTTCACGACCTCCTTGACGAGGGTCAGGTGTGCGGTCTTGTCGTTGTTGTCGATGGTGCAGACGGCGGACTCGCCGACGGCCAGCGTGATGCTGCTTCCGTTCTGCGTGCCACCCGTGCACGACCAGGCGCCACCCGTGTAACCGGCGGGTCCGGCCTCGGACAGGAGGTACGCGCCCGCGTTGACGTCACTCTCGGCGATGCCCTTGCCGCTGAGTGGCGTGGGGCCGTCCCCGTAGAGGGTGAAGTCGCCCGGAGTCGCCGTGCCGCCGTTGTCGTTGGTCACGGTCTTGACCAGCTTGAGGTGTGCGGTCTGGTCGTTGTTGTTGATCGTGCAGGTGGCCGACTGGCCGAGAGCGACTGCGATCTGGTCGGGAGCGGTGAAGGTGCCACCGGTGCACGACCAGGTGCCGGCGGTGTAGCCGGGCAGGTTGGTCTCGGACAGGCTGTAGCTGCCTGCGTTGACGTCGCTGTCAGCGCCGCCGGCGCCGCTGATGGGCGTGGGTCCGGCTGCGGAGAGGGTGAAGTCGGTCGCGACGGCCGTGCCGCCGTTGTCGTTGGTCACGGTCTTGACCAGCTTCAGGTGTGCCGTCTGGTCGTTGTTGTTGATGGTGCAGGTCGCGGACTGGCCGAGATCGAGCGCGACCGTGTTCGGAGCGGTGAAGGTGCCGCCGCTGCAGGACCATGAACCGGCCGTGTAGCCGGGGAGGTTGGTCTCGGACAGGGTGTAGCTGCCTGCGTTGACGTCGCTGTCAGCGCCACCGGCGCCGCTGATCGGCGTGGGTCCGGCAGCGGAGAGGGTGAAGTCGGTCGCCTTGGCCGTGCCGCCGTTGTCGTTGGTGACGGTCTTGACGATCTTGAGGTGAGCGGAGTTGTCGTTGTTGTTGATCGTGCAGGTGGCCGACTCACCGAGGGCGAGCGTGACCTTGCTGCCGCTCAACGAGCCACCGACGCAGGACCACGAGCCGGCGGTGTAGCCCGGCAGGTTGGTCTCGGACAGGGTGTAGCTGCCTGCGTTGACGTCGCTCTCGGCTCCACCGGCGCCGCTGATCGGCGTGGGTCCGGCAGCGGAGAGGGTGAAGTCGGTCGCGACGGCCGTGCCGCCGTTGTCGTTGGTGACGGTCTTGACGAGCTTCAGGTGCGCCGTCTGGTCGTTGTTGTTGATCGTGCAGGTCGCCGACTGGGTGAAGTCGAGGGCGATCTTGTTCGGGGCCGTGAAGGTGCCACCGGTGCAGGACCAGCTACCGGCCGTGTAGCCGGGCAGGTTCGTCTCGGACAGGGTGTACGTGCCCGGGGCCACATCGCTCTCGGTACCGCCGGCGCCGCTGATCGTCTGCGGCCCGGTCGCGGTGAGAGTGAAGTCGGTTGCACTCGCGCTGCCGCCGTTGTCGTTGGTCACGGTCTTGACGAGCTTGAGGTGTGGGTTGGCGAGCCTGTGGTTGAGGTAGGTGCAGGTGACGTTCTCACCCTCAGCGAGCTTGATCGTCGCGGTGGATCCCGAGACGGTCTGACTGCCGCCGTTCGGCGTGGTCACCGAGCAGCTGGCGCTGTCGAAGATCCACGGAGAGGTCTGGGCCCCCTCGGCGACGGTGTAGGTCTGGAAGTTGATGATGTTCGAGAAGACCTTCGTGTTGGCGGACGTGCCGTCGTCGACGAGCGAGAAGTTCGTCAACGGTGTCGGCGAACCGGTGAAGCTGAACGCCTGCGAGCCGTTCGGCGTCGCGTCCTTCACGATGGTGATTGAACCGGGGAAGATGACCGCGTCAGCGGAGAGGGACCTGTCCTGGTTGCCGCCCGACCCGTCGAGGTCGACGAGACTCGTGTGATACGGGGAACCCGAGATCGCCACGGCGGAGTTGTTCGCTCCCCAGTCCTTCCGGGTGGAGATGTGACCGCCCCAGGCGAGGACGGGGTTGGCCACCGACGCGGTAAAGGTGATCGAGATCCTTGCCGACTTGTCGCCCGCGAACCCTGTGCCGCTCGGGTAACTGTAGGAGCCCACCGAGTTGATGGTGCCTCCGTACAAGGAGAAGTTCCCCGGAATCGGCGTAACGCCAGCACCGATAACTTGCCCGTCGGCCGGGATGGGCTTCACGCTAGGCGGCCCGGTGCAGCCTGAGACCCCCAGGCATGGGTCAGCGTCTGCGACGGACTGGTTGAAGGTAGTGAGGTAGTCAAGGGCGTGGGTTCCGCTCTTGGTTGTGTCCCACTCGATCGTCACGGTGTGTGTGCCGGAGGTCGACAGGCTGCCGAACGTCAGGCGGTAGGGGATCGAGTCGCCCTCGAAGTACACCGACTTGCTGCTACCGAGGTTGCCGTTGACCCACTGGGTCGCGCTGGTGTCACACCCATCGGTGCTCGGAGACGGCAACGGGTCGTTGGCGCACTGGTCGAGGTTGGCCGACGGGTTGGCGTCGGTGAACGAGGTCGTCGCCTGCAGGGCGCTTCCGTCGGCGGCCGTCTGGGTCGCTGTCACGCCGTACTGTGCCACGAAGTAGTTGGGCAGCGAGAACGTGTCGACGATCGTTCCGTCGCTGGCAGGTGCGACGTCGACAACGTGCTGCCAGGTCTGGCCTGAGTCGTCGTTGACGACGACATGGACCTGCGAGCCGGCCGGGTCCCACTGGGTGCCGGTGAGCTTCACGGTCTGCCCGGGGTTGTAGTCGGCGAGGTCGCTGGTGATCGTCGGTGTGAATGTCGCAGCCTGCGCGGAGACCGCACCGAACTGGGTCCCGAGGGAGACGATCAAGGCGATCACGACCATGATCGCCGTTCTCAAACGCCTGTCACGCCTGGGCGGCCCACCCCTTGCCACGGTGTCAGCCGGAATGCGTGGATTGTCTTTCATGGTGCGTCCCTTCCAATTACCCAGACGTGCATCGGCAATGGAGGAAAGGTTGGGCGAATCGCCCTGTGTGCCAGTCGCTTCCTGGACCGCAGGCATGACGGTGGGCCCGATCCCTCCCCGGATCTCCCCCGAACCCACGCCCCCGCGTGGGATCACTCAAGATGCTAGGCGCGCGCGTTCGGGCGGGTGGCAAATTCGCAGATGCCGCGGCATATGGACGATATTTCTATTGCGCCACGGCGTCCCGGGGCCGCTCTTTTCCTTTGAAAGGCCGCTATATGCGGAAATCACGACGACGACACCCGAATGGGGATGGGCCGCGGCATTTCGGGCGCTCGGCTCGGGCGCTCGGCGCCACCCCTCTGCGACCACTCCGCGACCACTCCGCGACACCTCCTCACCCGCCCATCGAGCCCGCACCTGTCCGGCGGGCCCTGCCCGCGGCGGTAGATTTGCGGGGCCGGACCCGCACACCCCAGCCTGTCCGGGCATCGTCGAGACCAGACACCGACCGGAGGTCACCGTGGACGCCAGCGACCTGCTGCGCAACTCACTCCTGCAGCTGTCCAAGCAGGAGCGCATCCGAGACGTCATCGAGAAGGCCCCAGTGTCCCGGGCGGTCGTCAAGCGATTCGTCCCCGGCGCCGAACGAGCCGACGTCGTCGGCGCGGCGGCCGAGATCGCAGCCTCCGGCCGGTTGTCGACGATCGACTACCTCGGTGAGGACACCCTCGACCTGGCCCAGGCCCAGCACACCCGCGACGCCTACGTCTCGCTCCTCACGGCCCTGCGCGACCAGGGCCTGACCCAGGCCGGCAAGGTCGAGGTCTCCCTCAAGCTGAGCGCGCTCGGCCAGGCCCTCCCCGGTGACGGCAACAAGATCGCCCTCGACCATGCCCGCGAGATCTGCACCCTCGCGGCGGAGGCCGGCACGACGGTCACCCTCGACATGGAGGACCACACGACGACCGACCTGACGCTCGACGCGCTGCGCGAGCTCCGGGCCGACTTCCCGACCGTCGGCGCCGTGCTGCAGGCCTACCTGCACCGCACCGAGGGCGACGCCCGCGACCTGGCGTATGCCGGCTCGCGCGTTCGGCTCTGCAAGGGCGCCTACAAGGAGCCCGAGTCGGTCGCCTTCCAGTCGAGCGCCGACGTCGACAAGTCCTACGTCCGGTGCCTCAAGATCCTCATGCAGGGCGAGGGCTACCCGATGGTCGCCTCGCACGACCCGCGCCTCATCGAGATCGCCGGGGCGCTCGCGGGCCAGGCCGGCCGCAACCCGAGCTCCTTCGAGTACCAGATGCTCTACGGCATCCGACCGGAGGAGCAGCAGCGGATCGCCGACCGTGGCGACCAGATGCGCGTCTACATCCCCTACGGCCAGGAGTGGTACGGCTACCTCATGCGCCGCATGGCGGAGCGCCCGGCGAACGTCATGTTCTTCCTCCGCGGCGTCGCGACGAAGGGCTGACCTGCCATGGCGACGACGGCGATCCTCGGAGCGGGGGTCATGGGCGAGACGCTCGTCTCGGGGCTGATCCGCTCGGGTCGCAACCCCGCCGACCTCGTCATCACCGGCCGCACCCCCGACAAGGTCAACGCGCTGGGGGAGAAGTACGGCGTGCGGGTGCTCTCGAACGCCGCGGCCGCCGACGTCGCCGACACCCTCGTCCTCTGCGTCAAGCCCCAGGACATGGCGGCCCTGCTCGACGAGATCCACGACCACGTCGCTCCAGGCAACGCCGTGGTCTCGCTCGCGGCCGGCATCACGACCGAGTTCCTCGAGTCGAGGCTGCCCGAGGGCACGTCGGTCATCCGCGTCATGCCCAACACCCCGGCGCTCGTCGACCAGGGCATGGCGGGCATCTCGCCGGGGAAGCACTGCACCGACGACCACCTCGCGGAGGCCGAGGAGCTGCTCTCGTCCTGCGGCAAGGTCGTCCGCCTCGCGGAGAAGCATCTCGACGCGGTGACGGCCATCTCGGGCAGCGGCCCGGCATACATCTTCTACGTCGTCGAGGCGATGATCGAGGCCGGTGTCGTGCTCGGGCTGCCCCGCGCGACGTCGACCGAGCTCGTCGTCCAGACGCTGTACGGAGCGGCGACGATGCTCAAGGAGACGCACGAGCACCCCACGGTCCTTCGCGAGCAGGTGAGCTCGCCGGGCGGCACGACGGTGGCGGCCCTGCGCCAGCTCGACGACCACAAGGTTCGGGCCGCGTTCGTCACCGCGATCGAGGCGGCGGCGGCCCGGTCGAAAGAACTGGCCTCCGGGCAGGGCTGAGGGCAGGCTGGTCGCATGTCGACGCCCGAGCACTCCGGCCAGCATCTGCCGATGCACCTGCACGAGGTGCACCCCGACGACTGGGAGAGCCACCGCGACATCCGGCTGGAGATGCTGCGTGAGGCGCCCGACGCCTTCTGGTTCACCTACGCCGACGAGGCCGTCTACGACGAGGCCGACTGGCGCGAGCGGATCGAGGGGGCCTGGCTCGTGCAGGCGCGGGACGTCGACGGGGTGATCGGCAGCGCCGGCCTCGGAAGCCACTGGGAGCCCGAGCGGGCCACGACGGCGACCCTCTTCGGGATGTACGTCGCCCCGCGGGCTCGGGGCAGGGGCGTCGGGGAGGCGCTCGTCGGCGCCGTCCTCGACGAGGCCCGCCGCCGCGGGAAGTCGGTCGTCGTCCTCGAGGTGGCCGACACCAACGCGCCGGCGATCGCGCTCTACGAGCGCTGCGGCTTCGTCCGCACCGGAACGACCCACCCCCACCCGCGCAACGACGCCGTCCACGAGGTCGAGATGGTGGCCCGGCTCGGCTGAGTGCCGCCGGACAACCGCCACCCGTTCGTATGCCGCTGAGCCGCCGACGAGCGCCCGCTCGCCCCCGTTCGCGTTCTTCGGCCGGAGACCGGTCCGGAGCGACGAATGTTCACCTGGTTCCGGGTGCATTTCGTCGAATCTTCGTGACAAGGTGGCCCCATGAGCGAGATCACCGTGCGCCCCTTGGGGGAGGACGACTGGCAGCACTACCGCTCGGTGCGTCTCGAAGCCCTTCGCGAGTCGCCCGAAGCCTTCGTGGCGACCGCCGCGGAGGAGGAAAGCTATGACGAGGCGCTGTGGCGTGAGCGCATGAACCGGTCCGAGCGGCTCGTCGCCGAGATCGACGGGCGGGCGGTCGGGGTCGTCAGCCTCGGCAGCGCCGCGGCCACCGACTCCGCCGCGGGCGAGCTGTTCGGACTCTGGGTGCATCCCGAGGCGCGTGGCGTCGGCGTGGCCACGCGGCTGGTCAAGGACACCGCCGAGCGCGCCCGCGCGCGCGGGCACAAGCAGCTCGTCTACTGGGTCGGCACCGAGAACGGCCGAGCCGTCGCCTTCGCCAGCGGCATGGGCTTCCGGCCAACGGAGTACCGCCGCCCGATGGGCGTGGTCAGCGAGGAGGACGGCGACGAGGAGATCGCCATGGTCCTCGCGCTCGGTGACGACCCGGGCCGCACCTGAGTCCCTGAACCCGCAGCCGTCGGGCCCGCCAGGGCCGCGGTGAGGCGTCGGTGGCCGCTCCCGGCGCTCAGGGGCGCGCGGCGAACCGCTCGCAGAGCTCGGTCGGCCCGCTCACGATGAGCATGTGGTGGGCCGAGATCTTCGTCTGGGGGACGGCATACGTGAAGTCCTCGCCGGGCGCCTTGACGCCGACCACGGTGACGCCGTACTTGCGCCGCACCTGGCTCTGCTCGAGCGTGAAGCCGATGGTCTCGGCCGGCGGCTTGATCTTGACGATGGCGAAACCGTCGTCGAACTCGATGTAGTCGAGCAGCTTGCCGTTGACGAGGTGGGCGACCCTCCGGCCCGAGTCGGCCTCCGGGGAGATGACGTGGTGGACCCCGATCCGCTCGAGGATCCGCTTGTGCTCGGGGCTGAGGGCCTTGGCCCAGATCGCGGGCACGCCGGCGTCGACGAGGTTGGCGCAGGCGAGGACCGACGACTCGACCGACGAGCCGATGCCGACGATGGCGATCTTGGGACCTGCGTCGCGGATCATGTCGAGCGCAGACGCGTGCGCCATGTCGGCATGGACGATCTTGGCGACCTTGTTGACGTACGACTCCGCGATGGAGCTGTCGCGCTCGACCGCGATGACCCGATGCCCGAGCCTGGTCAGCTCGAGGGCGACGGCCGAGCCGAATCGTCCGAGCCCGATGACGAGCACGTCGTCGTCGAAGAGCCGGTTGCGGCCCATGGGCATTACCTCCGTCGAGCGTTGGCGCGTCGTGGGACGCGATAGCGTCTCAATCATGCCAACTCAGGCCCGGGTCGTCTGGGACGACTCCTTCACCCACTACGACTTCGGGCCGACCCATCCCATGGCACCGGTCCGTCTCGACCTCACCGCGCGGCTCTGCGACGCGCTGGGCGTCTTCGATGCCGACGGCGTCGAGCGCGTCGGGGCCGACATCGCCGACGACGCGCTCCTCGAGACGGTCCACGACGCCGACTACATCGCGGCGGTCCGGGCGGCGTCGGTCGACCCGGAGACGGCTGACCCGGCATACGGCCTCGGCACCGAGGACGACCCCGCGTTCGTCGGCATGCACGACGCCAGCGCGCGGGTGGTGCGGGGCACCGTCGACATCTGCCGCGGCGTCTGGGAAGGGGAGACCAGGCACGGGGTGAACTTCACCGGTGGACTCCACCACGCGATGCCCGGCAAGGCGAGCGGCTTCTGCGTCTACAACGACATCGCCGTCGGCATCCGCTGGCTGCTCGCGAACGGCGCGAAGCGCGTCGCCTACGTCGATCTCGACGTCCACCACGGCGACGGCGTCGAGCGGATCTTCTGGGACGACCCGCGCGTGCTGACGATCTCCGTGCACGAGACCGGCCGGGCGCTCTTCCCGGGCACCGGCTGGCCCACCGACATCGGCGGGCCCGGCGCCGAGGGCTACGCCGTCAACGTGTCCCTGCCGCCCGGTCTCTCCGATGCCGGCTGGCTGCGCGCGATCCACGCGACCGTGCCCGCCCTCGTCCGGTCGTTCAAGCCCGACGTGCTCGTGACGCAGCACGGGTGCGACACGCACGCCGAGGACCCGCTCGCGCACTTCGCCATCACCGTCGACGCCCAGCGGTCGGCTGCTGAGGCGATGCACCGACTCGCCCACGACGTGTGCGACGGGCGGTGGGTCGCACTCGGCGGGGGCGGCTACGAGGTCGTGGACGTCGTGCCGCGGACGTGGACGCACCTGACCGCGATCGCCGCGCACGTGCCGATCAAGACGTCGGCGGAGATTCCCGAGGACTGGCGCGAGCACGTCCAGCGGCTCTTCGGCCGACCCGGTCCCCGACGGATGGGCGACCTGACCGCCGAGGACGGCCCGCTGTGGTGGCGGTCCTGGGAGATGGGCTACGACCCGGGGAGCGAGGTCGACCGCGCGATCATGGCGACGCGCACCGCGGTCTTCCCCCACCACGGCCTCGACATCCACTTCGACTGATCTTCGCCGTCTGGGGCCGTTCCCCTCCCCCGCGCGTCATGGCGTGGCGCTCGAGGTTCTTCGCCGGGGCGGAGTTCTTGTGGGGTTTGGTGGCGTGGCGCTGGAGGTTCTTCGCCGGGGCGGAGTTGTTGTGGGGTTTGGTGGCTTGGGTTCAGGGGGTCGTTGCAACACCGGTGGCTTGTGGTGGTGACAGTAGCTTGGCAAGGGCTTGGGCTGGGGTGTCCCAGCCCAGGGTTTTGCGGGGTCTGCCGTTGAGTTCAGCGGCGACCGCGGTGAGGTGTTCGACGGTGTGCACCGACAGGTTGGTGCCCTTGGGGAAGTACTGACGCAGCAGGCCATTGGTGTTCTCGTTGCTGCCGCGCTGCCACGGTGAGTGGGGGTCACAGAAGTAGATCGGCAGCCCGTCCTCGATCCGGATCTGCAGGTGGGCCCCGACCATCTCGCTGCCCTGGTCCCAGGTGAGGGAGCGCCACAGCTGCCGGGGCAGGGCCGGGATGGCTCTGCCCATGGCGTCACGCACGGCCAGGGCGTCGTGCGCGCCGGGCAGGTGCAGCAGCATCGTGAACCGGGTGGTCCGCTCGACCAGGGTGCCGATCGCCGACGCGCCGTCCTTGCCGAGGATCAGATCCCCTTCCCAGTGCCCGGGCACGGCCCGGTCTTCGGCCTCGGCCGGCCGCTGGCTGATCAGCAGCTCGGCCGGGACCCGGGCCCGGCGCTGCCCCTCGCGCCGGCGGGGCTTACGCACCGCGCGCCCGGTGCGCAGCGCCGTGACCAGCTCCCGGTTGAGCCCACCACGTCCCTGCACGTACAGCGACTGGTAGATCGTCTCGTGGCTGACCTGCATGCTCCTATCGTGCGGGTACCGGCGGGTCAGCCAGGCGCTGACCTGCTCCGGGCTCCACCGCTTCGCCAGCTTCTTGCGCACGCACCGGGCCAGCCTCGGGTTCCCGGCCAGCTTGCGCGGCTTCGGGCGGGCGCCCGCCCGCTCGGCCCGGTCCTGCGCCACCGACGCCAGGTACGGAACCTGCCGCGGCCCCCGCCCGCTGGCCGGGCCGCGCGAGTGGCTGCGCCCGTTGCGGGCCAGCTCGCGGCTGACCGTGCCCGGGTCGCGCCCGAGCCACCGGGCGATCTCGCGCACCCCGCTGCCCCCGCCACGCCATAGCGCGATCAGCTCCCGCTCACGAAACGACAGATACCGGCCCGAGGGCTCCTTCAGGCGGGGGCGCACCCCGCCAGCCTGATGCACGATCGTCCGGCCCGTCGCCGCCGCGATCCCCGCGCGTGTCGCCGCCTGCTCCACCGAGCCACACACCAGCAGCTGCTCCCAGAACCGGGACACCTCCTCCCGCCGGGTCCGGACCCGACCCTGACGCACCCGTGAACCATCCATGTGCTTGACAACCCCTTCAACAGGGGTGTTGCAACGACCACTTGAATTCACCTGGCGTGGCGCCGGACGTTCTTCGCCGGGGCGGAGTTGTTGTGGGGTTTGGTGCCCGAACGGCCGGAGGTTCTTCGCCCGGGCGGAGTTGTTGTGGATCCGGGCGGTGCCGTTCCGGGGAGGAATCCGGGTTGTCGGGCGGACAGCACCCATGCCACCCTTGTCGCACGGCGATGACGGGCCTGACGATCCTGAGCCGAGCACGACAAGAGGCCGACCGCACTCTCGCGGCGGCGAAGGTGTGGTGGCACAGCGACATTCCCCATCGCCCACACCTCCGGGGCTCGATCCCAGGAGGTGAAGGTATGCACCACATCCAGCAGTCAGCAGGCGAGCAACCGGCTCGCGCAACCACGACGACCGACGCGGCAACCACGACGACGACCGCGACACCACCCACCACGACAGTCACCGGGCGAACCCTCGCGCGTGAGCTTGCAACCCTCGGCGACGCAGCGCCGGCCACGCTCCGCGGCTGGGTCCACCGCAGGCGTGTCCTGTCGAGCGTGACGTTCCTCGTGCTGCGCGACCGCTCCGGCCTCGCGCAGGTCGTCATCAAGGACCCGGCGACGGTCGGGCAGCTCCAGGACCTGCCCGAGGAGACCGTCGTCGAGGTGACGGGCACCGTCAGCCTCAACGCGTCCGCGCCCGGCGGTGCGGAGCTCGTCGAGCCGACCGTCGTCGCCCTCACCGAGCCGGCCGTGGCGCCACCCACGGAGCTGTGGCGCCCGACGTTCGGGGCGGGTCTGCCGACCCACCTCGACCATGCGGCCGTGACGCTGCGCCACCCGCGGCACCGGGCGGCCTGGCAGCTCGCGAGCGCCTCGATGCGCGGGTTCCGCGAGGCGCTCGGGGCGCTCGAGTTCACCGAGATCGCGACCCCCAAGCTGGTCGGCACGGCGACCGAGTCGGGGGCCAACGTCTTCACGGTCGACTACTTCGGCCGCACGGCCTACCTCGCGCAGAGCCCCCAGCTCTACAAGCAGATGCTCGTCGGAGTCTTCGAGCGCGTCTTCGAAATCGGGCCGGTGTTCCGGGCCGAGCCCCACGACACCGTGCGCCACCTCGCGCAGTACACCTCGATGGACGCGGAGCTCGGCTTCATCCGCGACCACCGTGACGTCCTCGGCGTGCTCCGCGCCGCGCTCGCCGGGATGGTCGACGCCGTCAGGACGTATGCCGCTGAGGCCGCTGCGCTCCTCGACGTCGACCTGCCCTCCGTGCCCGAGGAGATCCCGGTCATTCACTTCCGGGACGCGCTCGCCAAGGTCGGCGCCGACCCGGACGAGCCCGACCTCAGCCCGGCGCACGAGCGAGCCCTGAGCGAGTGGGCGCGGGCGGCATACGGCTCGGACTTCCTCGCGGTGGAGGGGTACCCGATGGCGAAGCGGCCCTTCTACACCCATCCGCAGCCGGGGGACGAGCGGTGGAGCAACAGCTTCGACCTGCTCTTCCGCGGGCTCGAGCTGACGACCGGCGGCCAGCGACTCCACCGGCCGAGCGACTACGCGGCGGCCCTGGGGCGGACCGGGACCGACCCCGCGCTGCTCGGCGGCTACCTCGACGCGTTCGAGCACGGGATGCCTCCGCACGGCGGGTTTGCCATCGGTCTGGAAAGGTGGGTCGGGCGCCTCACGGGAGCAGAGAACATCCGCGAGGTGACGCTGTTCCCGAGGGACCTGAACCGACTCGTGCCGTGAATAGTCCGACATGTCGGGAGATCCGCAGGGATCGTTCCGGCGTGTCGCCTTGCGCGCCAAAGGTCTTACTCTTTTCGGCACTTCCCCTCCCGTCACATCTGCCCCTAGTGTTGACTCCTGCACGTGCGTGATGTTTCGCCGGAGGGGAAGCCGGCGACACGCGAGTGCCCCAACAGATCGGGGTCAACATGACGAACGAGCGTCAGCTCTCCGAGGTGCGGTTCCTGACCGTTGCCGAGGTCGCCTCGATCATGCGGGTGTCGAAGATGACGGTGTACCGGCTCGTCCACGGCGGGGACCTTCCCGCAGTTCGCGTCGGTCGCTCCTTCCGGGTCCCGGAGGATGCGGTGCACACCTATCTCCAGACGTCCTTCATCGACACCGCGTGAACCGGTTCCGCCGGACGAGGGGCGGTTCGGGTCATCGACCCGGACCGCCCCTCGCCGTTCCCCGCACGCCCCACGCGCGCCCCACGCTCGGCGCCGCCGACAGACGATGTGGTAGCGCTTTTGAGGTCCTGGCGTTGCACGCGCTACGCTGTGGGTTCTGTTCGGCTCTTGGTTCGACTTTCCCTCTTTCTGACGGTCTGTCGGCGCAGGTCGGCACATCGCACAGTCAAACGGATCAAGGACAACCATGGGCTCTGTCATCAAGAAGCGCCGCAAGCGGATGGCGAAGAAGAAGCACCGCAAGCTGCTGCGCAAGACGCGTCACCAGCGTCGCAACAAGAAGTGATCGTCGCGGGCTGACCCGCACGCTCTCGGCCCTTGCCCTCTCCGGGGCGAGGGTCGTTCGCGTTTCTAGGCGTATGCCGGGCGCGTCCCGTGCGAGACCGGCCACAAACGACGGACGGGTGGGCGCCGAGGGTGCTACCTCTCGGTAGGCTGCATGTGCAGGGTCGTGAGGCCCCGCCGGGCCCGTTGGGCGACAGCGACGACAGGAGGAGCCGATGGCGAAGGTCGTGCTGGTCACGGGCGTGTCCCGCTACCTCGGCGGCCTCTTCGCCCGGCGCCTCAGCGCCGACCCCACGATCGAGCGGATCCTCGGCGTCGACGTCGTCCCGCCACGGCACTCCATCGGACGGACCGAGTTCGTCCGGGCCGACATCCGCAACCCGATGATCGGGCGGATCATGGCCCAGGCCGGCGTCGACACCGTCGTGCACATGAACGTCATCGCCACCCCCAAGGACACCGGTGGCCGGGTGACGCAGAAGGAGATCAACGTCATCGGCACGATGCAGCTGCTCGCCGCGTGCCAGAAGTCCGAGACGGTCCAACG
The DNA here is from genome assembly GCF_000576595.1 of Intrasporangium oryzae NRRL B-24470. Classification (GTDB taxonomy): domain Bacteria; phylum Actinomycetota; class Actinomycetes; order Actinomycetales; family Dermatophilaceae; genus Intrasporangium_C; species Intrasporangium_C oryzae. Next base: position 1,252 of record NZ_AWSA01000001.1, on the reverse strand, counting down.
GCTCGTCGTCAAGTCCTCCGCAGCGGTCTACGGCTCCTCGCCGCGCGACCCCGCGATGTTCACCGAGGACATGAACCCCAAGTCGATGCCTCGCACCGGGTTCGGCAAGGACTCCGTCGAGGTCGAGGGCTACGTCCGTGGCTTCTCCCGGCGCCGGCCCGACGTCGAGATCACGATGCTCCGCTTCGCCAATGTCATCGGCCCGAGCATCCGCACCGCGTTCACCGACTACTTCGCGCTCTCGCTCGTCCCGGTCCCGCTCGGCTTCGACGCGCGGTTCCAGTTCGTCCACGAGGACGACGCGACGGCCGCGATGATCCTCGCGACGACCGGCCCCTCCGTCGGCATCGTCAACGTCGCGGGCGAGGGCTTCCTCACGGTCACGCAGTGTGCGGCGATCGCCCGTCGCCCGATCCTTCCCGTGCCACTCGCCGCCGCCGGGATGATCGGCTCCATCGTCAAGAGGAGCGGTCTCGCCGACTTCTCCGCCGACCAGCTCACCTTCCTCGCCTTCGGCCGGGGGCTCGACACGACCCGGATGCGGACCGTCCTCGGTTTCGAACCGCAGTTCACGACGCGTGAGGCGTTCGAGGACTACGTGCGTTACCTGCGACCGGCTGTCCCCGGGGTCGACGGCGTGGGTGACGTGGTCAGCGACGCCGCCGAGGTCACCGCGGCCGCCATCGGGCGCGTCTTCGACAGGATCCAGCCGTGACGCCGCCCAAGGCACGCAAGACCGGCGCCAAGGCCTCGCCGACGGACACCGCGAAGGACACCGCGAAGGACACGTCGAAGGACACCGCGAAGGACACGTCGAAGGCCTCGGCGGGGCCGTCGACGTCCACCAGGGGCACGACCAAGAAGGCGGCCGCCCGGAAGGCCCCGGCGCGGCCGGCCGGTGCCACGGGCGACACGGAGACGACGGCGACGAAGGCGACGAGGACGACGAAGGCATCGAGGGCGGGCGGCGCGCAACACGCCGAAGCATCGAAGGGGAGCATGACCTCCGGGAACAGCAGCTCCGAGACCCACACCTCGAGGGCCACCGCCCGACGACCGGTGCGAGGGGCCTTCGCCGCGGGGGCCGAGCGGGCGAGCGGCGAGCGCCGCCGGCGCAGCGGCACGCCCCTCCTGTCGCCGAACGAGCCCGTCGAGGTCAGCTCGGCCCGCCGCGACCACGCCGAGGGCCTGCCGAGTGCCATCGCCCCGACCGTCGTGGGCGCGGACCTGGCCGCCCCGACACCGTCCGAGA